>JAIFMW010000104.1 GCA_020048105.1 Deltaproteobacteria bacterium | reverse complement strand
ATGGCCAAGCAACTTTTGGCAGCGGGCTTCTCGGATGCCAAATCGCTGTACACTGTCACGGTCGATCAGTTGCTCAGTGTGGACGGTATGGATCAGGATCTTGCCTTCCGACTGATTGATGCCGTGCATAAGCGTTTCGGAGAATAGGCGAGTCGCTGAATCTCTTCCGCACATCAACAACGATTGAGGTAAGCCCTTTCATGCTGCGCATCAACCAATTTGCCAAAGATCATGGCGTGAGCAACACCGATGTCATCGACGTGCTCGAAAAGCGTCTCGGCATCGCTGGCAAAAGCCATAGCTCCAACCTGACCGACGACCAAGCCGCCCTCCTACAGGGTGTGTTCGAATCCAAGCCGAAAGGCACGGAAGAGCCGGCCCCAGCCCCTCGAACCCAGGCTCCCGTCCGAGTCGTCAAGGCGCACCCCGCGCCTGCTTCGGCCGTCGCTTCTGCCCCACCGGCGCCTCCCGCCCACGCCCCAGCAGTGCTGGTGAAGAAGGCTGCGCTCCCGGAGGCTGCCGTTCCTCCCCCGGAAACGGTGAAGGCTGAGCCGACTGTGGTCATTTCTCCTGCGGTTGTCGCCCCAGCTCCTGCGCCGGTGCCGGCTGTGGTGGCGCCTGTGGATCCGTCCCAATCTTTTTCCCGACTGCGCGTTTCGCAGGCTCCGGCTCCGACACCCAAGCCCAGCGAACCGGCGCGCTATATTCAGCTTCCCCAGGCTCCCGCGCCGAGGCCCAAGGCCGAGCCGGGTGCGAAGGCCGTAATTCAGCGCCCTGGCCAGCCCGGACAAGCACCCTCAGGCCAGGTTCGCCGTTCGGGTATGCCGCAGCCTGAAAAGACGGTGTTGCCGATGGCAACAAACACCGGGAAGGGTGAAATCAAGCACGAACCCGTGCCAAATCCTGCCGTGCGACGGTTCTCATCGCTGCCCTCCATTAGCCAGCTTCAACCCGAGGGTGGGTTCACCAAGATCACGATGTCCGACACGCCTGCACCGGCTCCACGGGTTCAGCAGCCGGCTCGGTACATACAGTTGCCTCAGCCTCGGCCCGTTGGGGGTGGCCCGAGCCGTCCCAGCGGCCCTGGTGGTCCAAGCCGTCCGAGTGGTCCTGGCGGTCAAAGCCGTCCGAGTGGGCCTGGTGGCTCACGTCCCAGTGGCCCCGGTGCTCGCCCAGGCGGTGGTCCCGGTGCTCGCCCCAGCGGTCCCTATCGGCCGAGTGGCCCCGGGGGTCGCCCGAGTGGTGGGCCCGGCCGCGGTCCTGTGATTCCAAATACCGGTCCCATCGATCCCAATGCCCAAAAGGGTCCCGGTCGCGGTGCCTCTGCCCATGGCAAGAAGAAGAAGGGCTACACCAAAGAGCAGCAGGAGATGGATCTCAAGCTGCGCCAGCCCCGTTCCCGTGCTCAGCAGATTGCCACTGAATACATCGACGACGAAATCGGCATCGTCATGCTGTCCGAGGGTGTGACCGTCAAGGAACTGGCCGAGAAGTGCAATCGCGCCGCCAAGGATGTCATGGCCAAGCTGTTGCATCGTGGCATGTTTGTCACCATCAACCAGCCCTTGGATACCGATCTCGCTAAGGAACTGGCCCGTGAATTCGGCTTCCTGGCTGACATCGTTAGCTTCGAAGAAGATGTCCAGCTCACGCAGGAAGAGAGCAGCGAAGCCATTGGTGAGAAGCTGCCCCGACCCCCCGTGGTTACCATCATGGGCCACGTGGATCACGGCAAGACCTCACTGTTGGACGCTATTCGTTCCTCCAAGGTTGCCTCCGGCGAGGCCGGTGGTATCACGCAGGCCATTGGTGCCTATCACGTGGATGTGAAAGATCCCAATACCGGTGATATGCGCCAAGTGGTCTTCATCGACACGCCGGGCCACGAAGCCTTCACGAAGATGCGTGCTCGCGGCGCCAAAGTAACGGACATCGTCATTCTCGTGGTGGCCGCCGACGACGGTGTGATGCCTCAGACCATCGAAGCCATCAACCACACCAAGGCTGCGGGCGTGCCCATGGTCGTGGCCATAAACAAGATCGACAAGCCCCAGGCCAACGCGGATCGCGTTCAGCAGATGCTGTTGCAGCACAACATTCAAACCGAAACCTACGGTGGCGATGTGCCCAGCATTGGTGTTTCTGCCAAGACCAAGCAGGGACTCGACGAATTGCTCGAAACACTGCTCTTGGTTGCCGACATGAAGGAACTAAAGGCGGTCTACGATTGTCGCGCGGCGGGTAGCATCCTCGAAGCCAAGCTAGATCGTGGTCGCGGCCCCGTGGCTACGGTGCTGGTCCAACAGGGCCGTTTGGTGGCCGGAGACATCTTCGTCGCCGGTGCCACCATGGGTCGCGTGCGTGCCATGTTCGATGATCGCGGCAACCGCATCATGGAAGCCGGACCTTGCACGGCTGTGCAGATCCTCGGTTTCGAAGAAGTCCCGATGTCGGGTGATAATTTTCAGGTGGTTGAAGACGAAGCCAAGGGCCGCACCATCGTGGCGTTCCGTCAAGAAAAGGCCAAGGCTACAGCTCATGCCAAACAGCGGGTCACACTGGAGAATCTCTTCAGCACCCTCAAGGAAGGCCAGATCAAGGAATTGCCGCTCATCATCAAGGCCGATACCTCGGGTTCCGTGGAATCCTTGGTGGGCAGCCTCGAGCGACTGGGCACCGAAAAAGTGCGCGTGCGGATCATTCATTCCGCGGCTGGCACGGTCACAGAAAACGACGTTTTGTTGGCCGAGGCTTCCAAGGCCACGATCATTGCCTTCGGCGTCAAAGCCGAGCGTAAGACTGAGGAACTGGCCCAGGAAGAAGGCGTCGAAATCCGCTATCACGAGATCATCTACAAGGTGACGGAGGAGATCACGGCTGCCATGGTGGGCCTACTCGAGGCCACCGACAAGGAAACGGTGCAGGGCGTGGCTGAAATCCGCCAGCTCTTCAAGATCGACAAGAACATGATCGCGGGTTCCTTCGTCACCGAAGGCAAGGTCCAGAAGGGCTACAAGGTTCGCGTCAAGCGCGGCGAGGAAACCGTCTGGGAAGGCGGCTTGAAGAGCCTCAAACGATTCAAGGAAGATGTCCATGAAGTTAAGAATGGCCTCGATTGTGGTATCAGCCTCGATGGGTTTGATCACCTCAAAGAGGGCGATCTCCTGGAGTTTTTCACCATGGAGAAAATCATCGCGACGAGTCTGTCTTAAGTCCTTGATCATTCGCAGCAGAAGGCCGAGCCCACGGGTTCGGCCTTCTGCTTTGTGGTAAGGTGAGCCCATGGTTTCTTCGAAACATCAACGCGGATTCACGCTCCTCGAACTCATCGTGGCCATGACCATTCTGGCCCTGCTGACCACCGTGGGAATCGTGGGATACCGCAACCAAACGAGGGTCGCTCGGGAAGCCGTTCTGAAAGAGGATCTCTTTCAACTCAATCACGCGTTGGAACAGCATCGGGCCGATCGAGGGAAATACCCCGGAAGCATTGGTCGACTCCGTGAGCTCGGCTATTTGCGCGATATCCCAGTGGATCCCATGACCGGCTCTCGGGAAACCTGGACCGTTGAAAACGAACAACCGGACCCAGATAATCCCGATGCAGAGGTGGGGATCTTCCGAATCCGCAGTGGTTCAACGGATATTGGAACGAATCAAATGCCGTACAACGAGTGGAGTTACTGACGTCATGACGGAGAAGACTCTTCGCCGCCTGGATGCAATCTCCATGGGCCTGCTACTGATTTGGCTGGGGATGGCCCTGGGATTTGCTTTCCTGCAGGCTCCCACCACATTTCAGGTTTTGAATGATCGAGACACGGCTGGCCGAATCGTGGGTGCCACATTGGTGCGTTTGGATTGGGCCGCTTGGGGAGCCTTTGCCTTGGCACTGGGCCTTAGCTGGGTTCCACGATGGTTGGAAGAATTCAAGGAAATGGACGGCCTTGGCCCTATGCGCCTTTGGAGCGCTGCTGCGCTTGTGGCGCTCTTGATGTGCTTGGCCAGTTCCTTCATTCTGACGCCTAAACTCGCGGATATTCGGGAAAGGGCACAGGTTCCCATTCAAACCCTGTCAGAGAATCATCCTGATCGCATACTCCACGCCAAGGCCCATCGGATCTCTCGACAGCTTTTGGTGCTCAGAATGCTTTTGGCGCTAAGCCTCGCGTTGGGGATTGGCTTTCTGCCACGAAAGAAGGATGCGGAGCCCGCGTGATTTTTTTCGCAAGGCGTCTTGCGCATTTCGGGGCTTTACCATACCTTCCCCCTAGTAAACGGGAGCGCGCATGATGATCAGGGCAGAATGGCCAGGCACCGTGGTGGACGTATTCGTCCAGGTGGGGCAGGAAGTTGAAGAAGATGAGGCCCTTGTTCTCATGGAAGGCACGGATTCTGCGCGAACGCCTTTCTATATCAACGCTCCGGAGGCCTGTCGGATTAAGAAGATCCTTGTTGAAGAAGGGGATTTTTCTGAGGAAGACGACGATATTCTCGAGGTCGTCGAGGCCGAGTAAGCGCTAGGCTGCGCTCCCCGATCAGCAAATACCGGTGGGTAGCGATATACGCGATTACGTTTGGTAGGGATTGCCGCGAGGTGGAGGACCACCATCGCCAAATGACCGGGCCGGGCTAACATGGAGGTATCCATTGAGGTGCCCATGTCCTTGCTCATAAGAAATGCCCGTCTTCTGGATCCCGCCCAGAAACTCGATGAATCCGGTTCCCTGCTAGTGGTTGATGGAAAAGTCGCCGCAATCGGCGATGTTGCCGAGGCGCAGGCCCAGGGTGCCGAGGTGATCGATGCCAATGGCAGCTTGCTGCTGCCAGGACTCATTGATTTACATGTGCATTTTCGGGAGCCAGGGCAGACTGCCAAGGAAAATATTGAAACGGGTAGCCGGGCGGCTGTGGCCGGCGGGTTTACGTCGGTGTGTGCCATGGCCAACACCAAGCCGATCAACGACTCCGTTGCGATCACCGAGATGATGCTTACGCGTGCCGCTAAGGCGGATCTCTGCCGCTACTTCCCCATTGGAGCCCTTACTCGGGGCATGGAAGGCGAGGAGCTAGCCGATTACGGCACCCTCAAAGGCGCCGGTTGCGTGGCCTTCAGCGACGATGGTAAGCCCGTGATGAATGCGGCCATCATGCGGAGGGCTCTGAAATACACAGCCTGGATCGATGTGCCGATTGTGGCCCACGAAGAAGACACTAATCTTTCGGGTAAGGGCTACATGAACGAAGGCGCAGTTAGCGCTTGCCTGGGTTGCCTTGGCATTCCCAGTGCCGCCGAGGAAGTCATGGTGGCTCGGGATCTTGTGCTGGCCGAGTACACCGGCGGCCACGTTCACTTCGCTCACCTATCCACGAAGAGCAGCCTGGCCATGGTTCGTGAGGCCAAGCGAAAAGGGCTGCGAGTCACCTGCGAAGTGACGCCACACCACTTTGCACTTACCGACAAAGAATTAGGACGCTTTGACGCTGATTTTAAAATGAACCCACCGCTTCGCACTCAGGCAGATATCGACGCCATTCTCGAAGCGCTGGCAGATGGCACAGTGGACGCTATTGCCACTGATCATGCGCCCCACACTTGGGATGACAAAGAGTGCGAACTCCCCATCGCCGCCTTTGGTGTCATTGGCTTAGAAACGGCTCTGCCGTTGACTCTGGAACTGTTGGTGAATCGCAAGGTCATCAGTTTAACTCGCGCTGTGGAACTCCTCACCATTGGTCCGGCTAGGGCCTTCAATCTCGATAAGCAGGGCCTCGGCAGCCTGGCCGTGGGTAATCCTGCCGATTTTGTTCTGGTCGATCCCAACGGCAAAATTAGCGTCGATCGCGCCTTCATTCAGAGCAAATCCTTCAACACGCCCTTCAAAGGCTGGGAATTGCCTGGCAAGATCCAGGGCACCTGGGTTGCTGGCCGCAAGGTTTGGTGATTCGTTATAACTACCAACAAAAATGCCAGGCTATGCCTGGCATTTTTGTTGGGATGGGAGAGGTTTCTTATTTCGCAGCGGCCTTCAAGGCCTCCACCTTATCGGTGCGCTCCCAGCTGAAATCGGGGCGGCCGAAATGGCCGTAGGAGGCCGTGGCGCGATAGATCGGGCTGCGCAGAGCCAGGGTTTCGATCATGGCCTTGGGGGTGCAGCTGAAGACCTCCTGAACGGCTTTGACAATGGCTGCTTCAGAAACATGGTTGGTGCCGAAGGTCTCTACGCTGACCGATACTGGCTCGGCGACGCCGATGGCGTAGGCGAGCTGCAGCTCGCAGCGGTCGGCCAGGCCCGCAGCCACAATGTTCTTGGCGATGTACCGGGCGAAGTAGGCGGCTGAGCGATCCACCTTGCTGGGATCCTTGCCACTGAAGGCGCCGCCGCCGTGATGGCCAGCACCACCGTAGGTGTCCACGATGATCTTGCGACCCGTGAGGCCGCAGTCACCCATGGGGCCGCCGATGACGAAACGGCCGGTGGGGTTGATGAAGAGCTTGGTGTGCTTGTCAAGCAGTTCGGCGGGGAGGGCAGCGCGGATTACCTGCTTTTCGATCTCGGCGTGCAGCATCTCATTGCTGACGGCCTCATCGTGCTGGGAGGAAATGACCACCGTGTCGATGCGGGCCACCTTGGAGCCGTCGTATTCAACTGTTACTTGGCTCTTTCCATCGGGGCGCAGGAAGGGCAACAGGCCGTTCTTGCGAACTTCCGATAGCCGACCGGTCAGAGCGTGAGCGTATTGGATGGCGGCAGGCATGAGCTCTGGGGTTTCGTTGGTGGCGTAGCCAAACATTAAGCCCTGGTCGCCAGCGCCGCCGGTGTCAACACCCATGGCGATATCTGGGCTCTGTTGATCCAGGGTCACGATTACGCCGCAGGTATTGCAGTCGAAGCCTTTAGAACTGTGGTCGTAGCCGATTCCGCGCACCACTTCGCGTACCAGTTGTGCGACAGGGATGTAAGTTTTGGTTGTAATCTCGCCCGCCACGACCACCAGGCCGGTGGTGATGAGGGTCTCGCAGGCCACGCGACTGGTTGGATCGTCCGTTAGGGCAGCGTCTAGCACGGCATCGCTAATTTGATCGGCCATCTTGTCAGGATGGCCTTCGGTAACGCTCTCGGAGGTAAAAAGGTGTTTTCCGATCTTCATCATGATTTCTCCGTTGGGTAGTGAGGATTAGTTGCCGGTCACTTGGATCATGTCGGTGAATAGACGCATGCGTCCGTGAATATCGTCGAGCGTTACGGCTTCCAACTGAGTGGTACCGAAATTTTCGACGGTGAAGCTGGCCATAACGGTGCCAGCTAAGGTTGCTTGTTTAAGATTCTGAAAATCCAGGCTATCGACCGAGGCTAGGTACCCCAGGAACCCACCGGCAAAGGTGTCTCCAGCACCAGTGGGGTCGAGGACTTCTTCCAAGGGGAATGCGGGGGCCATAAAATAGCCTTCCGGCGTGAATAGCGATACACCGTGCTCGCCACGTTTAACGACCAGGATGCGCGGCCCGAGGGTTTGAATCTTTTGATAGGCCTTAACCAGGTTCCGCTCTCCACTCAGGCTTCGAGCTTCCGTTTCGTTCACCAGCAAAATATCGATTTCTTTTAAGACCGCGAGCAGGGCCTCTTTGGATCCTTCAATCCAAAAGTTCATGGTGTCCAAGGCGATCCAACGGGGCCGTTGGGCCATTTGTTTGACCACTTCCAACTGAAGCACGGGGTCGATATTTCCCAAAAAGAGAAAGGCCGCTGTGCGGCTTGTTTCGGGCAGCACAGGACGGAAACCGGCGAAAACATTCAAGTGGGTTTCGAGTGTTTTGGCTTCACTCAGATCCTGGCCGTATTCACCTTTCCAGTGAAAACTCTTGCCAGGCACCTGCGCGAGACCGCCCAGGCCGATGGGTCGACCTTCAAACACCTTGTAGTGTTCTGGACCAAAATCCTGGCCAACAACGGCCACAATTTCGACGGGTCGAAAATGGCTGGCGCTCAGAGAAAAATAGCTGGCTGACCCGCCCAGAATGTTTTCCCGGCGACCGAAGGGGGTCTCCAGGTCATCGAAGGCGACGCTTCCTACGGCGAGTAGGCTCATGGAGTCTCCGCGAGAGAAAGGGATTGGAAACCTAGGTGGTTGCCCATTAGTAGCGATAGGTTTCAGTTTTGTAGGGCCCGTCAACGCTCACGCCGATGTAGGCTGCCTGCTGATCGTTGAGGCGGGTGAGTTCGGCATTGAGCTTTCGCAGTTGAAGGATGGCAACTTTCTCATCCAGGTGTTTGGGCAAGGTGTAGACGCCGGTTGCATATTGGCCACGTTTGGTCCAAAGCTCGATCTGGGCCAAGGTCTGATTGGCAAAGCTGCTGCTCATGACGTAGCTGGGATGGCCCGTGCCGCAGCCAAGGTTCACAAGGCGGCCCTTGGCAAGCATGATGATTCGTTTGCCATCGGGGAAGATAACGTGATCAACCTGGGGTTTGATTTCTTCCCACTGGTATTTTTCGATACCCGCCACATCGATCTCACTATCGAAGTGGCCGATGTTGCAGACGATGGCCTGATCCTTCATGGCGGCCATATGATCGTGGGTGATGACATGGAAGTTGCCGGTGGCAGTCACGAAGATATCGGCCTTGTTAGCGGCATAGTCCATGGTCACCACGCGATAGCCTTCCATGGCTGCCTGCAAGGCGCAGATGGGATCGATTTCCGTCACCCAAACCTGCGCGCGTAATGCGCTGAGGGCCTGAGCGCAACCCTTGCCGACATCGCCGTAGCCACAAACAACAGCCACTTTGCCGGCAACCATCACGTCGGTTGCGCGCTTGATGCCATCGACCAATGATTCCCGACAGCCGTAGAGGTTATCGAACTTGGATTTGGTGACACTGTCGTTGACATTGATGGCAGGGAACTTCAGTTCACCTTTCTTGTGCATTTCGTAAAGACGATGCACGCCAGTGGTGGTTTCTTCGGTCACGCCCTGAATCGCGGCGAGTTGCTTGGAATACCAGCCGGGTTGACTGGCCAGCCGCTTTTTGATGGAGGCGAAAAGCACGCGGGCTTCTTCGCTATCGGGATGATCCAGAACGCTCAAATCGCTTTCGGCGCGTGCGCCCAGATGAATGAGAAGCGTGGCGTCTCCGCCATCGTCCAAGATCATGTTGGGAGTGCCTGCGGGAAATTCGAAGATACGGTGGGTGTAATCCCAATAGTCCTCTAAACTTTCGCCTTTGATCGCAAATACAGGTGTGCCGCCTGCGGCTATGGCGGCTGCGGCGTGATCCTGAGTGCTGTAAATATTGCAGGAAGCCCAGCGAACTTCGGCACCAAGGGCGACCAGCGTCTCGATGAGCACGGCGGTTTGAATCGTCATATGAAGGGACCCAGCGATGCGGGCTCCCTTCAATGGCTGAGTGGCGGCGTATTCCTCGCGGATCACCATCAGGGCCGGCATTTCTGATTCGGCGATGGCAATCTCTTTGCGGCCCCATGCGGCAAGGGTTAGGTCCGCAACAATGTATTGAGAAGATGTTGTCATGGCTGCTCCGAGATGAGGAATTAGAAACAATGAGAGGAGAGAATACCCTCACCACTCACCCATCAAACGCAATTGGTTTGTAGGGTGAGCGCCGTTGTTCCATCCGGTCACTGCCGGTCCCGAGCCTGGGACACCTTGGGGTGCCTCGCAACGCTCCTCGGAGAAAACTAAGCCTACCAGAAAGTCTAGAATTCGAGCTTTCTGGTAGGCAATTTCCTTTATGCCATGCCGTGTTTTTTCATAATGTTGGCGCGTTGGGTGTCGAACTCCACTTGGCTAATGAGCTGAGAATCGAAGAGATCCTTTAGGTCTGTCAGATCTTCCTTTAGGCTCTTCGCGACCGGGGCTGCAGGAGCTGGTGGTGCAGTCTGTCCCATTTGCCCGAAACCCTGGTTCATCTGGGCGGCAGCTTGGCCCATTTGGTTGCCCATCATATTGCCCATTCCGAGGCCAACACCCACGCCCATGCCCATACCGGCCATCCCGCCAGAATTCTGAGCGGCCAAGGGGATCGAATCTGCCACCTGCATCTGTGTATAGGCGCCCATAACGGGGGCCATCATGCCCACGCTGGTGCGCTTGTCGATCATGGCTTCGACTTCTTCCGGCAGGCTGATGTTCTCAATGAAGAGCTTTGAACACTCCAGGCCCATGGTCTGGAATTCTGGGTCCATCTTCTGACGCAAAAGATCTGAGATCTCGTCGTATTTTGCGGCTAGGTCCAGTGCTGGGATTTTGGCTTCACCCAAGGCATCCGTGAATTTGCTGATAAGGCTCTTGCGCAGCTGCTCTTGGATGTCGGCTACGGCGAAGACGCCATTGGTGCCCACGACATTCTTCAAGAAGCTTTTGCTGTCCTTAATTCGAATTGAGTAGATTCCAAAGGCACGAATGCGCAGCATTCCGAAATCGGCATCGCGCATCATGATCGGGTTTGGGGTACCCCAGCCGAGATCATTGAAAAGCTTGGTATTCAAGAAGTAGACATCGCTCTTGAAGGGGCTCTCAAAGCCGTACTTCCACCCTTTTAGAGTCGCGAGAATGGGTAGGTTTTGGGTGCTGAGTGTATGTGTGCCAGGCGTGAACGCATCAGCGAATTGCCCTTCGTTGACAAAGACCGCCTCTTGGCTTTCGCGAACGACGAGTTTGCCACCGTTCTGGATCTCTTGGCCTCGGAACGGAAATCGCCAGGCCATGGTGTCGTTTGAATCATCCAGCCACTCGACGATGTCGAGAAATTGGGCTTTGCCCCAGTCCATTAAACCCATGTCATCCTCCATGCGGTCTTCACCGCAGGACAAGTTTACGCGTTAGGTCAAGGCTGGTAAGGCACAGGCTGTGAAAAACGCTGTCTCTTCCGCCCACCGGCACCGGCGGCACGCCGAGCGGGGTTTAGCGCCGAGATTTGCCCTTTTTTGGATTTGGAATTCGATCTTTGGTGTGAACCATATGGGTGTCTGAGTCGATCAAGCAGCGCCAGCCACGATCTTCCTTGTGCATCTCCACATCCACTTCCCACCCACTTGATGCTCCGTTTAGGGAAACGCGCCGTGCGCTGACAGCCGTTCCGCCAACTTCCCGCTCCGCGATGTCTTTGGCTTCCTTGGCAGAGTTTACTGGCCCTCCGCGACGGGTTTGTTTTTTATGGAGTGTGCCGTTGGCTGCCAAGACAAGGGCAGGCACCAACAGCAGGGCTGCTGAACGCATCATGATTGGCCTCGTTGGGATGGAAGGCCATTTTAGGGCTGGGTTTCGGGTATGTCCAGGGCACGAAGCCATTCCGCTTGCTCGGTTGGGCGGGTGCTTCGAATG
>JAIFMW010000130.1 GCA_020048105.1 Deltaproteobacteria bacterium | reverse complement strand
CGATCAGAAGCATTTCTGTAATTCCGAGGTTGCCCATGGGGTGCTCCATTCGTTAATTCGAAAATGAATATCGATTCGATGACTCGAGGTGGTTTTGGCTAAGAGGCCTTTTTGGCTTGGGAATTCAGGCTAGAACAGGCAGGCGGCCGATGGAATGATAGGTCCAACCCAGTTGTTTCATGGCCTCGGGGCGGAATAGATTGCGCCCGTCAAACATTACCTTGCCCTTGAGCTTCGATGCTACCCGTTGCAAATCTGTCTTCTGGTACTGGGGCCATTCCGTGGCGATAATTAGGGCATCCGCACCTTCGCAGGCGATTAGAGGATCCTCGGCGTAGATGACGCGGTCTCCAATCTTGGCCCTGACCGCGGGCATGGCTTCGAAATCGTGAACCACCATTTGGGCGCCCAAGGACGTCAGACTTTCGATTAGTTCGAGGGCCATGGCTTCGCGGATATCGTCGGTGTGAGCCTTGAAGGCTAAGCCCCAAAGGGCGAAGCGTTTGCCTGCGAGGGGGGCAGGCGTACCAGGCTTGCAATCAAAATATTCCCGCACCTTTAGAGCCAAAACCTGTTTCTGATGGCGGTTGGCTTCCACGGTGGTTGCCAAGGTCATGAGCGGATGACCATTCTCGCGCCCAACCTTTAGCAGTGCCTGAAGGTCTTTGGGGAAGCAACTGCCGCCAAAGCCGGGGCCGGGGTTGAGAAAATATTTCCCGATGCGATGATCACTACCGATGCCTGCTTTTACAAAATCGATATCGGCGCCTACGGTTTCGCACAGGTTGGCAATTTCGTTAATGAAGCTGATACGGAGCGCCAGCATGGCGTTTGCGGCGTATTTGGTCAGTTCGGAACTGGGAGGATCCATGCGGAACCACTTGCCGGCCTCGGAATTACGAGCTTGGGCGGCAGCCAATTTTTTCTCGTAGAGGCCCTTCATGATGGATTCAGCAAAATCCGTTCGGCAGCCGATGACCACGCGGTCGGGGAAAAGGAAATCGTCGATGGCACAGCCCTCCCTTAGAAATTCAGGGTTGGAGACCACTTCGAAAGCTCGATCCGTTTGAGCGGCAATGGTGGCATGAACCCGTGCCGCAGTGCCCACTGGCACGGTGCTCTTGTCGACAATGATCAAGGGGGGCGCGTCCTTGGGGCGCAACGCCATGGCCTTGCCGATCTCCTTTGCCACGGACAATACGTATTGAAGATCGGCGCTGCCATCCTCGCCCTGAGGGGTGCCGACACAGATGAAGGCCGCATCGGTGTTAGCGATTCCTTCGTTTAAGTCCAGAGTGAAACGAAGGGAACCGGAGGCTTGGTATTTCTGCAGTAGTTCATCGAGACCCGGTTCGTAGATGGGGCTGATGCCTTTTTGGAGTTTTTCGACTTTGCTGGCATCCACGTCCACGCCGATAACGCGATGGCCTGAATCTGCAAAACCGGCCGCTGCCACAAGGCCAACGTATCCCGAACCGATGATCAAGACCTGCATGATTCCTCCTGGAAACTCAACCAGGACGCTAAATGCGCCGGGAGTCAGTGTACCCGCGCACATCATTGCACGCGAGCCTTGCTAAGATTGAACCCTTGGAGGACCCATGCTGTTTGTCGCGATGCTTGAAGGTCAGGGCGTCAATCTTTGGGAAGTCGTTCGCCACGGCGGAACGGTGGGGAAGATCGTCATGTTGCTCTTGGCGGTTTTCAGCATTCTCAGTTGGGTGGTCATCATCCAGAAAAGCCTTTTGCTGGGGCGCAGCGGCAAGGTTAACGAAGCTTTCCGCACGGCCTTTCGTCGGTCGACAGACTGGCGGGATCTGAAACAAACCTCGACCACCTTCTCGCTCAGCCCGCTGCTAGGGCTCTTCAACGCTGGGTATACCGAAGTCACTTACCAGCTTCGTACGCAGCCGTCCTCCGGCGAAAAGGCTCAGATCAAAAGCATGGAAGCCGTGGAAAGAAGCCTACAGCGCGCCTCGGTGGTTGAAATGGGACGCCTGGAAAAGGGCCTTGGTGTTCTGGCTACCATCGCGGCCGTAAGTCCCTTCGTGGGGCTCTTTGGCACGGTGTGGGGCATCATCGATGCATTCCGGGGCATCGGCACCTCGGGCAATGCGAGTCTCGCCACCGTGGCCATTCCCATCTCGGAGGCATTGGTGGCCACCGCACTGGGGCTCGTGGCGGCCATTCCAGCACTCATGGCCTACAATTTCTTCCAAGGGCAGTTGAAGCAATGGCAGACCGAGCTTGATGATTTCGCCCTGGAATTCATCAGCCTTTCGGAGCGGAATTTCACTTAGAGAGGCCAAAGCCTATGACCTGCGCAACGGCCCCGGTGTTCTGGGCTCCTCAACAGCGGTTGCCGATTCCGTTGCAAAAATTTGTACGGATACGCCTCGAAGCTGCCCTCGAAAACCCCTATCATCGGGCCGCACTGATTTGGCCAACAGTGTTAGGGGCACCCAAACTGCGGGAAGCCTATCCGGGCGGAATACCCCAGGAAGAGCTACTAGTGCAGGCTGGTGGAATGCTCAAGGCCCTCGGCATCACAGATCCGGAAGTCGCTTGGCTCGATGCACGGCAAACCTTTCCGGATACCGCAGATAAAGGTTCCGACGGATGGTTGCCCCAGCGAATTTGGGAGCCCCTTGCTTCTTCGATTAGTCTTCGCTGCGGCGTAATTTTATTGGCCCTCACGGGGCAGCCCGAAGATGATCGCTACTGCCTTTCCTCGGGCGTTACGCTTTTTAATTCCGCCCTGTTCCATGAATGCCACGATGCCTTAGAAGGACTCTGGTCCGAGGCTTCGGGAGATCTCAAGAAGGGGCTTCAAGGACTGATTCTTCTTTCGGCAGGTTTTTACCATCAGCAGCGTATGGATGTCGGCGGCATGATGGGCCTTTGGAGAGATGGCCTGAAGGCCTTGGCACCCTTTGAGGGCGAACTTGCTACGCCTTGGGGTTGCGTGGATATCGCCGATTGCGTGGATGCCGTTGAACAACGGCTGGTCTATCTTCGGGGTCTTGATTCCGATGCTGTCGATGTTGTCGTGGACGGCCTCTGGGAACTACCTCGACCCGAATGGAAGCTTAAATGATTACGTGCGATGTGCTTGTTCTGGGTGGTGGCATCGCCGGCTGCACGGCAGCGCTTAGAGCTGCGGAGTTGGGCGCCGATGTTGTCATGGCGGTTAAGGATGCTCTGGGTGAATCCAACACTTCCTGGGCTCAGGGAGGCATTGTCGGATTGCCACCCGAGGCCTTTGGTGATTCTCCCGAACTTTTGGCGGCCGATATCGAGGCTGCTGGGGCAGGGTTGTGTCGGCCCGAGGCCGTTCAGCTTCTCGCTCAGCAGGGGCCCAAGCTGTGCCGTGATTTCCTATGGAAGCAACTGGGCGTTCCTTTCGATTTGGATGAAGGCGGTGGCATTGCGCCCACTTCCGAGGCCGCCCATTCGGCGCGGCGGATCTACCATGCCAAGGACGCCACAGGGCAGGTTATTCAGGACACGCTCACCCAAGCCGTGAAGGGGAATGCCCGTATTCGTATCCTGGAGGGCATGACGCTGGTCGATTTGTTGACCACGCCCCACCATGGCCTGAATCCACGCGGAGTCTATGATCCCGCCCACGTTTGGGGGGCCTACCTCCATGATGCGGCAACCCGGAAAGTTGAAATGGCGGAGGCCAAATGCACGGTGCTGGCCACGGGCGGTTTGGGATACCTCTATCTGCATACTAGCAATCCGACTGGGGCCACTGGCGATGGTCTGGCAGCAGCTTTTCGAGCCACCGCGCGAATCGTGAACTGTGAGTACATTCAGTTCCATCCAACGACCCTCTACGTGCCCCACAAACCCCGGACGCTGCTGACAGAAGCCCTCCGAGGCGAGGGTGCGCATTTGGTCAATCGCAAAGGCGAGCGCTTTATGTCGAAGTACGCGCCCGATCAAATGGAATTGGCTCCGCGGGATGTTGTGAGCCGGGCCATTTTTCAGGAAATCGCAACCACGGGTGATGTCTGCGTTTTCCTCGATTTAGATCCGGTGGCGAAGCGCCTGGACCTAGAGGCTCGGTTCCCCAAGGTGCTGGCGGCCTGTCGCGCAGAAGGGCTTGAACCTCTCCATCAGCGCATTCCCGTGGTACCTGCCGCCCATTATTTCTGTGGTGGTGTTGCGGTGGATCTGGATGGGCGCACCAGTCTGCCCGGCCTTTTTGCTGTGGGCGAGGTGGCCTGTACTGGCGTGCATGGCGCCAATCGATTGGCTTCAACGTCCTTGCTCGAGGGCCTGCTCTGGGGCTATCGGGCGGCGGAGGCAGCCATGCAGGACTGCGCGACTGCGAAACCCCCATTGCCAGAGACCATTCAACCGTGGATTCCCGCAAGCGGTCCTGAGGCTGCCGATCCGCTCCTCATCGAGCAGGACTGGACGAATGTGCGCACGACGCTTTGGAATTACGCCGGCATCGTGCGGACCAAGGCTCGCTTGGAGCGCGCTCGGGGCGATATGGGGCATCTCTACCACCGTATCGAAGCCTTTTATCGCGAAGTTCCTTTATCGCGGCCGATTCTTGAACTGCGCAATGGGATCACCTGCGCCAGGCTGATCCTTAAGGCCGCCTTATTGAACCCCGAGAGTCGGGGTTGCCACTATCGTTTGGACTAAAGTTCAGTCCAGCCCGAGCGCGATCCGCACTTTGTCCCGGAAGCCTTTGGCCAAGCTGTAGGCCTCGGCGGCTGTTGGTCCATCGGGCAGGCATTCCGGGTCCTCGAGTTGCGCTGCCAGGTGATTCAGCGACCTGAGATGGGGGCGAAAATCTTCCCATTCAGGCTCGTCGTTCATGCAGAGCTCCAATAGCACCACGAGGTGGGTCGTGGATGGAAAGGGAGTATCGGCTTTCAGGAGATGGGCCTTCAGGTATCTCAACGTGCTTTGCTGAGCATGAAAGCAGACGGCCTCGTAATTCGGCTTTTCCTCGACGTGGAGTTCTCGGCGGGCCGTTTCCAGATCCGCTTCTGCCTTACAGGCCCACGCTTCGGTTAGGGTCATCATGCGCGCTCCGCTTAAAAGGAAGACTTCACCTTATCAGGCAGGGCAGGGGCGAAGGGGCTCTACTTGGCGAAATCCTTGGGAAGCGCCAACAGATCCTTATCCAATAGATGGGTGGTCTTCACATTTTTCATAGCCCTGAGCAAACAGAACTTGATATCGGGGATGCTCTCGCGGAGTTGGGCAATAAGGGCTTTGATCTGAGCGCGGCTAGATTCCAACACGGAGGCGCCGCACAAAGGGCAACCGCAGGGCACGATGGGGTAGCCCTTGAGCCAGGCGAACCGGCGCAGGTCTTCCTCTTCGCAGGTGCCCAAGGGGCGAATCACGGTGTTGGCACCGTCGTCGCTGACTAACTTCAGCGGCATGGTGGAGATTCGGCCTCCGTAGAACTGGTTGATGAGCAGAGTCTCGATCAGGTCATCCAGATGATGCCCCAGGGCAATCTTGGTGTAGCCATGGGTCTTGGCGTGGGTGTAAAGCACGCCGCGGCGCAGGCGCGAACACATGGCGCAGGGTGTGATTTCGGGTTTCTTGCGCACCATGAGATCGATGGGCGCGGGAAGAATGACATGGGGCACGCCGAGATTTTCGCAAACTTCGGCAATGCGGTCGGGGTTGAAGCCCGGAAAGCCGGGATCGATGGTGACACCATGCACTTCGAATTTTATGGGGGCGCGCTTGCGCAGGGAAAGGAGCAGATCCAGGCAGACCCAGGAATCCTTGCCGCCCGAAAGGCCCACAAGAATGCGATCGCCATCTTGGATCAGGCCGTATTCACTGACGCAAACGCCTACCTTGCGGCGCAGGCGTTCTTCCAATTTTGGAAGGCCCTTCAGATCTTCGGCCGTAGGAGGCAGGGCCAGGGAAGGCAGGGCGCAGGGATTGGACATGGGCGATCAGAGTTTGCAGGGCTTGCGGACACCACGGCTGATCTGGTCTTCCACATCCTTGGTGTAGCTGGGGCAGGTGCAGGTCGGGCAGGCATTACTGCCACTTTCAACGCAAAGGTCCGCCAGGGAAACCGCATCCATGAAATGCGTGATGTGCTCAGAAAGCTGCTTCCAGAGCAGGCGGTTCATTTTTTCGTCGGCCTGCAGCGCCGACTGGGCGCCCTTGGGATCTTCCTTGGCCAAGGCGTAGAAACTGCTATCGGTGAGACGCAGTACATCGCCGACACTGACCTGATTGCAGGGCCGGGTTAGGATGTAGCCGCCCTTGGGCCCGCGAAC
The DNA here is from genome assembly GCA_020048105.1 of Deltaproteobacteria bacterium. Taxonomy (GTDB): domain Bacteria; phylum Acidobacteriota; class Holophagae; order Holophagales; family Holophagaceae; genus JAYREN01. The sequence continues at coordinate 9,962 of JAIFMW010000130.1, read as the reverse complement.
GCTGGCCACGATGCCCGCCTTCTTGAGCTTGTTGAAGATCTGTTCGAGAAAGGGAAGGCTCAGCTCCTGGCGCTGCGCGATCAGATGCAAGGGGACCGGCTGCCCATGACTGTAATGAGCCAGATCGAAGAGGGCTTGCATCGAATACCGTCCGCGTGCCGAAATCTTCAAGGGGAGCCTTCCGTGAATGGGAAGGCTCCAGTCTAGAGTTCCTGATTGAATTGGTCAAGAATGGGAAACAGTGGCCCAGACCCAAAGGTCAATGGCCACCGTTTTAATAAGGTTCATTCGTCGTCCGATTCCTTCTTAGGCTCGATTTCCACTTCCACCGGCGTATCCAACGGATGTTCTTCCCTGTAGTGCTCACGATTGACGCGGCCATCGAACCAGGCCCAGTTGAGTGGATAGATATCGGGGTCAAAGATCACGAAGTAGAAGTGCCACACAATGATGGCCAGGGTGGCCAGGATGGCTTCGTAGAGATGGATCGTCGTGGCAACATCCACCATCCAGCGGGGCAGCCACTGGGTGACCCACATCTTGGCCCAAAGCATCAGGCCGGTGCCGCCCATGATGATGGTGCCCCAGACCAGGGCCCAGTATTCGGCCTTTTCGGCGTAGCCGAAACGCTTGAACTGGGGTCGGGGCTGCTTGCCATCGTGGAAGTGGCGGAGATTCACAAAGACATCCATGAGGTCCTTCTTTTCGGGCCACATGTCCTTCACGAACTTGCGCCCATCGCGGGTGAAGAACATGAAGAAGACGTGGAAGAAGGACAGGGCGATCATCACCACGGCAGCTGCGCGGTGGCCGATGCGCCGCCATACCTCACTGGCGCCAAAAATATCACCCAGCCAAGAGTCGGGGTATTTCAGGGCGAAGCCGGTGAGCACCAGATAGATGAAGCTGGTGGCCAATAGTCCGTGCTGAATGCGGGCGACTAAGTTCATGCGAACCACGGTACGTTCGGGATCGCGGTAGGCATAGCGAGCCTTGCGCCACAGGGCGAAAATGTTGTGGGCCGCCATGCCGCCGACCACCAGCAGGATCATGCCGATGTAGCCGCGCTTGACCCAACTGTTGATCCGGTCACCGAGGGTGGCCACTTCGGTGCCTTCCGAGTGAATTCGGCCCGAGGTGAATTTCTCGTTAGCGCCGGGATGGCACTTGGCGCAGGTCTTTACTAAATTGGCGGGATGCACAGTGGATTGGGGATCTGTGGATGGAAGGATTTTGTGGAACCCGTGGCAACTGGCGCAATTGGCGGCGGTGGGGGAACCAAGTTTGGCGGCTAGGCCGTGATAGCTCTCAAAGAAGGTGGAAACCCGATTACCCGAGAGATGAAGCTTGGAGTTCATGCGCTGGGAGGCATGGCAACGACTGCAGACCTGCTCGGCGATTTTGAGGGTGGCGGCTCCCTTAAGGGTTTCTAAACTATGGTCCGAATGGCAATCCAGGCAGGTGGGAGCTTCCTTTACTCCGCGGGCCATGGCCTGACCATGGGTGCTTTCCAGGACGTCTTTGACGACCTCTTCGTGGCAAGTGCCGCAGGTCTTGCCAAGGTTCTTGCGCGACACGGGGGAGGCACTATCCATGGAGCCCATGATTTCGTGCTTGCTGTGGCAATCCACGCAAGTGGGGGCGTAGCGGCCGGCTCGGTGGGCTGCCGCGTGGGCACTGCCGTTGTAAGTCTTGACCGACTCCGCGTGGCAGCCCTCGCAAGAGACCGGTTGGACCGGTGTTTTTCCAGGATGATCGCCACCGGCGAGGTCCGAATGGCACCCCGTGCAGCCCAGAGAGGCGTGTACAGAGCCACCAAACTTGGCCTTATCGACATGAAGTTCGATGACTTCGCCCGCGGGTGTCTTCTTGGTCATGCCCTTCTGGCCATGACAAGCGAGACAGGCCTTGTCCTCGTCGGATAGTCCTTGTGCGCCTAGAGAGGCGGTCGCGAACAGTGTGAAGGCAAGGGCTCTGAGTAAAATCTTCAACATGATCAAGCGCTCCGTCTAATAGAGGATACCTGAATCCGAAATGATTTTTCGTTGGTGTCAGTAAGTATTGTAAAGATTATCCCGCTCCAGTGGTTCGAAACCAGCCTCGAGGATCAGTCGTTCCAGGTGCCCTTTGGACAACCCCTGAGGCGTAGTGGCACCGGCCAAATGGGCAATTTCCTCCTCGATGACCGTTCCATCCAAATCATTGGCACCATAGTTGAGGCCGATTTGGGCCAGCCCCTCGGTGATCATCACCCAATAGGCCTTGATATGCGGCACGTTATCGAGCAGTAGGCGCGCCACGGCGACTTCACGGAGATCCTGAGTGCCGGTGGTCTCATGAATCACGTGTGTGCGACTGAGTTCGTTGTCCTCGATTTGGTAGGCCAGCGGAATATAGGCCAGAAAGCCGTGGGTGCGATCCTGCAGTTCTCGCAGACGCAATAGGTGGTCTACCCGGTGCTTGGGTTCTTCGATATGGCCATAGAGCATCGTGCAATTGGTGGGAATGCCTTTGCGGTGGCAGAGTTCGGCCACGCGGAGCCATACATCGGCTTCTTTTTTTCCGATGCAGATCTGTTCTCGAATACCCTCGTCGAAAATTTCGGCGCCGCCGCCGGGGCAACTCTCTAAGCCAGCAGCCACACAGCGATCCAGGAACTCCTCCACGGAGATGCCGGAAACACGAGCGTAGTAGTCCATTTCCACCATGGTGAAGACCTTGAGATGGATTTCCGGAAAGCGTGCTTTCACGGAGCGGAACAGATTTTCAAAGTAATCGATTTTGAGTTTGGGGTAGTGGCCCGCCACCATGTGTAGTTCCCGCACGCCCAGGTTTTCGGGCTTCTCCAGTTCACGAACAATGTCCTCGGCGCTCAACACATAAGCCCGGGGATCGCCCGGCTTGGCCTGGAAGGCGCAGAACTGGCAGTGGGTGTAGCAGATGTTGGTATAGGAAAGGCGACGGCTCACCACGTAATAGGCTTTGAGACCGTGCTTCTGGAGCCGCACATGGTGGGCCATGGCACCTAGGCCCGTCAGGTCGGGCGTTTCGTATAGCAGCAAGCCATCTTCAAAGCTCAACCGCTGGCCCTTCAATACTTTCTCGCAAATGGGCAGCAATCGCGCGTCGGTCAGGTAGCGGTGCAGGGGCAAGTTCAGGCCGGGCATGAGGTTCTCCGAAAATCAGTGTAACCGGTGGACTTTTTTGGAGGTCCTTAAACCCTTTGCCCGGACCAGGACTCTATACCCCATCCGAGACACATCGGCCCTATCCCAGGGTCGAAGACATCAGGATGGAGGCATCCATGAGTCGCACTTCCCGTTCGCTCTATTTGACGGTGGCTGGGGTTGGGACCTTAGCCCTTTCGTTGGCCTGTGGAGGCAACGGTACTGTCCAGATCCAGGAACCGAACCCACCCGTGGCGGCTCCGGTTTCCTTTCTGGTCACCGACGCGCCTACGGACACCTGGTCCAATATCGGCGTCATCATCCGGAAGGCGACACTGATTCCCGTGGGTGGAACTGCTGCGCAGGGTGTAACGGTCTACGATGGCACGGGCGATACCACCAAGCTGAATCTGGTGGATCTGGATGAACTCGCTGAACTTCTGGGCACCGCCCAAATTCCAGCAGGATCCTACGATCGTTTGGTCATTCAAGTGGATGGCGATCCCAACCATATCGAGCTTGTGCCCGCGGACGGGAGTGCGCAAATCCCGGCGGCTAGCATCATCGTGCGAGGGGCCGATCCAGTCACCAAGTTGGTGGAATTGCCGGTCCAGCTATCCAGCCCCTTGGTCGTGGTGGCGGGGCAGCCCAATGCCGTGCAAGTGGATTTTGATCTCGGGCATCCGCTCTTTGTGGTGGCACACACCCTGTTTGGATCCACCACCTACACGTTGAATTTCCAGGTGCGTCACAAGCCGCACGGGGCCTTGCACCAAGTGTATTTGCGCCATTTGAAGGGCCAGGTCGCGTCGGTGGCCGCCGATTCCAAATCCCTGGTGCTTCGCACGGAGCGAGGCAAGGACAAGACTCTGACCGTAGATGCCATCAACAAGTCGCTGTTCTACGATCTCGACACAACGCCGGTGGCTCCCGTGGCTTCCTTTACAGTGCCCGCGAATCTCACCGCCACCAAATATGCCAAGGCCACGGCCCGCTTCCAGGCTGATGGCAGCCTGACTGCTGTTCGAGTCTGGTATTCGAGCGATGCCACCAAGCTGAAATCTTGGATGCCCGAAGGTCATGTGGTGAAGGTGGATACCACGCTGAATCAGATCCGCGTGCTGCGGGAAAATGGTGCGCCGGCCACCCTCCAAATCAATGCCAACACTCAGTTCTATTTCCAGAGCGGCACCACTGCGATTGGCTCGGGTACAGCCTTCTTGAGCAATCTGAGTCGCGGTTTCAAGGTGCATGTGACCGTGGCCGATCCCCTAGCTGCAGCGCCTTTGGTCGCGAGCTCCGTGGATATCCACCGTGGCGTTTTTGAAGGCGATATTACGGCTGCCGATGCCAGCACCTTTACCTACAGCAAGGCTTTCATGGCTGATAGCACGACGGATACCCGCACCGTAGGCTATGACACGGGCTTCTCCTGGTGGAATTTCACCTTCCCCACGACGGCTTCCACGGACAAGACCGCCTTCCTCGCCAAGGCCATGCCCGCTTCCGGGCCCCATGCTCGGGCGATGAGCACCCTGAACTGGGTGAACAGCAGTTGGGCCGCCAAGGTGGCCGTGTTTCTACCAAGCCAGCTCTCGCGAACACCGCAGATCATTTCGGGCGCCTACAGTGGTGGAACCATGAACGTGACGTACACCCCTGAAGGTGGCAGCGCGACGACCTTGACCGTAAAACTCAGTACGAATTCAGGCTCCATGCCTCTGGTCACCGAATTCAGTAAGAGCGGCATGATCGTCAGCGTGACCCCGCTCACTTCGGAAGCTCAGTGGACCGCCAAACTGGTCGCCAACACCAAGGTTCAGGTCTTCGGAATTCAAGTGCGGCACGGTTGAGTCGACCGTGCCGCACTTTTTGGTGCTTAATCAAAGCCCAGAGGTGCCTCGGCCACCATCCGTGCCAATGGGCTCTCAGCAGAAAGATTCGAGGATTGGGGGGGCTATTTTCCGAGGTGCGGCCCACGATATTTCACGATGAGTCCCTTGGGGCCCACCGCCCAGCCCGAGGTGCCATCGGCAAAGGCCACGGCGTTGAGAGCAGTGGTATCGAGGGCAGTCCAGGTCTGGCCCGCGTCCTTGGAAAGGCTCGTGCCGACGAGGCCCACTGCCATGAAGGTCTGCTTCGCGCCAGGAACCGTGCTCAAGCCAGAGAGAAAACCGGCAGGTTTGGGTTCCGTGGCTTTCCACGTATGGCCACCATCCTGGCTCAGGGCGGCGAAGGGGGCCAAGTTGTCCTTCTGTTGGTAATCCCCGCCAACGACGAGACCGGTGTGAGCATCCAGGAAGGCGACGGAAAAGAGACCTTGGGAAGGGCCTGCCACGGGGATGGGGGTTTCCGAGACGGTCCAGGTTTGGCCGCGATCCGAGCTATGGAAGACTCGACTTACCTTGGCGCCGCCGGTGACGAACCAAGCCTCCTTGGTGCCCTGCACCGCGAGACAGGTGCCGCTGGCTGCGAAGGCACCTTCCTTCTCTAGAGCGAGCGGCATCCCCACCTCGGGAGCTGCTGTCCAGGTGGCACCGCCGTCGGCTGTGAGAAGAATTTGAAAGCGCCCGCGGATGGGATCTCCCATGACAATGCCGTGGCGGTCATCCCAAAAGGATAGAGCGTTAAGGAAGCCTGTTGCTTCGGGGTTTGTGAATTGAAGGGTCCAGGTGGTGCCTCCGTTTTGAGTTCGATAAATCCGCCCAGCGGCTCCAGGCCCTGCGGCAAGAATCCAGGCGCGTTGGGCATCCAAGGCGTGCACATCGCGGAAATCCAGAGCCTCCGCTTCAGGCACCGGAAGGCCTACCCACGAAATTCCATCCACGGTGCGCAGCACAATGCCCTTGGCTCCGCTGGCCCAGGCCACCTTGGGCGTTGGCGCCGAGATGCCACGAAGTTCGGCCGTGGATCCGCTGAGTTGGGTTTTCCAGGTGGGAGCTTGGGCCACCACCGCAGCACCGAGAAAAAACAGCAAGAAGGGTTGCATGCTAGCCCCGAGATGTATGCGGTCCGTTTATTTGTTGCCCTCTGCCTTTCGGGCTTCCTGCACTTTTCGGCGGGCGGCTTCGCTTTCCTTGCCACTGGGCTTGCCCCATACCAGGCGATTAGGCTTGGCCTTCAGGACTTCAACCAGCTCCTCGGTACTTTGGAGATTGCGGTGCAGCGCCTTTAGGGTGGCCTCGAATTCGGGGCCATTGGCCTTCACTAGGGCCCTGGCTTCGGTGCTAAGTGAGGTGAATTCCTTCAGGGCAACCGAGAGATTGGCCAGGATCTCATCGATGTCGCCGCCCCGCCGTTCCAGCAAGCCGTGGATGATGGTGAGTGATTTTTCGAGGCTCGCCAAATTTCGACGCAGGGCCTCATCGGCACCCTGGACAGTTGTTTGGCTGGTGGCGATGAGCGCTCTGGCTTCGAGCAGTGTGGCGTCTAGGCTCTTTAGAGCTCGCTTGAGATCGGGGTGGTCCAGGAGCGAGGCGAGGCCCTTTTCCTTGAAGGAGCCGCGCAGATCCGTGAGGGCGCCGTTGAGGTTGGATACAAAATCCTGCATCTGATCGATGAGGGTGGCCAGAGAGCCCGCGGTGTCGCCTTCCAGCAGTGCCCCTGGTTCGAGGATTTGGGTACGAGCCGGAACTTCAGGAAGTTGGAGATCCATGTAGGCACCGCCCAGTAGCTTGGTCACCACCACGCCTCGAGTGCCCTTCCATAGCAAGATGTCGGGGCTGATGCCGAGGCTCGCGATGAAGTGATACTGGACGCCCTCACGCTTGGTTTCGATGGCATTGACTTGGCCAATGCGAAGACCCTGCAAATGGACTTCGGTGCCCACCAAAAGGTCCGCCACGTTTTCTAGCCGCACCTTCAGCGTCGATTCCTTTTTTAAGAGGGCGCGCAGGCTTCGCTGGAAGAGGATGCCCCCAAAGATCAGGGCCGCAGCTACGACCAGAAGGCCCACCTTCGCGTCATCTCGTGCGAATTTCACGACGTTCCTCCCGGTACGATCCGCCCATTCTCGATGCAGAATTCGATGGCTGCGACTTCGCCACCATCGGCGTCGCCAATGATCAGAAAAGCCGTATTTGGATTTTCAGCAGCTTGTCGAAGCAGACAGCTCACGTGGTGCCGTTCCTGGGGATCGAGGCTCGCCGGCGGCTGATCCACGAGCCAGAGATCGACTTCCGTGGCGGCAGCCCGAACCAGGGCGCCCATCCACCGTTCCTTCGGATCCAGGGCGTGGGGGCGATCCTGGGCTCGGCCCGCAAGCCCTGTGGCCTCCAACCAGCCGAGGGCCAGTTCTTCGGCCCGAAGGCGGGAATGGCCTCGCAGAAAACGCAGGGGCAGGGCCACATTGGCGCAAAGACTCAGGTTGGCTTGCAGTCCGCCATTTCGAGGCACCCAACCGATGCCACCTTTTTTCAAGAAGGGGTGGGCGAAGGCATGGGGTGTGAGGGCCACGCCATCCAAGAACACCGAACCCTGTTGCGGCTCTGCCAGGCCCGCGCAAAGGCGCAGCAGGGCCGAGGCACCTGCACCCGAGGCTGCTTGGACGCGCGCGCGCCCGCCCAAGGGCAAGCTCCAATCCAGATTCCGAAAAACGCTTCGCCCCTCGGCGTTTTCGAGGTTGACGCCCTCGAGCCTCAGCAGTTCAGCCATAGACGAGGACCGAAAGGAAGGCGCCCACCAGGAATACCGCCACCAAGCTCGATACCGCTGCCGCCGTTACCGCCTGGGGAATCTCGGTGCTGCTGGACTGTACGCGCAGGCCACTGGAGAGACAGATGAGGGGAATCAACCCGCCGAAAATCGTGGCCTTGGCAAAGGTGATGATGATTTCGTGCCATTGAATGGCGTTGCCCAAAGCGTGAAAGAAGAAACTCGGCGATAGGGGCAGGCGGGACCACGCCAGAAGAAAGCCACCCAGCAGGGCTGCGGCGTCAAAAATGATGATCAGGGAAAAAACGGAAATGACACCACCCAGAATGCGTGGCACAAGCAGGTATTGAATGGGATTCACGCCCATGGCGCAGAGCGCATCCACATCACCACTTAGCTTGATGGAGGCCATTTCTGCGGCGATGGCCGTGCCGCTGCGACCGATGACGATGACGCTCACGAGAAGTGGTCCCAACTCACGAATGACCAGCTGAGCCAATAATTGGCTGAGGTAGGTTTCTGCCCCGAAGGCCGACATCTGGGCAAAGACCTGGATGAGTGTGATACCACCGAGCAGCAGGGCGGTCAGCAGGGCCAGGGGCAGGGCATCCAAGGCCGTGAAGCGCACCTGCAGTTTGGTTTGGTCATAGATCAAGCCTAATTGATTCGCCCGCAGGCTCAGCAATTGGCGAAAACACAGGACGCCAAGCCAGGCTAGGCTGCCGAGGCGAGCTAGCCAATTCCACACCCCTCCACCCAAGGGTGAAGTCAGGCGCTCAAGTCCAAAGTGGGCCTTGGTTAGCATGGGTTCACGGTAGCCTAGAGGCATGGCCCTTCACACCTGGAAATTCACCGTTGAACCCTCCGATGCGCTTCTGCGTCTGGATCAAATCATCTCCTTGCGCACGGGCCTGAGCCGTCGGGCGGCACGCGAAGCCCTCAAGCTGGGAGGCGTCCAAGTCGACCAGAAACGCACCCGGGTCGCCAGTCGCCAAGTGGCTGCCGGTGCCGAAATTCGCGTGGCCACGGACGATTCCCTGGGGCAGCCCCCTGAACTGGAAGTGCAGATAATCTTCGAGGATCCCTGGTTGCTGGTGGTCAATAAGCCCGCAGGAATGCCCACCCAGGGCACTCAGGCCTCGGATCGTCATGATCTTTTGGCATTGCTGGTTCGCCAGCGCCCCGGGCAGAAATTGATCCTTTGCCATCGGTTGGACCAGGGCACCAGTGGCGTGCTGGTGCTGGCCAAGGACAAGGCCGCCGATCTGGGGCGCACCTTTCAGGAGCGGAGCCTGCGAAAGGTTTATTTGGCGCGGGTTTCAAAGCCGGTAGCTGCCTGCGAGGTGGATCAGCCCATCGGACGTCTCCGGCTCGCTAGCCCCGCGCGTTTTGGCTGCGAAGGCGACTTGATGGAACCGAAGGATTCTCAAACCCAATTCCGACCCGCCACCGAAGAAGAATGCCGGGAACTCGCTCCCGGACATTGGGTGGTGTGCGAGCCCAAAACCGGCCGCACGCATCAGATTCGCGTTCACCTGGCATTTCTCGGCGCACCGGTGGTCGGCGATGGCCTCTACCGGGGCGAAGCCGATTCCCAGCTTTGGTTGCACGCCTGGAAGCTCTTGCTGAAGCACCCTGTGACGGGTGTGGACCTGGAGCTCGTGGCAGATGCCGAAAGATTCAAGGCTGGTCGATGAAACTCCCGCTCGTGTTCAACCCAAAATCCGGCACCCAGGGTAAGAACCCTGAGGCCCTGATGGCGCGCCTGCCGCAGGAGCTGCGTGACCGCATTGAACCCACGCCCTTCGGCCCTCCCTGGGATTTCGCGCCCATCCTGGATCATGCCGTGGCGGCCGGTGGTCCACTGCTGGTCTGGGGTGGCGATGGCACGCTGCATCATGCGGGTCGAGCCTTGGTCGAGGCGGGCTGTCCCGTGGCCCTCGCGGCCATTCCAGGGGGTTCTGGCAATGGCTTGGTCCGGGGACTGCGAACGCCCCTGGAACCGGCGGGAGCAGTAATGAATCTGCTGCAAGGCCGCGAGCTTCGCATCGATCTGCCGCGGTTGGATGGAGTGCCTTTTCTCAATGTCTGTGGCACAGGCTTCGAGGCTGCAGTGGCTCACGGCTTCGACACCATGGCGGG
>JAIFMW010000065.1 GCA_020048105.1 Deltaproteobacteria bacterium | reverse complement strand
AGCATTCGAGCCACGGGACCTCGGGGGAGACATATCCAGAGTACTCACTTGCTCGATAAACTGCCCTCATGCTCACCCGCGAACGTCTTTGGCAGCGCCTCAGTGGCGCCTCCCTTTGGGGCCTGCCTTGGGCCCTGGTCGGCGCGGCTGCCCTGCCGTGGCTTGTGCCTGAGACTTGGGATGGCCAATTTCCCGGATGGTTGCTGCCAGGGGGATTAGCGCTGGCTCTGGGTTCCCTTCCCTTACTCTTTCATCGTCGCGGCTCCGTGGTGCCCCTTTGTCTGGTTTTGGGGCTGGTCACCCTGGTGGGATTGCGTTCCCTGACCCTTCGCGAACATGCCCTTCCTGCGGGTTTCCAAGCCATGGAAGGAACCATTTCCGCGCCATGGGCTCTCCGAGGCGAGCAGCGAATCGGAAGGATTGTCCTGCGCAACCCGGTGGAATTCAAAGGCATGGAGCTACCGATCAGTCTGCCCGCCGAGGGCGTGCCAGCGCCCGAACCTGGCACGCCGGTGCGGTTTCGGGCCGAACTCTGGGCCGTGGAACCTGCGCCAGCCTTTCTCGGCGAACGACCCCTCTGGCGAGCCCGGGACAACGGTACCCCGCGCCGAATTCGTTTGCGTTCGGCCGATCAGATGGAAGTCCTGGGGCCACCGAAGCCCTCTCTGCTGCTGCGCCTTCAGATGTTTACCCAGCGGCGATTTCAGGCATTGCCTTTGCCGGAAGGACCCGCTCGTGATCTCTGGGGTGCCCTGACGCTGGGCTATCCCCCGGCTAAGGAAGATGTATTCAGTGCCTTCGCCGAAAGTGGAACGATCCATACGCTGGTGGTTTCCGGGCTTCAGGTAACGCTGGTGATGGCCTTCCTGGAGGCGCTCTGGCGACGTTTTCTGAGGCGAGGGTCTACGCTGGCGGCCATTGTTGGAGGCTTGCTTTACAGCGCTGTGGTGGGTTTTTCTGCGCCAGTGTGGCGAGGTCTACTGATGGGAGTGGGCTGGGCATTGGGTCGCGGGAGTGGTTGGAAGGCACCACCGGTTCTCGTGCTGCATGGCGCCCTCTTGCTGTGGTTGTTGGCCCATCCAGCCTCAGGGGCCGACCCGGGTTTTCTCCTGGCCTGGTTTGCCCTCGTGGGCTTGCTCTGGTGTGCGGAACCTTTGGCGGGGCTGTTTGGGCCGGTTTCCTTGCGCTGGGCCCTACCAGCTTCGCGTTTCCTGGCACCGTGGCTGACGACGCTTCCGTTGCTGGCGCTATTCCACGGTGGTGCGCCTTTGTGGGGCGTTTTTGCCAATGTGCTGGTACTGCCAGTGGTGGCCATTCTGACGCCGCTTTGCTTGATCTTGACCCTTCTGCCTTTGCCCGGCCCGGCGCTTTACCTTGTGCCTTCCCTTGGCGCCTTTCTAACCTGGATCGGCACCCGCCTGGTTCCCTTCTTTACTCGGATTCAGCCACTGGCCACGGGGATTCTTTGGCCCTGGTTGCTGCTGTGTTTGGGCTGGATCTACTTGGCCCAACAGCACGCGAGATTTCGCCGAACACGCGCGCTTACACTGCTGCTCCTGTTGACCTCGGGTCTGCTCCTCGTCTTTCGTGGCACCGGACGTGGGGCAACGGAGCTCAGCCTAGAGGCTGCCGATATTGGTCAGGGCGATGCGCTCCTGCTGCGGGTGCCCGGAGGTGATGCCACCCTGGTGGATACCGGCCCCAGCCCCTGGGCCGCGCGGCGAATTGCGCGGGTATTGAGTCGGCGTGGGGTGCGGGAACCGCTGCATCTAGCGATCACGCATCCCCATGGCGATCATGTGGGTGGTTGGACCACCCTGGCGAGGCTTTGGCCCATCGATTCAATATCCCTTCCTGACACCGCCCACAGCCCGGAATTATGGGTGACCGTGGCGCCCCCCGCTCATCTCGGTGAGGCCCGACGCGTGCTGCGTGGTGACTCCTGGCAGCGAGGCCCGGCCCGTTTCGAGGTGCGGTGGCCGCCCAAGCCTTTCCAGCTGCCCGACGTCAACATGCTTTCCCAAGTACTGCGGGTTCGGTGGCAGGACCGGGAACTCTGGCTCATGGGGGATGTCTTGGCCATCCAGGAGCGCGATCTGCTGGACCTGGGCGACCCAGGTCTAGCCGCCTTCCACCGGCTCTTGAAAGCGGGGCACCACGGCAGCGCTTCGACTATGGATCCCGCCTGGGTTGCGGCCCTAGCGCCGGAATTGGTGCTCTTTACCGTGGGTCGGAACAATCGTTTCGAATTCCCATCTGCGTCAACCTTGGCGACTCTGGGCAGCATCCCAACGATCTCCACAGGTCCAAATCATGGTGTGCGCATCGTGGCGATTCCAGGGGGTTGGCGCGTGGAATCGGGAACCGGTGATGCGCGATTCGTTCCCTTTAAATCTCGGTAGTGGTCGTTGCTTGACGAATGGTCACGGATCGAAGATGGTTGGTACCCATGAACGTGCTGTGTTTGTCCGCCTTCGCGACGCCATCTGGCGTCGGGCGAGGTCATAGCATCTCCACGACTACCGGTATCACGACGACTACTACCGCCAGGGTGCGGAGGGTTTAGCCGGTTCACACACCACGCTGAACGCCCCGCACCGCAAAGGTCGCGGGGCGTTTTTGCATCCACGATCCAGGCGCGCGGCTCCCAGCTTAAGGAGCTTCCATGAATACTTTTCTTTGTCCTCCCAGCCTGCCCAACTATGGGCAAACGAACTGCGAATCCACTCCCACCGAAGCGCCGTTGCCCCAACGAGCCAAGGCCTATGCTCCGGCGAGCATGGGAAATTTTGCGGCGGGCTTCGATTTCCTGGGTGCGGCTCTGCGGCCCTTGAACGGGGAGCCCATGGGCAACGTGGTGGAGGCCACCCGTGCTGAACGCCCATCACTTCTTGTGGAAGGCCCCTATGCTCTCTGCCTTTTGGGTTGCGAGCCCATGAATAACCTTGTGATGGCCGCCTACCGGGCTTACGGTGCGGCCATAGAAAATCGCGGCCTCTGCGCCTTCAACGTGGCCTTTCGACTGGAGATGCACCTGCCGCCTGGTAGCGGGCTCGGCAGCAGCGCCAGTTCCATCGTGGCTGCGCTGGTTTCGCTTCAGGCGCTGCACGGGCATCCACTTGCGCCCAAGGAACTGCTCGCCGTGGCCGGAAGGGTGGAGGGTGCTCATGGCGGTGGCCTGCATCTGGATAACGTGGCTCCCAGCTATTTGGGTGGGCTGCGTTTGATCTTGGATCCCTCGGACGAAGGTGGCCCCGAAACGCGCTCTCTGCCGTGGCCCGAGGATTTATGGATCGTGGTGGCCTACCCAGGAATCGAAGTGCCCACCGCGATGGCTCGCCAAGCCTTGCCCTATGAATTGCCGCTCCAGCAGAGTGTGCTCTTTGCTCGCAATGCGGCCGGCCTCGTAAATGCCCTTCATTCCGGAGACCGAGGAGACATTGCGCGCACCTTGTGGGATCCCGTGGCGGAACCCTATCGCGCCGCGTTTGTCCCGGGTTTCCAGAAGGCCAAAATAGCGGCGTTGGCGGCGGGTGCCTTGGGGGGAAGTCTGTCGGGTTCAGGGCCCAGCCTTTTTGCGGCTTGCACGCCAGACTGCGCTCCGGCGGTAGAACGAGGGATGCGCCAATCTCTTGAGGCCGAGGGGTACCAAGTTAGGACGTGGATATGCGCCCTGGACCCACGCGGTGCTCGGGTCCTATCGTGAGGGAGAGGTTTTCATGCGCCTGATCAGTACCCGTTCTCCGAAGCACCGAGTCACCTTTACCCAGGCCGTACAGGTTGGAACCGCGCCGGATGGCGGCCTGTATGTGCCTGAACCCTTGCCGTGTTTCAGGGATGTGGGTGCGCTGCTCGATATGGATTTTCAGAGCCGATCCACTGAAATCCTTTGGCGAATGCTGGGGGATGAATTCAGCCGGGAGGATCTGGCTGATGTTGTGCGGGATGCCTTCGATTTTCCATTTCCCTTGGTGCCCCTTCAGCAGCAGGTTTTCGCGTTGGAACTTTTCCACGGTCCCACCCTGGCCTTCAAGGATGTGGGCGCACGTTTCCTGGCTGGAATGCTGGGCAAGGTGACGGAACGCGAACCGGGACTGCGCACGGTGCTCACCGCAACCTCGGGCGATACGGGTGCTGCGGCGGCCCACGCCCTATGGCTGGTGCCCGGAATTCGCGCCGTGGTGCTGTATCCCAAGGGGCGGATATCGGAGCTGCAGGAGCGTCTCTTCGCCACCCTGGGCGATAACGTGAAAACCTTCGCCGTGGAAGGTTCCTTCGATGATTGCCAAGCGCTGGTGAAGGGTTGTTTCGCCGATGCGGCCTTGACCGAGAAATTGCGGCTGACTTCGGCCAACAGCATTAACATTGCGCGCATCCTGGCTCAGACCCTTTACTACTTCGAGGCCAGTGCGCGGCTGAAGGCCTTGGGAATGCGAGACGCGCCCGTATTCTGTGTGCCCTGCGGAAATTTTGGCAACCTATACGCAGGCCTGCTTGCTCGCCAGATGGGGTTGCCCGTTCGTGCCTTCATTGCCGCCACCAACGCCAATCGGGTGGTGCCGGACCATCTGGAAACGGGCACCTACGCTCCGCGGCCCGCCATCTCGACGCTTTCCAATGCCATGGATGTGGGCGATCCCAGCAACTGGGAGCGCATTCGCCATCTCTTTCGGGACAACCTGGGTGATCTGCGCCAAGTGCTGCGTTGGGGCAGTCTCGATGACGCGGGCACCAAGCGAGCGATGTGGGAACTTCATGCTGCGGGCATCCTGCCCGATCCCCATACCGCCGTGGCCTATGGCGTCGTCCAGTCCAAACTCGGCCTTGCCGAAATTTGTGTCGTTTTGGCCACCGCGCATCCCGCCAAATTCGCCGAGATTCTTCGGCAGAACATGAACCTGGAAGTGCCCCTCCCCGAGGCACTCGTCGCGGTGCAGGACAAGCTCATCCTTTCGGAAACGATTCCAGCCGATTTGGATCGCCTTAAAAAACGGCTGCTCAATGCGCCAGGTGATCTCTGACCGCAGCCACCAGTTCCCGGCTCACGCGGGCATGGTTTCGTAGCCATTCCGCGTGAGCATCTGGCCCCACGCGGTTTGCCACCACCAAGGCCGCGGCCACGGGAATGTCCGCGGCGTGGCAAGCGGCAAAGACTCCGGTGAGTTCCAAGTGTTCGACCGGGGCGATCGTCGCCAGCAACTGTGCCTCGTCAGGATCTCGGGTGATGGCCGGGGGCACCGCGACGGAATGGGAAGGGAAGGGTAGAGTTCCAGTCGAAGCCCAGCGGGTGCATTCGGATTGAGGGCGGAAGGCCGTTCCGCGCAGTTCGCTGACGCTGATGGCGATGGCCTCGCTCGCCGCAAGAATGGCACCCAGGGTGAGGCGATCATCGTAGGCACCACAGGTGCCAAGGAAGAGCACGCGAGCGGGGTGATTTTCGGAGAGCAAGCGGGACGTTGTCACCGCTGCTTCGATGGCACCAATGCCGGTGCACGCAAGGAGCCAGCCGGGGGGCGGCGAATTCAGCAGATCGCCAAGTTCAGGAGGGAAGGCTGAAAGCAGAAGATTCATAGGGAAATTCTGGCAGCTTTTAACCCGGTGGCCCCATGATCCAATGGTTACACGCATTGGCCGATTGCCCAGGTAGACCCATCATGAAAAACAAACCATTCCATCATCGCTTCCAGTTCGCTCAGCAGGGAATTTGGGCGGGGCTGCGCAACGAAAAAAGCATTCGCCAGCAAGTCCTGGCTGCTGCGGTGGTAGTGGCCGTGTTGATCTGGCGGCGTCCTGCGCCCGTGTGGTGGGCGCTGCTGATCATGAACTGCGGGGCGGTCTTGGCGGGTGAGCTTCTGAATACCGCCTTGGAGCATGCGCTGGATCATCTGAGCCCCGAAATTCATCCCGCCATCAAGATCGCAAAGGATTGTGCCGCAGGGGCGGTGCTGGTGCTGAGTCTTACGGCGGTCGCTACCTTCGTGGCCTTTCTTGTCGCCACTTGGCCTCGCTAAATATTTTCAGAATTTGACGCAGACCATCAACCCAGCGCTGCTATTAATCCAGGTCGGAGCAACCGTAAGGGCCAGGTGACTCTTTGTGCCATGACCGCGAAGGCTGCGATGCCGGAGCATCACGGCCTTCGCCGATAGCGTGCCGATCAAGGCGCCGGCGACAATGTCGGAGACAAAGTGCTCTCGTTGTTCTAACCGCGAAACACCAACCAGCGCCGCGCTCCCATAGGCCAACCCGGAGATCCACGGATTATCGGCGTATTCGGAGATCACGGTCGCGAGCGTGAAGGCTTGCATGGCATGGCCCGAGGGAAAGGAAAGCCCTCCGCGCAAGGGCTTGAAATGGTACGGGTCTTGGCCCTCGATGGGGCGAGATCGTCCGGCCAAGTATTTAACTGGAATCGTCACCACGAGTTGCGCCACCAGCATGGACAGGGCCGCATCGGCACCGAATTCCCGCACCTTGGGTTGCTCGAAAAGGAGCCCACCCACATAGGCACCACCCGCAATGGCCATGGTTCCAAGGCCACCCAACGTATCGAGTCGCTTGCCCCAAGGGTCGTAGGGCGTCCGATCCATGCGTTCAAAGGCGCGGGCGGTGGGGCGGTCCAGGGCCAGCGAGACGCCCACCACGGCGAGAGCCCCCATGGATAGCTTCGTCCATTCGCCTGAGGTCCAGCTGGCTGGGGCCGTCCAAGTTGCCTTGAGATCGCCGAGAATCAGCGAAGGCAGTTGAACCGGACGATCGATCGCAACGGGGGGGGCTGGCATTTCCTGGGCAAAAGCGATGGAAGCCGCGAGCACCGCTGTTGGGATCGGAAGATGAAGCAAGAGGACTCCGAAAATTCACCGTATCGCCAAGGTGGATCCTTGGGCAAGTTCCGCAGGACAAACTGGGGTCCCACGAGCGGATGCATTTCTTGACGGAGTGCTTGGAGAGAACTAGAGTCAGCCCAACACTCACAAGCTCTCGCCTTCGCCCTTTTCTTAAGGATTGCCCCCATGGCCGAACCCCTTGCCCCCAAGCCAACCCTCGGGGAGGCCGAGTACCTTTTGGAATGCCCTCTCAGGTGCCCACACTGCAAAGTGGAGATCACCACGGTGCAGGTTGTGAGGCTACTTCGTTCAAGGGTGAATTTCGTTTCCAGCCTGCCCAGGCGGGGCCACGTCATCGTTTGTCCTGAGTGCCACTGCCCAATTTCGGCGGAACTGGGCGGTATGACCTGATTCTTAGCATTTCACTTTTTGCCTCTTTCTGCTCTGCGGTTCCATTCCATCAGAAAAGAGTACCGCCAAGGCACGAAGCGGCCCTGCGCGCCTTCGCCAAGAAAAGAGGCGACCTGACGCTTGGGTGTTCAAAGGCTTTCTTGGCGTCTTGTCGTTTCGTCTTTTCTGTTTCCCGCAAATCCGAAGAGCCCGTTTCTATTCACAACTGCATTGTTTGGGTTTAAACGGAAAATAAGAAATTTCGGAACTTATATTTATTGCGCCCATGATGAGGGAAGGACCTTGAAGCTCAAAAAAGGGTCCGCAAAGAGGATTTATGTCCAACGATAAAAAACCCAAAAAAGCCAAACCACCCGTCGTGCACGGTGCCACATCCCGGGGAGCGGAACTGGGCAGTAAATTGACGGAATCCCTCAAGAAGGCCCCGGCTGTTCCCGTGAAAAAGAAGAAATAATCCTCGGGTGGGAGCCGCTCGTAAACGGCTCCCACTCTTGGTTTCAGGAGATGATTCCAGCAGGGGTTGCTGGAGTTATTCCGTCGCGGATCTAGCCGCACCCACTGCCACAGCCCCCACAGGCGGCTTGGATGGCGGTGGCTGTCATTAAGGTGCGACCTTCGAGAAAGATCCGCATAGCCAAGATGAGCCCCGCAACGCCATCGGCCCAAGGAAACCAGCGACTCAAGATCGTGCCCGCCAGCAGCAGGGCAGCCATCTCCGCCAGGGCCCGGGCTCGGGCGGCATCAAGGGCCAGAGTTGGATGAAGGTTCCTGTGGCCGCGCTTGGCGAGCCACAGGGGGAAGTTCAGAACCATCGCCGAAATGGCGACGCCCAGCAGGGTCGTGGTGGCATCCGGAGATCGTTGCCCAAACAGTGCGGCGGCGGAAGCCAGGGCAATGCCGAGCGCCAGGAAGCGCAGCAGATGCCCAATGATCCGCAGAGTCCTGCGTTCCCGATCCAGGCCTTTGTTGCCAAGGCCATCGCGGAGGCGCCCCGCCACCACAAGAGAAAGTGGCACTTGCAGGAGGCTGGTGGCACCGAAACCCCAGTGTGTGATCGCGCCTTCCCCGATGCCTAGGGCCAGCGAGGCCGTGCCCAGGATGAGGAACAGCGCGGTTGCGAAAAGGGCCAAGCGAGCGGCCTGGGGTTGTCCATTGGAGAGGGCTTCCGGTGTTGGCGCGGCCATTGTCATTGGGCTACACCAGTTCCAGAACCCGTTCGGGTGGTCGACCAATTACGGCCTTTTCGCCCCGCACCAGAATGGGGCGCTCGAGGAGAATTGGATGAGTCATCAAGGCCTCCAGCCATTGGTCCTCGGTCAAGGTCTGGTGGGCGTAGTGTTCTTTGAATACGGCTTCCCCGCGGCGCACCAACTCCGAAGGAATCATGCCCAGTTTCTTCAAAAGCTCCTGTAGCTCGGCCTTGGTGGGCGGTGTTGTCAGGTAGTCCACGAGCTCGACTGGGATTCCGTGTTCGGCCAGCAAGGCGCAGGCAGAGCGACTCTTCGAGCACCGCGCGTTGTGGTAGAGACGAAATGCCTTTTCGGGCAAGGCTTGGCTCTTCGGGTAAACCGGGGTGGCGGCGGCATCGCCCACGGCCGTGGTCCATTCCCGCACGCGCCACCGCGTGACCAGGCCGTTTTTCACGTAGGGATCTGCGGCCACAAATGCCTCCGCAGCCGCAGGCGTTTCGCCGCGAAAATGAAAAACCGCACCATCGGCGGGATTGCTAAAGGCCCCCGCCAGAATCAGGTTTCCTGCGGCCTGAGCCGCCCAGGCCAAGGCCAGGTGCTCGTCCCGAAAGGCGCCTCGGCGCTCCAGGTAATCGGCGGAGTAGTCATAGCAAAGTAAGTAATCCATGGGAAACCTCGATCACATTGGGAAATCTGTTCAGACACGGCGCGGTAGTGGTTTTCACGAATTTTAGATGAGAACCCATCGGGGGCACGAAAGGGTGGGATGCCCTGCTCAGGCCTGCAGCCCAATCGTTTCAATCAGCTTTACCTCTTCAGGGGTGAGGCTGAGTTGTTCGGCTTGGAGATCTTCTTTCATATGCTGGGGGTCGGTGGTTCCGGTCATGGGAAGCATCCCGATCTGCATGGCAAAGCGGAAAACGACTTGGGCGATCCCCGTTTCCAATCGCCTAGCGATGGACCGAACCGCCGGGTCCGTGAGCACTTCGGGATTGGCGGTCAACAGCGAAAAGCCTTGGTAGATGATTCCTTCGGCCCGACAAAGCTCCCGCACCTCTTTATCCCATCCACGAGAGGCGTAACAGCGGTTCTGTACCACCATCGGCTTCACCACTGCCTTTGCACAAAGCTGGCTGAGCTGCTGAGCCGTCACGTTGCTGATGCCAATCATCCGGGTCCTGCCTGCTTGGTATAGCTCTTCGAGGGTGCCCCACACGGCCCAGTCCGAATCACCCAGGCCCTGCCTTTGATAGGGGCCGTGCAAAACGTAGGAATCGAGGTAGTGCGTGTGCAAGTGGACCAGGGAGCTCTCGAAGGACTGCATGACTTGGGTCGGGAGTGGAGCCGAGGGATCGTAGGGGGTTCGGTGATCCTGACCGTTGGTTGACGTGAATTTGGTTTGAAGAAAGAGCTGATCCCGCCCCACCCCTTGCTGGGCCAGGACCAGTAGCGCCTCGCCCACAAGGGCTTCCTGATAGTGGATCAACTGGTTGGCCGTATCGAGGGCCCTAAAGCCCTCGGCCACAGCCCGCTGAACGAGCTGGGCAGTGGCTGTTTTCTTCCATGCCGTACCGTACATGAAAGAAGGGACAGGCACGTTGTTGTAGGCGGTCAATGACATGGCGGACTCTCTATCAACAGTGCGCGTTTTGAGCCTGAATTTAACCTACCAACCTGGGGAAGGTTGCGCAACGAAGCGTGGATAGCCAGAAGAGGGAGGCCATTCACCCCGGCCTGCCCGACTGGAATGACATGTGTCGAGCGGAAGGTCCAGTCCCACGCTACTTCCGGTTTCACGACGGATCCTTTGGCACGGTCGCAAGGGGTAATTCTCCCGAAAAGAGCCACACGCATTGGATGAAGCCTCGGTCGATTTCGTAGACCACGGCGACTTCTTGCGGATTTTCACCCATGCCTAAAACGCGCTCGTGGTCGATGACCTTAGTGCCGATCACCATGCGGTTGAGGATCTCCGCATGGAGGTTGGGAAGATTGAAACGCTTCGTGGCATAAAAGTCCGAGAAAGCTTGTTTCCCTTCCAGGATTGCGGTGGGCGTTGGAGGGCGGAAGACTCGGATTTGGTCGCTGTACTCCGCCACGAAGCGCGTTAAATCCCGCGCATTATAGGCATCAAGCTGTCGCTGAACGATTGCTTCGGGTTTCACAAAGTTGCTCCCGCAGAGGGTTTGAAGGCTGACCTGCCGGGCTCCAGCTTCACCAAAGCCTTGATGACTTCACCGGCCATGATGAGGCCCGCCACCGAAGGCACGAAGGATACGCTGCCGGGAATCTGGCGGCGGGCCGAACACGTTCGCTCGGTGCCCTTGGGGCAGATGCAGTTCTCCATGCAGTTATTGTCCTCGTCCACCTGCGGCACCAGGATCTCTTCCTGGGAATAAACGACCTTCAGGTGATTGACGCCGCGCTTGCGCAGTTCCTTCCGCATGGTGCGGGCCAAGGGGCAATTGATGGTCTTGGCGATATCGGCGATTTGCAAGCGAGTGGGGTCCAACTTATTGCCGGTGCCCATGCAGCTGATGATGGGAATCCCGCGCTTCTGGGCTTCGATGACTAGGTCCAGCTTGCCGGTCACGGTATCGATGCAATCCAGAATGTAATTCAGATCCGGGGCGATGAGTTCCTCCGCCGAGCCGGGGTTGTAGAACTTCTGGTGAATCGTTACCTCGGCCTTAGGGTTGATTTCCAAGATCCGTTCGCGCATGGCCTCGACCTTGAGTCGCCCTACGGTTTTTCGAGTGGCGTGGAGCTGGCGGTTGAGGTTGGTAAGGCAAATGCGGTCATCGTCGATGAGCACCAGATGCCCCACGCCGCAGCGAGTCAGGGCCTCCACGGCGTAGGTGCCTACGCCGCCAATGCCGAAGACGGCGACCTTGCTGTGCTTGAGCAACTCCAGGCCATCGGCGCCCAGGAGCAACTCGGTTCTCGAAAAAGCATGCAGCATTCAGCACCATCCAAATT
>JAIFMW010000153.1 GCA_020048105.1 Deltaproteobacteria bacterium | reverse complement strand
GATTTGCATGAACTGGATGATTTCCCACCTCTTGGCCCCAAGGAACTGCTGGGCGTCATGCAGTCGCTTGCGACACCGATGGCCTGGGAGCACTACCAAGCCAAGAATGACGCGGATTTCGCTTATGCCTACGAAGCTGGCGGGTGTCGCCTGCGCGTTAATTTTTTTGTCGATCGCATGGGCCCGGGCATGGTCTGTCGCGTCATTCCCAACGAGATTCCGGATCCCGACAAGCTTGGGCTTGCCGACCCCATTCGCCGCTTGGCCGACCTGGCCAAAGGCTTGGTGCTCGTAACAGGCCCCACGGGTAGCGGCAAGTCCACAACACTGGCCGCCATCATCGACTTGGCCAATCAGAGGCGGAACGACCATATTTTGACCATTGAGGATCCTATTGAATTTGTGCATCCTCGCAAGAAGTGCCTGGTAAACCAGCGGGAAGTGGGGAATCACACCGAAAGTTTCAAATCCGGTCTTCGGGCGGCTTTGCGGGAAGATCCCGATATCGTTTTGGTCGGTGAGATGCGCGATCTGGAGACTATTGCCATTGCCCTGGAAACCGCTGTGACAGGGCATCTTGTCTTCGGAACCCTTCACACCAACAGTGCCGTAGGCACCATGGATCGCATCGTCGACCAGTTCCCTGCAGACCGTCAGCAGCAGATTCGCGTGATGTTGGCCGATTCCTGCAAGGCCGTTATCAGCCAAATCCTGCTAAAGAAAACGGGCGGTGGTCGGGTGGCCGCCATCGAAACCCTGTTCATTACACCCGCCATTTCCAACCTGATTCGGGAAGGGAAAAATTTCCAGATTCCCAGTGCCATGCAAACGGGCCGGGCCTACGGCCAAAAGCTCATGAACGACGCCATCGTTGAACTGGTGCAAGCCAACACCGTTGAGCCCATGGAAGCCTACATGAAATGCCCGGACAAGGAGACCCTGATGGCCGCCTTCAAGCGCGCCAATATTGATTGGGATCCGCGCGGCGTGGAAAGACCGATGCCTTTGTAAATCGGGACTAGGTGCTTCGCCCCAGAAGGAACTCGGGGATTTCCCGCAGGAGCTTTAACATTTTTTTGTCGCCAGGCACGCTGCTAATGGCTTCGGTGGCAGCCAAACTCGCTCTGCGAGCGAGCTCCCGCGTTTCGGCTAAGGCATCGTGGCGGGCGATTAGGTCGCGAAGGCAACCTTCTTCGGCCTCTGGGATAGGCACCTCTTCTCCGCGATCCCAAATCGTCCGGATGATCGGGCGCACTTCATCCGGAGCATGTTGCATGAGTGTGAGCATCGGCAAGGTGAGCTTGCCTTCGCGCAGATCCGAAAAGGCTGGCTTGCCCAGTTGTTCGCTGGTGGCGGTGAAATCCAAAAGATCATCCGTGAGCTGAAAGGCACGCCCGATTTCTAGCCCGAACCTTTGCAAGGCAAGGCATTCTTCGAGGCTGCGATCGGCCAAGACCCCCGCCGTTTCGGTGCAGCCACTAAAAAGCAGTGCCGTCTTACGCTCCTGAATATCGAAGTAATCCTTGCGGGAAGTATCGAGTTTATAGAGCACATCGTTCTGGATCAGCTCGCCCTCGATCATGCGCGTGGTCACATCGCAAAGGATCTCCATCAGCCGCCATTTCCGGGCCTGAATGGCGCTGGACATGGCTTGCAGGTAGAGCAAATCGCCGAACAAAACGGTGAGGGTGTTGCCCCAAAGGCGATTCAAGGTCGGTTTGCCACGGCGCAATTGCGCGTGATCGATTACATCGTCGTGCACCAAGGTAGCGGTGTGGATCAGCTCGAACACCGCGCCAAACCGCACATCGTCATCACCGGAATAGCCTGCGAATCGGGAGGCCAGCAGCACCAGGGCTGGGCGAAGCCGCTTGCCCTTGCCACCACGAACATGGGCGGCGAGTTTATCCACCACCGGCACATCGCTTTGGAGAAGGCGATCCAGTTCTATCTCGACTTCCGTCAACTTCCCGGAAATAGGGTTGAAGTAGCGGAGGAGGTCCAGGCGGGACAAGTAGCTAGTTCCGGTAGTTGGTGAACTGGAGCTCAAGACCCTGATCGTTCTTCTTTAGCAAGGCAATGGCTTCTTGGAGATCGTCCTTATTCTTGCCGGATACGCGGAGTTGATCGCCTTGGATCGCCGCTTGTACTTTGACTTTGGCATCCTTGAGCACCTTTACGAGCCCCTTGGCTTTTTCACCGGGGATGCCTTGGAGCAATTTCACCTCTTGGCGCACCGTACCCTTCGTGGCGCCTTCGACCTTGCCATACTCCAGGTTCTTGATGCTCACACCCCGTTTAAAGAGCTTGGACTGGAGAACATCAATGACCGCCTTGAGCTTGATTTCGTCATCGCTTTTCAAATGAAGCACGGCGTCTTCCTTGAGTTCGATATCCGAGACGGAATCTTTAAAGTCGTACCGCTGGCCAATCTCCTTCATGGCCTGTGCCACGGCATTCTTGACCTCGGCAATATCCACCTTGGAAACAACGTCGAACGAACATTCACTGGCCATTAAGTCCTCCTGAACTCCCTATTTTAGGACCCTACCCAGGCAATGACCAGGGCTGGAACCGCGCCGGGACTGTAAATCAGCCCTGCTCTGAGACGCTATCATGAAGCCTCAGCGGCCCGAATAGTGAATACATTGCTTGGAAGCATTAACGGCTTCTGCCAACACCTAATCCACGCAAAAAAGAGAGTGTCGAAAGTCGAATCCCCAGCAGCAGCACGGCCTCATCACTGCCGGACCGCCCTTTGCTGACGAAACCTTCCATGAAAAAGTCGCCGCTAGAGCCTTGGGATCCGAATTGGGTGAGTACCACCTTGCCCCTCACCAGGAGTCGATCTCGGTGAAGAAATTGCGGGTCTCGCACAAAGGCGATTTCGGCCGCACTGCCGCGAAGCGCGCCTTCTTCCTGGCGCAAGGTGACCCCAAATCGCGTGCGGTTGCGAAACTCGTCTCGGTTCGATTGCTGTAGATCGGCCGCCACCACGGGGGTGCTGTAGCCGACCAGGCCTAGGCTGCCGATAAAGCCCCAACTCAAACCTTCCGTTAGCGACCGCATCCACCAGGCGCCCATCTCACCTCGAAAATTCCCGCTGGTGGTGATGACCGCAACCGCATCGCTAGTTTCCTTGGATGAGGATTGGAAAGAAAGGGTGCCGAAAAACTCCACCCATTGACCTCGCTCGGGCCAGCGCAGGGTTTGGCGCAGATCCAGGGCCACAAAGGGGCGTGAGGTCGAAAAGAAGGATGTCGATTTTTCGGGGTCTCGGTAAAGGCTGGAAAATTGAAGCCCCGCATAGAGATCTGTTTGCAAATCGTCAGCGTCTATTTGCTGAGGATCAAAGGCTTGCCGCGCTTGAGTCATCGTGCGGGCCATGCTGCGGTACCGCGAAATCGCCTCGCCTTGGGCCTTAATCAGGTTCGCCATTTGGGGGCTGAGCCCGGTGCCATCGCGATCCAGGGCCTTGGCAAGGCTTTCTGAGCGGTCGAGATTGAATTCCATTTCCTGGATGCGCGTTTTTATTTCCCGTTGCTGCTTGCGAAGCCTCCGGAAAAAGTTCTTTCGCTCACCGAGGGGCACCATTTTGATTTGCGCCTGGAGTTCCTCTTCATAGGCAGGATTGGGACCACTCTGGCGTGTCAAGGAGGGCAAGGCATGTTGCTGATCTTCACCCCACCCGGCACTGGGTGATAGCCCAAGGGTAAGGCCCAAGAAGAGCGAACTGATGGAACGGTGCAAACAGCTCATTGGGAACTCTCTAGCATTTCCCTGAGATTCGCCCAACCCTCCCACATGCGCAAGCGGAAGAACGCCACCAGCACAAGTGCATGGTGAATCTCGCCACTCTGCAATTTTGCCTCCCATTCCGCCCATGGCACCGCCCAAAGGCGAAGTTCCTCGGATGGGTCCAAGTCCAACTCGGCCACGGGAAGGCAATCCAGGGCGAGGTAGAAATGGCAGCGATTATTCTGAACGGCGGGGTTTGGCGTGCACCACCCCAAGGAAATCCAGGCTTGGCTTTCATGCCCTGTTTCCTCCAGCAACTCGCGCCGAGCGGCCACTTCAGGAGCTTCTCCGGCGTCGCAAACACCACCAACACCTTCGAGAGTGGAACTGTCGATTCCATGGCGAAACTGCTCCACCACCAGGAGCTCTCCGTCCGGGGTAAAGGCTATGATATGCACCCATTCCGGACATTCCAGGCGGGTGAAATCGTGGGAACGTCCGGTGTGGGGCGAACGACGAATGACACCTAGCTGCCGAAACAAACTGGACTCGCCACGAACGGTGCCTTCATCCCCGATCCAAGCGGTGGATGGGTCGAAATGCGGGGAATGCGAAGCCAGTAGTCGCACCAGACTACCGATCTGGAGCAGGGCGTTGAAGCAGTCCCAAACTATAGTGGGTGATCATGTCCATGGCCTTTTGATTCTCAACGCCTGTGGGCACGATCAGGTCGGCCCATCGTTTGCTGGGTTCGACGAATTCCAAGTGCATGGGGCGGACGGAATCGAGGTACTGATCGATAACGCTATCCACGCTGCGTCCTCGCTCCTTGGTATCGCGTTGAATGCGGCGGAGGATCCGGATATCCGAATCGGTATCCACGAAGATCTTCACATCCAGTTGTTCCCGCAATTCAGGTAGGGCGAAAATCAGGAGGCCCTCCAGAATCACCACCTGGGAAGGTTGAATGGGCTCCTCCCAACCGACTCGATCCGAGACCGTAAAGTCGTAAATCGGCTTGCGGATGGGCTGCCCCTTGCGAAGGCTGGCCAGATGGGTGGCCATGAGTTCGAGGTCAAAGGCGTGGGGGTGATCCCAATTCACGGCCCTTCCCTCGAAGCGATGTTTAACCACCTCCAGCGGTGCGTAATAGGCGTCCATATCCAGCAACAGGACATTCACCCCATCCACCTGAAGGCGACGGATCAGTTCCTGAGCGATGGAAGTCTTGCCGCTGCCGGATCCCCCCACGATTCCTATCAGCCAGCTTCGCTCCATCATGCCAATCCTCCACTCTCCATCCTAGCGGGTCTTCATTCGAGCGTCGGTTGGTGCTATTGTTCCGCCATGTCCCGGCCACGATTCCTTACTCCTATCGCCTGCCTTTTTCTACTGGTGGGTTGCAATTCGGAAGATCCCAGGCTTCCCCAGAAGTTGTTGGAGGATGCCCGCGCCCTCAACAATTCGGGGAAATCGGTCGAAGCTCGCAGCATGCTGGAGCGCATTGCTCAGCGGTATCCTGAAACGCCAGCTGGCAAACAGGCTCAGCAGGACCTTTTCATCATTCAGGTTTCCCTAAAACAAGAAATGCAAGAGAAACAGCGTTTGGTAAGAGCTTCCATGAAACGCATCATGGATGCCCTGGAACGCTACAAGACCAAGCACGGCGAATTCCCCTGGACCCTTCAGGCCTTGGTACCCGATCACCTAGATCTAGTGCCCGAAACACCCTGGAGCCATCCCTTCCTGTATCGCCCTTTTGTGCCCATGCCCATCGAGGAGCTACGGGATCGGCGCGGTGCGCTTTCCCAGCGTTTTAACACGAAATATGAGGCCTATCACCTTGCCTGTCTTGGCACTGATTTGAAACCCGGAGGCGACGAATTGGCCCGCGACACCCTGGCCGTCACCGGCGAATTTTCCAAAGAAGCGACCCTGCCACCCATACCTATGCCGCAGCCGTTCAAGTAATAAGAAGGCCCGCAGACGCGGGCCTTCTTGCTTCAACGGAATGGATCAAGCTACTTGACGCCCCAATCCAGCACAACCTTTCCAGCGATGGGTGATGACCGAGCCGATATCCAGACCTGACTGGATCATGGCCGACATCTTGTACCAGGTCTCATACATTTCCCGGCCGTAAATGCCCTTCAGGAATAGGCCCTTGAAGATGACCTTTCCCCAGTCGATGGCAGCATCTTCACCGAAAATCCCCAACATGGCGATGCGCCCACCGTTGGACATGCTATCGATCATGCCCCGGAAGGCCGTGGCGTTGCCGGACATCTCTAACCCCACGTCGAAGCCTTCGGTCATGCCCAGATCGTGCATCACGGTCTTGAGATCTTCCTTGGCTACGTTCACGGCACGGGTGGCGCCGAGTTTGGTGGCCAGGTTAAGACGGTATTCATTCACATCGGTGATCACGACATTGCGCGCGCCCACATGCTTGGCGATGGCCGCCGCCATGATGCCAATGGGACCAGCGCCGGTGATGAGCACATCCTCGCCCACCATATCGAAGGAAAGGGTCGTGTGAGCCGCATTGCCGTAGGGATCGAAGATCGACACAACATCATCGGAAATGCTCGCTGGCACCGGAAAAACGTTTTCGGCTGGAATCGCCAAGTATTCGGCGAAAGACCCCGGTCGATTCACGCCCACGCCGATGGTATTGGGGCAAAGATGGCGCTTGCCCGCCCGGCAATTGCGGCAATGGCCGCAGACAATGTGACCTTCGCCGGTCACGCGCTCCCCGCCCTTGTAGCCCGTGACGGCACTGCCCACCTTCTCGATAACGCCCACGTATTCGTGGCCTACATGCATTGGCACGGGAATGGTCTTCTGGGCCCAGGCGTCCCAGTTCCAAATATGCATATCTGTGCCACAGATGGCTGATTTGTGGACACGGATTAGCACATCGTTGGGGCCGAGTTCCGGCATCGGGACATCCAGCATCGTTAGGCCGGGTGCGCGTTCGGCTTTGACAAGGGCTCGCATGGTTCCTCCAAAGGGAAATGATCACCACCAAGACGCCAAGCCGCCAAGAACGAAAAAGGATTGATACTTTTCTTCGTATCTTGGCGCCTTGGCGGTTTTCTTTTTACTTAATCACACCCAACTCACGCCCCACCTTCGCAAAGGCGGCGATGGCTAAATCGAGATCCTCGCGGGTATGGGCAGCGGACATCTGAGTGCGGATACGAGCCTTGCCCTTGGGCACCACGGGGAAGAAGAAGCCGATGACATAGACGCCTTCATCCAGCAGTTTTGCGGCGAATTCCTGAGCGAGCGGTGCGTCGAAGAGCATGACCGGCACGATGGGATGTTCACCGGGTTGCAGGTTGAAGCCCAGGGCTTCCATCTTTTCGCGGAAATAGCGGCCGTTCGCGTGGACCCGCTTGATGAGGTCGCCCGAGGTCTCCAGGATTTCCAGGGTCTTGAGGGTGGCCGCCACGATAGATGGCGCAACGGAGTTGGAGAAAAGGTAGGGCCTGGCCTTCTGGCGCAGCCAATCGATCACCACTTTCTTGCCCGCAATATAGCCACCGCTGGCGCCGCCCATGGCCTTGCCGAAGGTGCCGGTCAGGATATCAACGCGCCCCATCACGCCACAGTGCTCGTGGGTGCCGCGACCGTGTTCGCCCATGAAACCCACGGCGTGGCTGTCGTCAACCATCACCATGGCGCCGTATTTTTCGGCGAGATCGCAGATCTGGGGCAGCTTCGCAATGAAGCCGTCCATGCTAAACACGCCGTCGGTGACCACCAACACGAAGCGGCTGGACGCCTTGGCGGCGATAAGTTGGGCTTCCAGATCCGCCATATCGCTGTTTTCGTAGCGGAAGCGCTTGGCCTTGCAGAGCCGCACGCCATCGATGATGGAAGCGTGGTTGAGTGAATCAGAAATGATGGCGTCTTCTTCACCGAGCAAGGGCTCGAAAACCGCGCCATTGGCATCGAAGCAACTGGAGTAGAGCTGCGCGTCTTCCATGCCCAGGAAGGCCGCCAGTTTGCGTTCCAGTTCCTCGTGAATATCCTGCTTACCGCAGATGAAACGCACGGAAGCCATGCCAAAGCCATGGTCATCCATGACATCCTTAGCGGCCTGAATGATTTCGGGATTATTGGCTAGGCCCAGGTAGTTATTGGCGCAGAGGCACACCACCTTTTTGCCGTTGGCCACCATCTGCGGCTGCTGAGGCGAGGTGATGGTTCGCTCAATCTTGAAGAGCCCCTGCTCGCGGAGCTTCTCGGTTTCGGTGGCCAAGTGGTTTTGGAATTCCTGATTCACAGGGGACCTCGCTGGTTGGGAAAGTCGTTTTCCAAGGCAAGTGTATCTTCTTCAATCTCTCACTCTTCGTCGAAGGTCGGGAACTGATCACTTTCTGGATCATCCGGCAGGATGGTCGTCGTGCTAAGTGTTGATTTTCAAGCACTGCCCCTTACCTGCGAAGCCCCCCCTCCCCTTTCGTGGCAGGATGGAGGCTTCTTCGAGGTTCCCATGCGCCGCTTGCTGTTGCTTCCCGCCCTTGTTCTGACCCTGGCCTGCGGTTCGTCCAAGCTGAGCCAGCGCGAGGCCGAATCCGATATCAAGAAGGACTACCCCGTTCAGGTGTCCCTGCGCGTGCCCGAGAGCGCCAGCGCCGTCAAAGGTAGCCCCGAACACGCCAAACTCGTGCACTTGCAAGAAGTCGTTACGAAGGGTGGCTGGTTCGCCGCGGTCCGCACGGAAGAAGGTGATCGGGAGCGCTTCAACTTCAAGATCCTGCCCCAGGCACCCAAGGATTTCCGCACCTCGGCCAAGGGCTTTGAGATTCCGGCCGCGGAAGCGGAATTTGTGCGCTCCACCCGCATGGAACCCACGCGGGATGGCGCCAAGGTGACCTACCAGATTCGTTTGGCCCGGCCCACCGCCTATTACCCAGCCTTCCAGGCCATGTACAACGTAAAGATCGGCGACACCAAGAATCGCTTTGCCACTTATCGGAAAGACGGGCGGTCTTGGATTCTTCAGGACACGGACGAAACGTTCAAGAAGGCCGAGTAGCCACCAAGGAAATTCCGTGGACCACGAGCAATTGGACGATGGCCCTGCTGCCGAAGAACAGGAGCTAGGACCTCTGTTTTCCGGGGTAGAGATGCTATCCCCGGCTCCGGTTTATACCCTTTCGCAGGGTGGGGAGGCCTTTCGCGACACGGAAGCCTCCGAAACGCTGTTCCCGGATCGCGAGGCACTGGAACGCTACCTTCGCCTAACTGGGGTGAAGCTCACGCCACGCACCGAAAAGGCTCAGAAGAAGACGGCAGGTGATCCAGCCTGGATCGAGAACCTCTCCAATGGCCGTTTCCTGGTGTGCGAGATGGGGCTTCGATGGCACCTTGCCAAAACGGTGAATGAGGCACGTTGTCTGGTGGAAAAGCTTCGGATCCAGGAGGTAAACACCGATTCGATCACTCGGCAATGGATGGAGGACCGGGCAGACCTATTCCGCGCGCACCCCACCGAAGGCGCGCGCGTGGTCCGCACCATCCTGGAGGGGATGGGCCTGGGCTTTCGTGAGCAGGTGGTCATCGGGTGGCGGATCGCTGATTTTCTGATCGAGGACCGAGTCGTTCTCGAGGTGGATGGGGATGCCCGGCGGGCTCGGAAGACTCGGTTAGATGGCCGGTGCCGGGACGCGGATCTTCTCCAGTCCGGGTTCCTGGTGCTCCGGGTGGAGGAGCGGGATGTGGTTTCCCACCCGATGGAGGCTGAGCGGAATATCGGGACCTTGATGGATGACGCGGCCATGCTTGGCGGTGAGAAGCCATCCCTTGCGGTGCCATCGCCCGGGTCGATCGAACACTCTGTTATCTCAATTTTCACGGATGGTGGATGCTCACCGAATCCGGGCCGAGGTGGGTACGGCGTGATCCTCTCCTGCGAAGGGCGCCTGAGGGAGATATCGGGCGGCTTCCATGAGACCACCAACAACCGTGCGGAGATTTTCGCGGCCATCGCGGGGTTGGAGGCCCTTCGAAAGCCTGGGAGTGTGGTGACCGTCTACAGTGATTCCAAATACTTGGTCGATGGCATTACTAAGGGCTGGGCGCGCAAATGGAAGCGCAACGGATGGATGCGAACCCCTGATGAGAAGGCCAAGAACGCGGATCTCTGGGCCCGGCTTCTGGACGCGTGCGCGAAGCACAAAGTGAGTTTCGAGTGGATTCGTGGGCATGTGGGGCATCCGCAGAACGAAAGGTGCGATCAGCTTGCCGGAGAGGCCCTCAAGCGGAACGACCTTCCCGTGGACCCCGGCTATGCTCCGGTCTGCGTTAAGCTGGAAGATTCCTGAACGCCCGGAGCCTTCCATGCACCATGAACGCATCGCCATCCTCGACTACGGCAGCCAGTACACTCGGCTCATTACCCGACGGTTGCGCGAGCTGGGCGCCTTTGGATTGGTCTATGGCCCCAATGCCACGGCCGAGGAAATCGCCGGGGCTGATTTGAAGGGTGTAATCCTCTCGGGCGGCCCCAATTCGGTGCTGGAGGCCGGGGCGCCCCCCATCGATCACGCCATTTTCGAGTTGGGTGTGCCGGTGCTGGGCATTTGCTATGGCCAGCAGCTCATGGCCAGGGATTTCGGTGGCCAGCTTCACCGTGCCGCCAAGCGCGAGTACGGCAAGGCCACCATTCGCGTCGACGACTCCGATAGCGTGCTTTTCCACGGGCTCGATCCGGACCAGGTCGTTTGGATGAGCCACGGTGATCATGTGGAAAAGGCGCCCGAGGGTTATACGGTTACGGCCACTACGCCGGGTGTCCCGGTGGCGGCCATGGAACATCGCGGCATGCGCCGTTTTGGTATCCAGTTCCATCCCGAAGTAACCCACAGCCAACATGGCAACGCCGTTTTGCTCAACTTCTTGCATGTGTGCGGCATGAAGCTGGACTGGAATGCGGGCCACTTCATCGATCAGAAAATCGAAACCATCCGCAAACAGGTGGGCGATGGAACGGTGGTGCTAGGCCTTTCCGGCGGTGTGGATTCCAGCGTGGCGGCCCTGCTGCTGCACAAGGCCATCGGTAGCCAACTCACCTGCGTCTTTGTCGACACCGGGCTCATGCGCAAGGATGAGATGAAGCAGGTGCAGGCAGCCTTCGCGCCCTTTGATCTGAATGTGAAGTGGGTGGATGCCTCCAAGGAATTTCTGGGCGAACTCAAAGGCGTCAGTGATCCCGAGCAAAAGCGGAAGATCATCGGCCGGGTCTTCATCGAGGTCTTCGAGCAGGAAGCCAAGGCCACCCAGGCTAAATTCCTAGGCCAGGGCACCCTGTACCCCGATGTCATCGAATCCAGCGGCATCGGCGGCGCGGTGCTGGTGAAATCCCATCACAACGTGGGTGGCTTGCCCGAGCGCATGAACATGCAACTCGTCGAACCCCTGCGCGAACTCTTCAAATGGTTTGGCGGCATCCCTTCCCCGGCCCTGGTCTGGCCGTGCGCATTCCCGGCCCCATCACACCTGAGCGCGTGAAGATTCTCCAGGAGGCCGACGCCATCTTCATCGAAGAGCTGAAACGCAGCGGGTGGTACAAGCTCACCAGTCAGTGCTTTGCAGTGCTGTTGCCCGTGCAGACCGTTGGCATCATGGGCGACGAACGCACCTACGAGAACATGTGCGCCCTACGTGCCGTCACCAGCGAAGACTTCATGACCGCCGATTGGGCACGACTTCCTCACGAACTCCTGGAGACCTGTGCCCAGCGCATCGTGAACGAGGTCAAGGGCATCAATCGTGTGGTCTTCGATATCACCAGCAAGCCCCCGGCCACCATCGAATACGAATAGCGAATGAACCCATGGAAGGGCCTGAAGGGCCTACCTCGTTGTATCTGGATGCTGGCCCTCAGCACTCTGGTTAATCGTCTGGGCACCATGGTGATGTTCTTCCTGACCCTGTACCTGGTGCAGGGTCGGGGTTGGCGAGCCGAAGATGCCGCAACGGCCATGGCCTTGTATGGCTTGGGTGCACTGGCCGCCAGCCCCATATCAGGACGCTTGGCCGATCGCGTGGGACACCGTCGCGTGCTGGCTTGGAGCCTCTTCACGTCTGCCATCGCTGTGATCCTGATTCCCTATGTGCATTCCCGGGCCCTTCTCTATCCCCTGATTGCGCTCTGGTCGGCCCTAAATCAAGCCTTTTGGCCCGCCTCCATGGCCTTGATCACCGATATGGCGGGGCCCGAACAACGAAAGCAGGCCTTCGTTCTGCACCGCCTGGCTTCGAATCTGGGCATCGCCATTGGGCCAGCGGTGGGGGGCGTCATGGCCCACTATTCCTATACTTCCATCTTTTGGATCGATGGCATCACCACCCTTTTGGGGCTCGGAGTCCTGTTGCTTTGGGTGCCTACAACGATTCAGGAAAGGCACACTGGAACCGCCAGCATGAGCGGTTGGAAAGATACAAGGCTCTTGCTCCTCCTGCTGGGAATGCTTCCCGCCATCCTGGTTTTCACCCAACTTCACGGGGGGCTTCCCCTCTGGATCAGCCGCGATTTAGGGCATGGAACCCGCATGTTTGGCCTGGCCTTCACCTTCAACACGCTGCTAATCCTTCTCTTGGAAGTGGCGCTCAATACCCGGGTTGCAGCCTGGACCCATGGTCATCAATTGGCTCTCGGTGCCGTGCTCATGGCCGTGGGTTTTGGTCTCACCGGTTTCGCCAAACCCATTTCGATGCTCGCTTTCACGGTGATGATCTGGAGCCTGGGGGAAATGATCTTTCTCCCAGCCTCCAGCGATGCCGTGGCGGCTATGGCCCCGCCCGATCGCCGGGGTGAATACATGGGGCTCTATTCGATGACGTGGACCTTAGCGATAACGCTTGGCCCCTGGCTTGGCCTGCTGACCTACGCCAAGCTCGGCCCAATGTTTCTTTGGATGGCCTGCGGGGTGGTGGCCTTGATCAGTAGTGTCAGCTTGGTTCGCTTCAAGGCGCGAATCACAACTTGATCGTGAAGTGCTAGACGCCCAGTCCCTGGGATGTTCGACTGAGTAAATGGCCAAACGCATCGAACGCACCCAAAAGTCCGTCAAAGAGATCCTGGAAGATCTACTCTCCGGCCACCGCGAAGCCGCCTTCAACGGGCCCGCTTCCGCCCTGAAATATTTGAACCGCACCATGGAAGGTCAGCAAAGCCTCCCCAATGGCGTCAAGGCCGTGGCCTTTGATCTCATGGCCGAAGCAAAGGCCCAGTTGCAGGATTGGGAAGGCGTCGACGCGGCGCTTCTGGGTTTTTTGGCAAATTTTCCCGCCCTGGAAGAAGCCCTTGGGCACCAGTTTCGTGCAACGTTGGAGGCCACCACGGTCCTCGAGCGAGGCGTGCAGGCCCGCAGCGAATTGGGTGATTTTCACGGCGCTTTGGAGCTTTGCGAGATGGCCATCGATCTGGAGCTCGGCGCACACTGGCAGGCCAAGCGCGATAGCTTGGATTGGGCGCGCTAGTCTCCTTCTCCGAAATGCTTGCGAATCATGCCTTGCACCAAGCGCTGGAAGAACAATCCGGGATTGGGGCCTAGCACGAAGGTTGCCGAGGCCTTAATCTCCTGACCAAACTGCCCGAGATCCGAATTTTCTAGCCCTGCGCCCAGAAGAAGGATGGGAACACCCTCACCTAGGGCTTCGGCCAGAGCCTTTAATCGGCGACGATCATCCAGCCCAAGGGATGGGGCGTGAAACATGACCAGGGTGCGTTTCGACACGAGGCTTTTGATCCCCTGCATGGTGGGATCAACCCGCGTAAAAGGCAGGTCGCCTAGCAAGCCCCGAAGCCGATCTTCCAGAAAAGCGGCCCCCGAAACAAGCACCAGTCCTTTAACTTCGCTGGCCTCACCAGCCGCAGCCGTTTGGGCCATGAAATCCTGGCAGTAGTCTTTGTTCGCTGCACGATTTCGAAATTCTTCCCGCTTCCGAAACACCCACCTCGCCAGTTTGGCCAGCGTTTCACCTTCCAAAGGCGGGCGAAACTCCATGCCGACATTGCGTCCTTGCACATATCGAATCTTGGCCTTCTGGTTGATGTGAATATCGCCATCGATGGTCAGGGTCACCATGATGGAATCTTCAACCGCCATTTCCAGATCTTCGAAATCCCGCATGGCTTGAAGCCGGATACCGGTGGTACTTGCGTTGACAAGGGCGCCGCTGAGGATGTCGTATTTCCGTGTATTGAAGGTGACTGGCACACGGCCGACTCGCTCCACCCGGTAGGCGCCGCGGTAATCCTCATCCGCCAGCACTTCGGGAATCGCCAGTTTGAAGGAAGGGCGCCCATTGACCCGCCCAACTCCCAATAAATCCGTGGCGCCTTCGAGAAAGGTAAAACCCGAGGGAAAGCGCATGAGTAGCTGAGAGGAGCGCAATCCGGCGATGGCATCCTCGTGCCCAAGGTTGGCAGTTACGTGCACGGCATCCGAGTCCAACCGTAGGAAGCTGGATTCGCTGTGCACGTAAGGCGTGAGCAGAATCAGCATCTCGGCCCGCTCACAAGCCTTATGCAGCGCTTCGCGCACGGCTTCAAGGTTGCGGATGGTTTGTTGCCCCATGACTCTTGACCCTCATTCATTCGGGAAATGGATCTTGCCACGAATCGTGGGGATAGTGTACCGACACCGAGCCTTTAGGGTTGTTCAACCCACTTCAAGCGGGCCGCCGGGCTTGAACCGGGTGCCCAACCGGTAGCGACTTCCAGGGTGGGTGCATCGAACACTGGTCACGACCTCGGCGCCGCGCCAGGTTCGCCGAGTCAAGACCAGGCAGGGGTCACCCGGATGAATTCCCAGGCGGGCCGCGGTTTCGGCTGTTGCGCCGGTGGCTTCGACCACATGTTCGACATCATCCATGGGCACCGTTGACAGCAGATATTCCGCCGGCTGGATCGTGCCAAAGGCCTGGTCCAGGAAAAGGGGCGCTGCGGCAGGACGAACATAGCGATCCTCGAGCTGAATCGGCACACCGTCCTCGCGATGCAAACAAACTAGGTGAAAGACCCAATCACCCGCATTCATGCCCAGTAAAGTTGCGATCTCGGGCGAGGCCGCCTCTCCGGCTTGAAGGATGACTTCGGATTGATGGCGATGACCCCGCGCTTGGATTTCCTCGGCGATGCTGACGACTTTGAGCAGACTGGATTCGGCCTTTCCACCCGCCACAAAGGTGCCCACGCCGGCGATTCGCTGCAACAGGCCTTCGGCCGCCAGTTCCCGCAGGGCTCGGTGGGCCGTCATGCGAGAGACTCCCAACTCGGCCACCAGTTCGTGCTCGCTGGTGACGCGGTCTCCCACCTTCCAGGCTCCCGATTGCACCTGTTGCCGAATATGATCCTTCACCGCCTGGTACAGGGCAATGGAGGCATTTTCCTTAAAGCTCTTAACCATGGGAAAGCATCCCATGACGAGCCGCGATGCGCCCCACCAAGCGCGCGGCGGTTCGGGCGGTGCGGTGATCTTCATCCAGGCTGGGGTTCAGTTCGGCGATATCAACGACCCGCAGTTTGCCGCTTTGGCAGGCGGATTCGAGCACCTTTTCGACCACCTCCAAGGCCACGCCCCGGGCTGAAGGTGCGCTGACGCCGGGTGCATCCGAGGCGGGCAGCACATCTAAACAGACCGTGAGATACAAGTGATCTACCTGGGCCAGAAAATCCGTAAGGAAGGCCAGGGTGTCGGGAAGATCCGAAAACCCCATGGCTTCATCCAACCGCCAGGTCACGCCCAAATCACGGGCCGTTTGGAACAGAGCCTCGGTGTTGGCGAAGGCACTAATCCCCAGCACCGCATAGTGAAAGGGCCAGCCACGCGTTTCGCAGCATTGGGCGATCTGGCGAAAGGGGGTGCCCGAGGTGCCTCGTTCGGCGGAGCGCAGGTCGAAATGGGCATCCAGGTTCAGGATGCCGATGCGGGGTGGATTCTTTGAGCTCTCCAGGTGCTTGGCCAAGCCGAGAAAACTGGCCAGGGCGATCTCGTGACCGCCCCCAAGGCCGATGGGGAGTCGGCCTTGCTCCAACAGTTCGGCCACGAGATCGGCATAGGTTTCCTGCCCTTCTTCCAGCTCATCCCCATCCACGCGAATCGTGCCCGCTTCGAAAAGCGGCAGACCCGGGCGAGCCGGAAGATTGGACAATTGCCGTCGCAATTCGAAGGGGCCCTCGGCTGCGCCAGGGCGTCCCTGATTGCGCCTCACCCCGGCATCCGAAGCCAAGCTCAGAATGGCGATTCCGCCCGTGGTGTCCGGCGTTACCGGGCGAATCACCTGATGCCACCGCAAGGCTTGATCGCCCTCCAGCGCATCCACGCGTCCCTGCCAAGCCAGCATCGAATCCGAGGGAGAAATCAGCATCGTGTCCTCAACTCAGCCCCGTGATATTGCCGTATTCATCAATATCGATCGATTCAGCCGAGGGAATCTTCGGCAAGCCCGGCATCGTCATGATGTCTCCCGTGAGCACGACCACAAAGCCAGCCCCGGCTGAAACACTCACATCACGAATGGGCACCTCGAAATTCTCGGGGCGGCCCCGCAGGGCTGGATCAGTGGAAAAGGAATATTGCGTCTTGGCAAGGCAGACCGGCAGGTGGCCAAAGCCCGCGGCCTCCAGGGCCTTGAACTTATTGTGGACCTTGGGATCTGCCGAAATGTCGCTGGCACCATAGATTTTCTGGGCGATGGCACGAACTTTTTCCCACAGCGACTGCTGGTCGTCGTAGGTGAATTGAAGGTGAGCTTTGGTACCAGTGGTCAGGGCGACCACGGCTTCCGCTAGGGCAAGGGCGCCCTTGCCCCCTTCGGCCCAATGCGTGGCGGGAACGGCCTGGACGCCCACCCGAGCGCAGGCCTTTTCGATGACGGCCATTTCCTCCGGCGTATCGCTACTGAAGGCGTTGATCGCCACGACCACCGGAAGGCCCCAGCCCTTAATGTTTTCGAGGTGCTTGAGGAGGTTGGGAACACCTCGCTCCACCGCCACGGCATCGGGCGCCTTCAGGGCTTCCTTGCTTAAACCGCCATGCATTTTGAGGGCTCTCACCGTGGCCACCAACACCACGGCATCCGGCGAAATTCCAGCTTGTCGGCATTTGATATCGATGAATTTTTCCGCACCCAGATCCGCGCCGAAGCCAGCTTCGGTGATTGTGTAATCACTGAGGGCCATGGAGAGTTTGGTGGCTACCAGGCTATTGCAACCGTGGGCAATGTTGGCAAAGGGACCGCCATGCACAAAGGCGGGCGTGTGTTCCAGGGTCTGTACCAAATTCGGCTTAAGGGCGTCTTTCAGCAGGGCTGCCATGGCGCCATGCACCTTCAACTGTGCGGCGGTCACGGGTTGCTTATCGTAGGTGTAGGCCACGATCACCTTGCCGATCCGCTCCTTCAATTCAACCAGCGATTCCGAAAGACAGAGGATGGCCATCACTTCGGAAGCCACCGTGATATCAAAACCGCTCTCTCGGGGCTGTCCATTGGCCGTGCCACCCAGACCTACCAAAATCTGGCGAAGGGCACGATCGTTCATATCCACCACGCGCTTCCAAATCACCCGCGTGGGATCGATGCGGAGCAGGTTTCCGTGGGTGATGTGGTTATCCAGAATGGCGGACAGAAGGTTGTGAGCCACTCCGATGGCGTGGAAGTCACCCGTGAAGTGCAGGTTGATGTCCTCCATGGGCACTACCTGCGCATAACCGCCCCCGGCGGCGCCGCCCTTCATTCCGAAGCATGGCCCCAGCGAAGGTTCGCGCACGCAAACGCTGGCGCGCTTGTCGAGCCGATTCAAGGCGTCCGCAAGGCCAATGGTGGTGGTGGTTTTGCCTTCGCCTGCGGGCGTTGGGGAAATGGCCGTCACCAGGATCAGCTTCCCCGGTGAGTTCCCCTTTACCCGCTGGTAATGAGCCAGCGAGACCTTGGCCTTGGTCTTGCCATAGGGCTCCATATCCTCATCGGGAATGCCTAACCTGGCGGCGATTTGATCGATGGGCAACAGCTTTGCCGCACGGGCAATATCGATATCGGCGGGAATGGGGGTTCGGGTCATGGGGCACTCCAAAGAGATGTTCGGAAGGGCATGAATCCTGTTGATGGGGCTCAGCGCAGGGCGGCTGGCTTGGGCCCGAGAAAGGCGAGCTGGTAAGCCCCCATCACGAAAAGCCCACCCCCCAGAATGTTGCCCAGGGTCACGGGCAGGAGATTTTGCGTAAGAAAGGTCACCCAGTTCAGAGCTTCCACCTTGGCCATTGGGAGACCGTGCGCAAGGGCGGCTTGCAGCACGGCCGGTTGGTGCTTGGCGAAAAGGCCCGCCGGAATGTAGTACATGTTCGCCACCGAATGCTCAAACCCACTGGTGATGAAGAGCCAGATGGGAAAGAAGATCGCCAGGAGTTTGCCCGTCATGTCCTTGGCGCCCGTGGCCATCCACACCGCCAGGCAGACCAACCAGTTGCACATGAGGCCCAACCCCACCGCAGGCCAAAAGCCCAGGCTGGTTTTCGAGGCAGCGATCTTCAAGGTCACGGCACCCAGCATCTGGTCACCACTGGCAAAGAGGCCACTGGTGGCCATCAGCCAAGCTATGAAAACACTCCCCACAAAGTTGCCGAAGTAAACCAGTGTCCAATTGCGAAGCAAAGCCGCCAGGTTGATACGGCGCGCGGCAAAAGCGCCAACCATCATCGTATTGCCCGTGAACAGTTCGCCTCCAGCCACCACCACGAGCATCAAACCCGTGCCGAAGATTGCCCCCGCCAAGGCCTTGCCCAACCCATAGGTTCCGGGCGATGCCAGCAAGTTGAAGGCGGCCATATTGGAGCCCTCAGATGCGAAAGCGATAAAGGCGCCCGCCAAGAAAGCCAGGATGACCGTGGTGCGGACGGAAGCACTTGCCTTGCGGACCCCACTGTCCAGGGTCGCCGCGCAGATCTCCGGGGAACTCAAGTGCATCGATAACTCCGGGTTGGCCCACCCCAAGCTTTCGGGTGGGCCGACGGTAATCGCATCAAAGGACGTGTTTTTTTGGGTGGGTAAAGACGTGAACTATTTCAGCATCGGCAGTTTTAAACCCTTGGCCTTGGCCGTTGCCTTGGCGATTTCATAGCCCGCATCCGCATGGCGCATGACGCCGGTGCCGCAATCGTTCCAGAGCACGCGGCTCAGCCGCTGGGCGGCTTCGTCGGTGCCATCGGCCACGATGACTACGCCGCTGTGTTGGCTGTAGCCCATGCCCACACCACCGCCGTGGTGCAAACTCACCCAGGTGGCCCCGCCCGCGACGTTCAGCATGGCGTTGAGCAGCGGCCAATCGGACACGGCATCGGTGCCATCCAGCATGCTTTCGGTTTCGCGGTTGGGGCTGGCCACGGAGCCCGTGTCTAGGTGATCACGACCGATCACAATGGGCGCTTTCAGTTCGCCGGTCTTCACCATTTCGTTGAAGGCCAGCCCGGCGATGTGGCGTTCGCCCAGACCCAACCAGCAGATGCGCGCAGGCAGGCCCTGGAAGGCGATGCGCTCGCGGGCCATGTCCAGCCAGCGATGCACGTGCTTGTTCTCGGGGAACAGTTCCTTGATCTTGGCGTCGGTCTTGTAGATATCCTCGGGATCGCCGGAGAGCGCCACCCAGCGGAAGGGGCCCTTCCCTTCGCAGAACAGCGGCCGGATGTAGGCAGGCACGAAACCGGGGAAGTCGAAGGCATTGGCCACGCCGTTATCCTTGGCCACCTGGCGGATGTTGTTGCCGTAATCCACCGTGGGCACGCCCATGGTCTGGAAATCCAGCATGGCCTGAACGTGCACCGCGCAGCTCTTGCCCGCAGCGGCCTTCAACTCGGCCTGCTTGGTTTCATCCAACTGGGCGGCCTTCCACTGCTCCACGGTCCAGCCGATGGGCAGGTAGCCGTTGATGAGATCGTGGGCGGAGGTCTGATCCGTCACGAGATCGGGGCGAATTTCCCCGGCCTGGGCGCGCTTCACCAATTCCGGCAGCACTTCGGCGGCATTGCCCAGCAGGGCGATGGAAATAGCTTCCTTCTTCGCCGTGTGTTCCTTGATGAGTTCGATGGCGTGATCCAGGTTCCGCGCCTGCTTATCCACGTACTTGGTGCGCAGGCGGAAATCGATGCTGGTCTGCTGGCATTCGATGTTGAGCGAAACCGCACCGGCAAAGGTAGCGGCCAGGGGCTGAGCACCACCCATGCCGCCGAGACCGGCGGTGAGAATCCACTTGCCCGCCAGATCGCCGCCGTAGTGCTGATGACCCGCTTCGGCGAAGGTCTCAAAGGTGCCCTGCAAGATGCCCTGGGTGCCAATGTAGATCCAACTCCCGGCGGTCATCTGGCCATACATGAAGAGGCCCTTGCGATCCAATTCGTGAAAGTGCTCCCAGTTCGCCCACTTGGGCACGAGGTTGGAATTGGCGATGAGCACGCGGGGGCTATCGGGTGTGCTCTTCCAGACACCCACGGGCTTACCGGACTGCACCAGCAGCGTTTCGTCGGCTTCCAGATTGCGGAGGGATTCCAGGATCTGATCAAAGCATTCCCAGTTCCTGGCGGCGCGGCCAATGCCGCCGTAAACCACCAGGCTCTTGGGATTCTCGGCCACTTCCGGATCCAGGTTGTTCTGGATCATGCGATAGGCCGCTTCGGTCAGCCAATTCTTGCAATGCAACTCCGTGCCACGGGGGGAACGAATCACTCGGCTTTCGTCTCGGCGGGGATCGGTCTGGGTCGTCATGGGGGCTCCTGAAGAAACCTGCTCATACTTGTCTATACAAGTTTGGAATCTTGTGCAAGCCTATTCTTTGAACCGTGGAAATGACGTTTCCCACGGAGACACGGAGAGCACGGAGATGTCAGGCGAGTTTTTGACCAAATTGCCACAAATTCCTACGCAAAGTTACTCTGGCAGACCCTAAGACAGACGTTCCACCAGAGTTCCCTGTGCTCCTTTCTGTCTTTCTCCATTTCTTTCTCCGTGCTCTCCGTGTCTCTGTGGTGAATCTTTTCTAGCTTTTCCCTTTCAGGAGTAACCATGATCCAACTCAACGGCAAAACCCTGACCGCCGCCTCCCTGGCCGCCATCGCCGCAGGCGAGCAGGTCAGCCTGGATCCCGCAGCCTTGGCTTTGGTGAAAGAAAACCGTGGCGTTATCGACCGCATCTTGGCGGAAAAGCGCGTGGTGTACGGCATCAACACGGGCTTTGGGCAGTTCGCCACCGTAGTCATCGCCGAGGATCAGCTGGCCCAACTTCAGCTCAACTTGATCCGCAGCCACGCCGCTGGTGTGGGCGAGCCCATCACCGTGGAGCAGACCCGCGCCCTCATGGCCGCCCGCATCAACTGTCTGCTCAAGGCTCATAGCGGCATCCGCATCGAACCCATTGAGCTTTTGAAGGATTGCCTCAACCAGAACATTCTGCCCGTGGTGCCCGGTCAAGGCAGTGTGGGCGCTTCCGGCGATCTGGCTCCCCTGGCGCACATGGCCTTGCTGTTGGTCGGCGAAGGCCTGGCCTGGGATGGCGATAAGCATATTCCCGGCGGCGAAGCCCTGGCCAAGGCTGGCCTCAAGCCCATCCAGCTCCAGCCCAAGGAAGGCTTGGCCCTCATCAACGGTACGCAGCTCATCACCAGCCTCGGAAACCTCGCCGTGGCGCGCCTTCAGAAGCTAATTCCCCTGGCCGATGAAATCGCCGCCCTGAGCCTGGAAGCCCTGCGCGGCACCACGGCTGCCTACGATGCCCGCATCCACAACGCCCGCCCCCATCCCGGCCAGATCGAAGTGGCCGCCCATATGCGCAACCTGTTGGCGGAAGGTAGCGAGATCGCCGAGAGCCACAAAGATTGCAACCGCGTGCAGGATGCCTATTCCCTGCGCTGTTTGCCCCAGGTCCACGGCGTAACCCGCGATGCCCTGAAGTTCACGGCGGAAATCCTGGAGCGCGAACTCAACAGCGCCACCGACAACCCCATGATCTTCACCGACACCCAGGAAAGCCGCAGCGGCGGCAACTTCCACGGCCAGTACCCGGCCTTCGCCTGCGATGTGCTCGCCATCGCCGTGTGCGATCTGGCCAGCATCTCCGAGCGTCGCCAGGAGCGCATGGTCAATCCCGCCTACAGCGATCTGCCCGCCTTCCTCACCCAACAAGGTGGCCTGGAATCGGGTTTCATGATGGCCCATGTCACCAGCGCAGCTCTGGTTAGCGAGATGAAGGGCATCGCCCATCCCGCCTGCGTGGACACCATCCCCACCAGCGCCGGCAAAGAAGATCACGTGAGCATGGGCCCCATCGCCGCCCGCAAACTACTGCGCGCCGTGGATGCCTTGGAGCACGTGCTCACCATCGAAGCTCGCATGGCCCTCGAAGGTGTCCGTATCATCGGTCTGAAACCCGCCACCGGCGTGCGTCCGCTCTTTGATCGCCTGGCTGCGGCCTGCGCCCCCTGGCAGGATCGCCCGATGTACGAGGAGCAGGCCAAGACCCTGCAAGCGCTCCGGGATCACACCGCCACTAAGTAGAGCTTTTCCGTGTTACCGCTGATTCAAAAGACCCTAGCCATGCTGATTATGCCGCTCGGGCTCCTGTGGCTCCTCCTCCTGGGGATGGCGCTCTGGAGCTGGCGGCTGCGGCGGCCCGGCTTTGCCTCCCTGCTCAGTCTGGTCTGGGTTCTGTTCACCCTGGCGGGCAATCCGTGGATTGGGCAGCGGTTAACGGCCCACGTGGAGCGCACTATCCTCGCGACAAATCCGGAAAGCACGCGGGTATTTGACGCCATCTTCGTGCTTGGAGGCGGTACCGACCTCAGCCCCCAGGGGCAACCCCAAATGGGAATGGG
>JAIFMW010000210.1 GCA_020048105.1 Deltaproteobacteria bacterium | reverse complement strand
ATGAACGACTACATCACCAAGCCCATCGATTCCACGAAGCTCTTCGAAACCCTCGCCAAGTGGGTCAAGCTGCAGTCTCCATCCGTGCCCGCGAAGAGCAGCCCGGCTGGAGCGGCGGATCTGAGCGCCTTTGCCAGCCTGGAACCCTTCATGGACGTGCCTGCGGCCATGTCCCGGATGATGGGCAAGGTCGATCTGTTGCACCAATTCCTGAAGAGTTTCCTGGAACCTGACCCCAAGCCCGAAACCACGATACGGGCGGCGATGCTCGCCGGGGATCGGGCCACGGCCCATCTCGAGGCCCACTCCCTGAAAGGCATTGCGGCAACCCTGGAAGTGCCCTCCATCACCGAGGCGGCTCGTGTCCTGGAAGCCGCGTTGCAGAAAGATCCCTGCACCGGCTGGGAGGAACACTTGCGGGT
Source organism: Deltaproteobacteria bacterium (assembly GCA_020048105.1). Classification (GTDB taxonomy): domain Bacteria; phylum Acidobacteriota; class Holophagae; order Holophagales; family Holophagaceae; genus JAYREN01. Next base: position 11,143 of record JAIFMW010000210.1, on the reverse strand, counting down.
GCTTGAACTGGCGCTGACGGAATTCCGGACGGCTCTGACACAGATGTACGCTCAGCAGGAGAAGGCTCCCGACGACACCGCTGCCGTTGCGGGAGACGATACCCTCATTCAAAACCTCATCACCGAACTGAACGAACAGTTGCTCCGCAAACGCTTTTCTTCGAAACGCACCTTCGAGGAATTAAAGAATTTGCAGGGGCCTTCAGGCCTGAAGGAAACACTGACCGCCATGGAAGCGCCCATGCTTCGCATGAACTACCTGGAAGCGCAGCGGCACCTGGAGGTGTGGATGCTGGAATGGCAGCGCTCCCGGTGATTTTTTTCAGAGGCAATGAGCACCATGGTTGAACCCAATCGAGACGAACGGATCCGAGGCGTAGTCCTTATCGTGGACGACTCTCCCCAGATCCTTGGAGTGCTAAGCGAGGTTTTGGGAGAGGAACACGATGTCATCATCGCCAGTTCCGGCAGCGAGGCCATCGAATTGGCCCACTCCGAAGCCCCTGATCTCATTCTCCTGGATGTCATCATGCCGGAGATGGATGGCTATTCCGTATGCGCGCACCTCAGGGAACACGCTGCCACCAAAGACATCCCCGTGTTGTTCATTACCGGGCAAACGGATCCCCAAGATGAAGCCCGGGGCCTGGAATTGGGTGCCATCGATTACATTCACAAGCCCGTGAATCCGCCCTTGGTAAAGATTCGCGTGCGAAACCATATGGAACTCAAGCTGAATCGGGATGCCTTGAAGGGGCTGAGTTTCACGGATGGGCTGACGGGTGTGCCCAACCGGCGCAACTTTGATATGGCGCTCGAGGCGGAATGGCAGAGGTCGGTGCGCAGCCATCAGCCGCTCTCCATGCTCATGGTCGATGTGGATCACTTCAAGCTCTACAACGATCGCCTAGGGCATGGCAGTGGTGATATCTGCTTGATGAACGTGGCAAAGGCCCTCCAAGCCATTTTGCAGCGCTCCGTGGATCTCTTTGCCCGCTATGGCGGCGAGGAATTCGCGTGCCTTTTGCCCGAAACGGATTCCGAGGGCGCGTGCCGAGTCGCCGAGCAGTTGAAACAGCAAGTTCTAGATCTGAGGATTCCTCACCCTGCTTCGCCAATCTCTCCCCATGTCACGGTGAGCATTGGCGTTGCCACCCAGGTGGTCGAAGCGGGAACTCCCCAGGCGCTGCTGATCGAGGCTTCGGACCGGGCGTTGTACTGCGCCAAACGCCAAGGCCGCAATCGAGTGGTGGTGGGGGGCTTCGAAGAACCCGATTCGGAGCCCGTTCTGGAAGTTCAGGACAATGCGCCCAGGCGGCCGGAGCCCCCTTTCAACGAACAAGGGAAAACTCCCTACATCCTGTTGGTGGAAGACGACACCCGGATGGCCATGTTGCTGGCCAATCGCCTGGAGACTCTGGGTACCAAGATCACTCGGGTTCACCATGCGCAGGCAGCCGTGGATGCGATTGCGCGCGAAGCTCCTGATCTCATTCTCAGCGATGTGGTCATGCCCGGGATGGATGGCTTTGAACTCTGCAAGACCATCAAGGCGGATCCGAGCCGGGCGGATATTCCTTTCGCCATGCTGACCTCGCTAAGCCGGAATTTGCGGGAACGTAGTGCCGTTGCGGGGGCCGACGATTTTCTCTCCAAGCTGGAGCATGAAACCGTTTTCGCCATGCGAACGCGAAGCCTGTTGGAAATCGGGATGCGCCGGTTTCTCCCTGGAAATGTCATTGACCCCGAGCTCATCCTGGTGATCTCGGCCTCCCACCTTATTCGCATGCAGATGGGCGCTCACCTGACAGCTCGACAGATCCAAGTTCATACCGCCCCGGATTTGTCGGAAGGTCGGGAGCTCGCCCGGCGCCTGCGACCGGCGGTGCTGGTGGTGGACCTGGACCTAGGCGAACAGGATTCCGTGGCCTGGATCCGGGAGATGCAGCGGGAAGAGTGGGGCGCCGTGGCAACGGTGCTGCTCCTGGCCGCCAAGCCCGAGGAGAGCCTGCTCCCAAGCTTCGAAGACGTGGCCGATGATCGGTTGGCCAAACCCCTCGAAGCCGCAGAATCACGGCATCGAGTTGGGCTGATGCTCCGCTTAGCCCAGGCCCGGCGAGCCTCCCAGGAAGGGCCTAGCTAGCCGCTCTGGTAGACTTACCGTTTTTCTTACGGAGATCTGCATGCGAACTACCCTCATTTTGGCCCTGGTGGCCTCCACTGGCCTGCTTGCTCAGTCGCCAGTTCAGCTCACTGCCAAGGACGCCACCATGAAGATTGGCTTTCTGGCGAAACCCGCCTTTGAAGCCACGGGCTCCTTCACCCGTGAGGGCACCTCGCAGAACCTGTTCGTGCGCCAAATGCGCTTGATGGTCGGCGGTACGTTGGGCACGGACTTCGAATACTTCTTTGAAACGGACAGTCCCAACCTTGGCAAGGCCAATGCGGATGGCACCAAGATCAATGCCGGCCTGGTTCTTCAGGATGCGGTGTTCACCTACAAGCTGACCAAGGACATCAAAATCGACGCGGGCCTAATCCTGGTGCCCCTCTCCCATCAGAGCACCCAAGGGGCCACCAACCTGGCCAGTTGGGATTACCACGCTTACGCCTTCCAGCAGAATGGCGCCATGGGCAGCAGTACCGGCCGTGATGGTGGCGCACAGGTGCGCGGTGTCGTGGGTGGCAAGGAAGGCAATCTGGAATTTCGTATAGGCGTCTTTCAGGGCAAACGTTTGGCCCAGACCCCTAGCGCCACCGGTCCTGCCGATCGTGTGGCAAGCCGCAACAGCCTGCGGCTTGCGGGGCGCGCCCAGTGGAACTTCTTCGAAGCCGAAGGCGGCCTGTTCCTGGGTGGCACTTACCTGGGCGCCAAGAAGATCCTCGCCATCGGCGCTGGCCATGACCGTCAAGACGATTACTCCGCCACCGCAGTGGACATCTTCATGGATCTGCCGCTCGGTCAGGACGGCATTCAGGGCCAGTGGAACCACGTCACCTGGAATGGCAAGACCTGGCTGCCCACGATCAAGAAACAGACCACCGATTTCGCCGAGTTTGGCTACCGATTCGGTGCCGTTCAATTGGCTCCTATGGTGCGCTACGAATCAAAGAAACTCGATGTGCCGACCGTTGGCGAGCCCGATGAAACCCGCGTCGGCGTGGGCCTCGCCTGGTGGTTCAAGGGGCATCAGAGCAACCTGAAGGCCTTCTACACCCGTGTGGAACCCAAGGCCCCTGGAATCCACACCCTGAAGGCCTACGATCAAGTGAACCTGCAGTGGCAGTGGTTGCTTTGGTAGGGTGAATCGCCTTGAAGGAAAGGGCCCAGATCCAGGATCTGGGCCCTTTCCTTTCTGCAAACCAACCGGAATCCATCACTCGAGGCAACGACGGGCGATCTCCTGAACGGATCCCAGACGGTTTTCATCCTGGCCCCCCAGGGTGCCGAGTAGATAATTAGAGGGGCTCTGGCAGCAATGATCTCGACCGAATTCCCACCCATGGAACAACTGCCGGAATCCACCTACTCCCGCTGGAGAGGCTTCGCCCTTCTGTTGGTGATCTGGGTCGCATCCCTGGGGCTGGTGGAGTTCCTCATTCGATCCAGGACCTCCCATCAAGCCCTGACTCTGGCGGATGACCTGGGGCGGGTCGCGATCCGAGTCCTCGCGGCAGGGAGCATCTTTTGGCGAGCTCGCCATGCACCCGGTGTCTTCATCCCGTTCTGGAAAACGCTCGGCCTGGCCATTAGCATCCTGGCGGCGACAACAATTTACGGCCTGGTCACGCGGGATCTCCTCGCGCTGCCAGCCCCCATCCCGACCTTCCGGTACCTTGGATATCTGGCCGGTCTCGGTTGCCTCGGGTACGCCGCGATCAAGTTGCCCGTGCAGTCCATCCTGCCCAGCCAGCGGGCCCAGGCATTCCTTGACGGAATCCTGATCAGTTCGGCGATCTTCTTCCTCGCCTGGGGCACTTTCCTGAGGCGCCTGGTGGAGACCAACGCCTCCAACGACAGCGCCTGGGGCCTTACTCTCGTTTTCCCATTCTTGGCCACGGCACTGGGCTCCCTGTGGATGTTCCAGGAAGTGCGTCTCAAGGAGCGGAGCCTCGGGCGTGCGGGTCTCTTCCTTCGGTTGGGCATGGGGGTCATGGTGATCTGGTGGACCCTGTATGCCTTCAGCAATATTCAGGGATGGTACCGGACCAGCCACCTTGGTGCTCGGATGGACATGATCCCCTCCCTGGGCGTCCTCATGTTCGGCCTTGGGGCGCTCTGGCCCGAGCGTCCCGCGTGCCCCAAAGCACCCAACCTCGAGGGCCACAGGTGGGATCGGCAGCACATTCTGCTCTACTTGCCTTCCTCGGTTGCGCTGATTTACGGTGCCGGTGCCTTGGCCAGGGGAGCAACGTTCGATGTGACCATGGTCGTGGCGGGAACGGTCCTGGGAGCCGTGTTGACCATCCGCCAGTTCCTCACGATTCGGGACCTGGACAACCTTTCAGCGGAGTTGGACCGTCGCGTCCAGGAGCGGACCCGCGACCTCGTGCGGAACCAGCAGGAGCTGGCGAAAGCGCAGCGCAGCCAGATCATCGCCGGAATGGCCGCCGGTTTCGCCCACGACTTCAAGAACCAACTCAACGTTATCCAGAACTGGGTTGAACTCCTCAGGATGGATGAAGTCCCGCCGGACCTGCCCGAGGGCTTGAGTGCCATCAAGAAGGCCACCATACAAGCCCTGGGCCTTGTTCAGGGAATCCTGGCCGCGGGTCGGCTCCAAGAACTTTCTCCGGAAACATTCGAACTCGGGCAATTCCTCCAGAGGCTGAGACCCTCGTTGGCGGGAGCCCTCGGGAACCGGGCAACCCTAGAGTTGGTCCTCGCCGAAGACGGCTTGATCGTCCACATGGATCCGGAAAAGTTCGGAGGTGCGCTCCTGAATCTGGCAAGCAATGCTGCCGATGCCATGGAAGGCGGGACGCTGACACTCGCGGCGAGAAAGGATCCCGTGGAACCATTTGTTGTCCTTGATGTGAGCGACACAGGCAGGGGCATTTCGGAAGAGCACCTAGAGCGCATCTTCGAGCCGTTCTTTACGACCAAGCCCACCGGGAAAGGCACGGGCCTAGGGCTATCGAGCGTCTACGGGACCATTCTGCAGAGCGGAGGCACGATCACTGTGGAGAGCCGCCTGGGTGTTGGAACGACCTTCACCCTGCTCCTTCCTCAGCAGCCTGGCAAGTCCTAACTGTGGCCGCCTAGCTCTGGAGTAAAAGGGTCATTCACGTGGGGTACCCAGTGAAAGGTTTCCGGGAGTCCAGGGTTCCTGCGAATCTGGAACCATGTCGAAGACTCTCTACGATCTCCTGCCCCGCGATGGTGACTTCAGCAGCGACGCCCTGCTGGGGTGCTTTCTTGAATATGTGGAAGGGCGCAAGCTCGCGCTCTATCCGGCGCAGGAAGCCGCAATTCTGGAGATCTTCGAAGACAAAAACGTGATCCTGAATACCCCCACCGGTTCGGGCAAGTCGTTGGTGGCCACAGCCATGCATTTCAAGGCTTTGGCTCAAGGGCGGCGCTCGGTCTATACCTGTCCCATCAAGGCGCTCGTCAACGAAAAGTGGATGGCTCTTTGCCACGAATTCGGGTCTCAAAACGTGGGCCTCAGCACGGGTGATGCAACCGTGAACCGCGATGCGCCCATCCTGTGCTGCACGGCCGAGATCCTGGCCAACATGGCCCTCTCCGAAGGGGAAGACGCCCTTACCCACGATGTGGTGATGGATGAATTCCACTACTACGCCGACCGTGAGCGTGGCGTGGCCTGGCAGGTGCCACTGCTGATCCTGCGCAAGACGCGCTTCCTGCTTATGAGTGCCACGCTGGGCGACACCAGTTTCTTTGAAGGCGAACTCACGCGCCTGAATGGGCGGCCCACGGCCACGGTGAAATCCGTGGAGCGTCCGGTGCCTCTGAGCTTTTCCTACGCGGAATCGCCGCTGCCGGTGACGCTGGAAAAGCTTGTCGAAAGTGGCAAGGCACCAGTCTACGTCGTGCACTTCACCCAAGCCGATGCCGCCGCCAGCGCCCAGGATTTCACGAGTCTCAACGTGTGTTCGAGGGAAGAGAAAACTGCCATCGCCGCCGAGATCGATGCCTTCAAATTCAACAGCCCTTACGGCCCCGATATGAAGCGGTGGCTGCGCCAGGGGATTGGTTTGCATCATGCGGGCCTGCTACCCAAATACCGCATTTTGGTGGAGCGCCTGGCGCAGAAGGGACTGCTCAAGGTCATCTGCGGCACCGATACGCTGGGCGTGGGCATCAACGTGCCCATTCGCACGGTGCTCTTTACCAAACTGTGCAAATACAACGGCGAGAAAACGGGCGTGCTCAGTGCGCGGGATTTTCACCAAATTGCCGGCCGCGCGGGGCGAAAAGGCTTTGATGATCTCGGCTGGGTGGTGGCCCAGGCCCCCGAGCATGTCATCGAGAACATGAAGCTGGCGCAGAAGCCCGGCAAGAAATTTGTGAAGCGCCAGGCCCCGGAACGCAACTATGCCCATTGGGATGAAGAGACCTTCCAGCGTCTGATCGTGGCCCAACCCGAACGCTTGGGCTCGCGATTCCTGGTGTCCCACGGAATGCTGCTGAACGTGCTGAGTCGGCCCACCGATGGCTGCCAGGCCATGCGGCAACTGCTGCGGGACTGTCACGAAACTGATCGTCAAAAAGAAGCCCATCGCAAAAGGGGTTGGCAGCTCTTCAAGGCCCTGGTGGCGAGGCATATCGTGGAATTCGTGCCTCCCGATGAGAATGGTCGGAAGCTGCGCGTGAACGTGGAGCTGCAAGACGATTTCTCCATGAACCAAACGCTCTCCCTTTTCCTGATGGACACGATTCCTCTACTGGATTCAGCCTCGGAAAGCTACGCGCTGGATCTCTTGACGTTGGTGGAGAGCATCCTCGAAGATCCTGACCTGATTCTTCGCAAGCAGTTGGATCGCATGAAGGGTCGCGCCGTGGCCGAGATGAAGATGGCCGGCATCGAGTACGACCAGCGCATGGCGGAATTAGAAAAGCTGGAGTATCCCAAGCCCCTGCGCGAATTCATCTACGGCAACTTCAACGAATTCGCCGACAAGCACCCGTGGGTTGGCCAGGAAAACATTCGACCCAAATCGATTGTGCGGGAGATGTTTGAGGGCTACCTCAGCTTTGGTGATTACGTGCGGACCTACGACCTGCAGCGGGCCGAAGGCCTCCTGCTGCGCCACATCAACAGCACCTTCAAGGTGCTATCCCAAACGGTTCCCGATGGCGTAAAGAACGACGATGTTCGCGAGATGGAAGCCTACCTTGCGGCCATGCTGCATCAGGTGGATTCGAGTCTGCTGGATGCTTGGGAGCGCATGCAGAATCCGAATTATCAGCGTGAAGAAACGGCCCTCGTCATGCCCGGTGCCGAGATTCCGGATATCACCCGCGATCGCAAGACATTCACCGCCGCCATTCGTGCTCGAATCTTCAGCCTCTTCCGCCATCTGGTGAGCGGTGATTGGGAATCGGCCGTGGCGCTCCTGGATGACATGGCCCGGCGCGCGCCGCAGGATGCAGAAGGTCAGCCGTGGACCGTGGAGCGCCTCGCATCGCTCACTGCAGACTACCTGGCAGGGCACGGCGAATTGCGCCTAGACCCTGAAGGCCGAAATCTTCGGCACACCTACGTTAAACCTACGGAAGATGGCAAGAACCTGATCGTTCAGCAGATGCTGGTGGATCCCGAGGAGACCAATGACTGGGTAGCGGAATTCGAAGTGGATCTTTCGGCTTCACGGGAATTTGAAGAGCCGGTGTTGGATTTGCTGCGGCTCGGCAGTTTTCGCTGAACGCTGGGGCTTTTTGCTTTCTCTCGGTGGTTGGTAGCCCACCAGTTTTCTTTGGCAGGGCGGAGCCAAGATGGTCCCACCGCATTCTTTTCCTTATCCCCTTAATCCCAATACTCTTCATTTAATCATTTGGATTATGGCCACGAAGTCTGACTTCAATCCATATGGCATTCCCCTTGGTCTGACCGGATAACTTGTACTCCCGCGCTTTACGCCGCGAGGATTTCGGCGTCCACGGCTCGATTTGACGCGCTCACTCAGGATTTCCCTGATGACGCTTTCGTGAAATGCCGGCCAGTCTCGAGGGGGGGAGAGACGCGGAACGCGTCATTTTGCGTCGAATTACCCGCACTGAATGAAGAAACGACAGGCAATCGGGATCTACATCCTCCTTTAACGCGGCTTCATGCATCAGCCCTCTGACCGCAAAATGCGCCATCATCAGGCCATAGAATTCCTGTCGAACCAAATCTGGTGTTTTGCTGCGAAGAACGATGCTGTTCCCCCGAAGATGCGTTTTTAGCTCATCCAGGGCCGTTTCGATTTCCCATCGCTCATGATAAAGCGCTGCCAGGTCAGAGGCTGACGCAGCCTTTGGATCGATAACCGTCGTGGCCAAACGATAGAGCGGCTCGGATCCATCGACACCCTTCAGGTCGTATTCCACGACTCGAATGGTTACCCCGCCCCGTTTTTTGAGACGGTCTTTTGGCGTTTCGTACATCGTGGCAAGGAACGATCCGTCCTCTAGTTGCTTTTCTCGGAGAAGGATAGCGTTTGTCCGGATTCGCCAAAGAAGATCAGCCCCTGTCGCCTGGGCTTTCGTCCAGAGATTGAATCCGTAGAAGCCCCGGTCCGCCAAGCAAATCATTCCGGAAACAAGGCGAGGGATCACATCAATGGCCAGTGCGTTCTCGGAGATGTCATAGGGACCCATTCGGCTACCGAAAAGGACGTGGGTACCATTCTCGACCAAGGATACGAAGCGGATCTGCGGGAAGGCCGTCTCTCCTCGTGGAGACTTTTGTTTGCTGAACTCCTGAGCATTTTTTTTCTCGTCAGGAGTATCCAAACTGCTTCCATCAAGGCTCACGATCCGCCAATGCTTGAACCAAGCACCGCGAGTGCATTTCTCTGCGATCGGCTTTACGACTTCATCGTGGAGCCGCTGGATGGGTTCCCATCCCAGCCGGGTTCTGGCTTGAGAGATGCCCGAGTTGCCAGCGACCTTGATGTCCATCCCCGTACCCATCAACCACTGCACTCCTTCCAGAAGGCATCGTAGAACCTCTCGGTAGTTGATCTGCATGTATAGACCCAGGGCAATCACGTAATACACCACCACATGGGCAGGGAGATCCCGTTGCCGGATACCGGTGCGCCCGGTTTGGTTCAATATCTCTGCAATCTTTTCCCGTGGAAACGTTTTGGCGACCACTCCCAGCGTTATATGGTCAGCAATCCGGCTCCCGTCAGGAAGCGAGGCTTTGGTTCTGGCCATGGCTATCTCCTGCCATTGAATATAGGCAAGAATGTCACCTGTCAATCACTAAATGAAGAGTATTGCCCTTAATCCCCTTCATCCTGGCAAATTTCCCTTTTTGTTTAGCCAGGATGAAGGGGATTAAGGGGATAAAAAATCAAAAAGACAAAAGCTATTTTTAGCCACCGATGAACACCGATGGACACTGATAAAAAATGGATTTCAGCAAGCACTTCGACAGCATTCGATGGGTATTACCTGGTCTGTCGCTCGTCCCTATACTGAATTGGCAACCCGAAGGGAATTGAAGATGCTCATGGAATCAATGCAATCAGCGAAGCTGAATTCTTTTTGGCGCCGCTCGGCAGGCTGGCTTGTTCTGGCCTTGTTGGGTGGCGTGATCCAGGCCAAGCCGCCTGAATCCAGGCCATCGCCGATCCATGGCGTGAAGCTGTATCTCAACCAGGATGACCTTCAGGCGAAGTATCCGGACTATGGCAAACTCCTGGATGAACTTGGTGATGCTGGCGTGAATGCGGTGTTCACGACCTTCTTTGAAGGTAAGAAGGCCTTCTATGACAGTCGCATTCTCCCCCAGCGGGACTCGGCCATCGATCTGTTGAAATTCAGGGCGGAAGCTCAGCGGAAAAAAATCCAAGTGGGCGCCATCTGCCATATTTTCTACGATGCCGACACTCTGAAGGATCGCCCCGATCTCGTGGTGGTAGACCAACACGGTGATGCCACCTACGCGAATTGGCAGCAGTTCGTCTGTCCTTCGGACCCGGCCTATCGCGCGTACAAACTTGGGATCGTGCAAGAAATCGCTCGCACCATTCGGCCCGATATTCTCAGCCTGGATTTCATGCGCTTTCCCACCACCTGGGAGATCATTCCCGCGAACACCAAGGCCGATGAGCTGCGAAATTTCTGTTTCTGCGCAAGGTGCCTGACACAGTTCGAGAAACAGGCTGGGCTTAAGCTGCCCACGGAATTGGATACCACTCCAAAAAAGGCCCAATGGATTCTCAAGGGCCACGCTCAGGCTTGGGAACGCTGGAAGACCGGCACCATCACGACCTTTGTGGCTGCGGCTAGCAAGGCCGTGAAAGCGATTGATCCCAAAATTAAAATTTCGGTGCATGTGGTGCCCTGGACCCAGGCCACCTTCGATCGCGGGATCACCCGGATTGCTGGACAGGACGTGAAGGCCCTGGGCAAGCACGTGGACTATCTCTCGCCCATGCTCTACCACAAGCTCATCGGTCAGCCCACGGCCTACATCCACACGCTAACTGCAGAACTCCAACGACAATCCGGCAAGGGCATTCTGCCCAGCCTGCAATTCGCTCAAGTGGAGGCCGAAGGCGAAGTCTCACCAGCGGAATTCAAGGAAGCCCTTGGGTACGCCCTGCAGGCTCCTTCGAGTGGAACCCTGCTGTACCACTGGAGTGAACTGAGACTGGACCCCACGGCACCCCCCCTTCGAATGGAGAAACGGATGATCTTCAAGGCTGGGGCGCCATTCGGAAAGACTCGATAACGACTTGTCCGGTTGATTCCGTAGGAAAAACAATCATCTCGAAGACGCGGAGAACACAGAGAAAAATCAAAGTAGTGCGGTTTCGCTCCTTACTTTTTCTCCGTGTTCTCCATGTCTTCGTGGTTCCTCTTTGTTTGGTTCTTCACGGATCTGAGTGAAAAGGGTTGGCCTGGCTTCTTTACTCGATGCTTGGCTGTCATCGCTATTTCTCGCTGTGCATCGCT
>JAIFMW010000220.1 GCA_020048105.1 Deltaproteobacteria bacterium | reverse complement strand
GTGGCGTTCACGCGCGAAGTGACATCTTCGAAGGAGATGAGCATCTCGAGTTCGAGGCCTGGCACCTTGATCTCCTGCTCGTGGGTGGCTGCAGTGAAACCATCCTTGATGAGATCGGCCTTGGCCGTGGAAACCTGCTGAATGGCGCTGCGGCCCACGTGGTGGTTCGTGATCACGAGACCTTCGGGACTCACAAAGGAACCCGTTCCCCCAGGGAAACGCAGGGTGGCAAGTTGGAGGCGCTTCAACCAGGCGGCATCGGGTTCGAATCCGTATTTGGCCTGGATTTTTTTGGTGGGCACATTATCGAAGGTCCACATGCCTTCGTCCGCACGAAGCACGGGAAGGGTGCAGGCAAGACTCAGAGCGAGAAGCGAAAGGCGCATGAAGTCTCCAAAAAAATGTCCACGGATGAACACGGATGAAAAAGAAGATTCAGTTTTGTTGCGGAAGATGATGATCCGTAGGAAAGAACCGGATGTTGGGACACGGAGATCCGACTTCGTTTTTCTTTTATCCGTGTCCATCCGTGCTCATCCGTGGAATAGCTTTTACTTGGTCCCCATCAGTTCCTTAACTAGATGCTCGGCATCGTAGACCTTGGTGAGCACTTCACGGATGGCGCGGGCATCCACGCAAACGGTACGGTTGGTGCGTTCGTCGTAGTAGTAGCGGCCAGCGAGACTTTCTTGATTGCCATCAAAGGCAAGGCCCACCAGCTCACCCTTTCGATCCACGACGGGACTACCAGAATTTCCGCCAATGATGTCATTGGTGGTGATGAGGTTGTACGGCGTGCGGAGATCGAGCTTGTCCTTGCGCTCAAGCCACCGCGCGGGAAGGCGCCAGGTATCACGCTGCAGATTGAACTCGCCGCCACCCCACCCTTCGTAGCGATCAAAGAGGCCGAGTAATGTGGTGAAGGGCTGAATCAAAGTGCCATTGGCTGGGTATTCCTTCACCGTGCCGTACGACAGCCGCAGTGTGGATGTGGCATCGGGGTAGGTGTCCTTGCCGTAGACGGCGAAACGAGCGCGAGCGATGCGGGCAGCGTGTTCGCGAAGCGGTCCTTCCACCAAGCGTTCACTGCGTTCCCGCAGTTGGCGTTGCAGAGGATCCAACTTCCGGGCCAACACCACCATGGGATCCATGCAGGTTGCCAGTGCCGGAGCTCCACCCTCCAGAAGGCGTTTCACTTCAACCGGGTCCTGCAGCTTGGAACCCGCAACGGCCTCCTGGGCAACTGCTTCCGCACTCCGACCACCGAGCATGGCCTTGATGAAGCGATGTTCTTTGCCCAGCATCGACTGGGCTTCCTTCAGACCTTCGGTTAAAAGATGCAATTCGAGTTCGGGATTGAAGGGGATTGGCCGGGCTTGAGTTAGACGAGTCTTGAGAGGGGCCAGCGCGGCACTGCTGTACTCGGAAAGTCGAGTGGTTTCGATTTTGCTAACTTCCACGGGCAGACGCACCAGATGCAGGGCAATGCCCAGGAGTTCGGATCCGCGCGCATTCACTAACATTAGTTCCAGGGCCAGCTTGCGCGATTCGATTAGTGCCTTTTGTACCTGGGCCCAGCTACCACCCGCCAAGGCCTTGAGCTTGGGGTCGGCGGCCACTTTCTTTTTCAGTTCCGTTTCCGTGCGCTCCACGGCCTTCATGGCTTCCACGTCCTTCAGTCCTGCGAGGTAGCCCTTGGTGGCTTTGAGACCGTTATCGATCCCGTAGATCTGACCGCCAACTTGGGAGCGAGCTTCAAAACTGCGCTGGGCGAAGGCTTCGAGAATGGCGCGTCGACGGCCGCTGGCTGCGACCTGCATGGGCGTACCGAAATCCCGGGCATATTCCATCTGCGCCAAGGTCCAGAGGCGATTGGTGGTGCCGGGATGCCCCGAAACCAGAGCCAATTCGCCGGTCTTCAAGCCGCCCGCACTCCACTGAAGAAAGGCTTCCGGCCGATAGGGCTTGCCACCTTCATACACGCGCACCATCGCAAAATCGAGATGGTGCCGCGGATAGGTAAAGTTGTCGTGATCACCGCCGAAGCGCGCCACGGATAGCTCGGGCGCCATCACCAAACGCACATCCGTAAACTTGCGATAGACATACAGCCAGGTTTCGCCGCCCTGGTACAGGGCCACTGGTTCGACGGTGAGACCTGTCTTGGTGCGCAGCTCCTCGCGGGCTTTTTGGGTTTCCCGCTCTCGGGCGCGCAGAGCCTCAGCTTCGGATTTCACAGCCTGACCAGCTTGCAGCACGCGTTCGCTGATGTTTTCCATGGAAACAAGGACGAATAGTTCCAGGCCTGGAACTTTCAGTTCCTGTTCCCGGGTGGCGGCCACAAAACCATCCTTGAGCAGATCCCGCTCCCGGGTGGATAGGCGCTGAACATTGCCGCGCACCATGTGATGGTTGGTGAGCACCAGCCCATCGGCACTCACGAAGGAAGCGCTGCCCCCGGAAAGCCGCACCGAGGCTAGGCGCAGATGATCGAGCCAAGCCTTGTCGGGCTCGAAGGCATACTGCGCCTTCAGTGCTTTCAGTGGCAAATTATCGAAGGTCCACATCCCTTCCTCGGAGCGAAGCGTGGCGGGCGAAACAAGAACGGCAAGAAGGGCTGCCAGAATCGGAAGGCGCATGCTTCCTCCAAGGAAGGTGTGGTTTTGGAATTACTTACTGGTGAGTTCCTTGACGAGATGCGGCGCGTCGAAAACCTTGCCGAGCACTTCCACGATGGCGCGGGTATCCACGGAGAGCGTGCGGTTGACGCGACCATCGAAGTAATAACGGCCGGGCAGGCTTTCGATGTTGCCATCGAAGGCCAGACCGATCACTTCACCCTTGCGGTTCACGATGGGGCTACCGGAATTGCCGCCGGTGATGTCATTGGTCGTGATGTAGTTGTAGGGCGTGAAAAGGCTCAATTTGTCCCGGCGGTCGAGCCAGCGTTTGGGCAAGGCCCAGGAACTTTGTTCGGCCTTGGCTTCGTTGCCGCCCCAACTATAGTGACGGTCATAGAGCCCAGCAAACGTCGTGAAAGGCTGAACGAGCGTGCCCACCATGGGGTAGGTTTCGATCGCACCGTAGGAAAGGCGCAGCGTGCCGGTGGCATCGGGATAGGTGGAGGTTCCGTAAACGGCAAAGCGGGCCTTGGCGATGCGAACGAGGTGCTCGGAGATGACAGCCTGGGCGGCCTGATTCCGCTGGGTCACCTCTTTGGATGCCTTCTGAAAATCCTCTGGGAGGCCATTCTTAAGACCGGCCATCACTTCGTCATCGGTCTTGCCGGCGAAGATCGTCTTGATGAGGGAGTGCTCGATGCCGAGGTCTTCCCGAATTCCATGCAGGGCATTTAAGGTAGTGGACTTCATGGCGGGCGTGAGCGGGGTGTCGCCGGCACGCTTAATGCCAGCGGCAGCTCGGTTCAACTGGCCGATGGCGCCGATTTCTTTGACCAGTGATGTGGTGACCTGAAGGGCTTCCTCAATCTTGGTCCAGCTTTCGCCCGCCAGGGCCTTGATGGCGGGGTCGGCGGCTACCTTTTCGCGCAGTTCTTTCTCGGCGGCCGCGACTCGGGCCATAGCCACGCGATCGTTGAGTCCGGCCAGGTCACCGGTGGTTGATTTAAAGGCATTCTCCGTGCCCATGATCTGGGCGGAAACCTGCTGAGCCTGCGCCTCGCCCTGAGCAGCGAAAACATGGAGGGCCTTGCGGGCGCGATCTAGGCCCTTGATGCGCATGGGGGCAAAGGTGTCCCGGTCGGCCTCCATCTGAGCCAGGGTCATCAAGCGGAGCGTGCGCCCGGGGTGCCCTACGGTGAAGGTCATGTCGGAATAGGCAGCTCCCTGCTTGGCCCACTTCAGGTAATGAGGAGCCTTGTAAGGTTTGCCATTTTCGTAGATGCGAAAGAGGCTGAAATCCAGGTCGTGACGGGGCCAGGTAAAGTTGTCCCATTCCTTACCGAAGGCGGCCACATCGTATTCGGGCGCCATGACCAAACGAACGTCGTCATGCTTCTTGTAGCGGTAGATCCAGAGCTGACCCCCCTGATAGAGCGTCACCGGCTCACACGCCAGTTTGGTGCGCTCATTTTGGTCCTTCACCAGCTTGTCGAAGGCTTCCCGACGGGCGGTCGCCGCCTGCTGTTCGGTCATCTCCGGAGTGACGGCCTTCGCCACCTCGGCGGTGACGTTCTCCATCTCCAAAAGTGTGAACATGGAAAGGCCGGGCACCTTGATTTCCTGGGTGCGGTTCTTGGCCACAAAACCGTTCTTCACATAGTCGTGATCCTTGGTGGAAACCTGCTGGATGGCGCCATGCCCCATGTGGTGATTGGTGAGCACTAGGCCATCCGCGCTCACGAAGGAAGCGCTGCCGCCCGACATCCGCAGGGCGGAAAGGCGCACATGGTCCAGCCATTCCTGCGTGGGTTCGAAGTTGTACTTCGCCTTCATCTGCTTGATCGGCAGATTGTCGAAGGTCCACATGCCTTCGTCGGCACGAGCGGCAACGGTTATCAAAAGGGCGAAGGAACTCAGGGCAAGAGCTCGGAGGGGAAAGGGCATAACGAAAACTCCTTGGTGCATCGATTTACGATGCTTAGTCCCAGATTAACCTCATCGCGCACGCTGTCCGAAATTGGATGCAGAGTAAGCCGTGACCGAATTCACATGCTAGCCGCAGCCTCTTGAAAAACGCCATCACTACGGTTGTGACTCAATCTCGAAATCAAATTCAACAAGAATACCCAGGTAGCCATCAAGCCGATTCAGGACAATTCCTTCCTTTTGGAGGAGGCCTATAACCAGGAAGACGGTGTGGTGCCGCACATCAGCACCTTCACAAAAATACCGCCAGAGCAAGGACTGTCTCTATACCTTCACCCAGGAATGGCCCGCCCCAACTCTCCCGCACCAATTGAGTTTTACCCTGCCCTACCAACGCATGGAGGCTTCCTTGGGTGGCAAGCGGGCGGTGGGCGACATCATGTTGAACTACCGCTACCAGGTGCTAGGCGATGTCCCCTTGCTTTTCCCTCATCTTGCCAACGGGCGATGAAAGGCAGCTACGAGACAACGGGGCTCTCGGCTATTGATTCCCGCTCCAAGCAGACAGGTCACCTACAACCTGGTGCTGACGACCCTGATCCAGGAAGCGGAACATAAATCAGGACGAGGTATTTAGGATTCTCGGCATGGGAAATCCTTGGTTACGGTGCCATGGTTTCCAGGCTGGAATGCTGGCCGGAAACCCGGTCTAGGGCCACCAGTGCCTTGACATGGTTGGCGAGGGTCTCGATGTACGCCAGGTAAACTTCGTGGTTGGTTCGCTGGGCGTTGATCCATTCCAGGAGGGATGCATTCCCCCGCTTGTAGCTGAACTGGATGCCTTCGAGCACTTTGTCGGAATCCTGGAGGATGCCGCTGCGGTAGGCGGCAAGTTGGCGTGAAGCAGCCTCATACTGGGCCACGGCGCTGATTACCTCTGCCCGGGTCTGCTGTTCCGCGGCCTGGAGCTGGAGCTTGGCCTGGGATCGGGCGCTTTCCGCTTGGATCAGCTCCCCCTTCTGGTGGCGGGAGATTGGGATTGGAACGCTCACTCCGAAGCTCAGGGAGTTGGACTTGTTGGCGGGAGCTGGAAAGGGCGAGCCGCTCGGGTCCAGTCCTGTAGGAATGACTGCTGGCGTGTGGTTCATACCGACGTTTATTCCCAGATCCACCCAGCGATTGGCCTTGGCGAGTCGTTTCTGGGATTCCGTGACTTCGAGGTTCCGCCGCGCCGCAGCAAGGGCCGGGCGGCGTTTCAGGGCCTGAACAAGCAGCGCGTCCGTGGAGACGGAGCAAGGGGGTAGATCCAGGGATCCAGAGGCCGCGACGGGAATCTGCGCGTCGCCCAGGAGTTGCGCCAGAGTGGCTTCCGTTGCCTGCAAGTCGGCCTCGGCGGCATAGACTTCACCTTCGAAGCGCCGGGCTTCCACCCTGGATTGGGTCAGCTCAATGCCGCCGATATCACCCGCGGCGTGGCGGATCTCATTCAGGCGGACCAGTTCCCGGAATCCCACCAGGGTCTTCTGTTTGCGCTCCATTACGAGACGCGCCTTAAGGGCATCGGCGAAAGCTCCCGCTGCGGTGGCGCGCAGTTCGCCCAGGAAGGCTTCAAACTCTGCTTGCGCCTTCTTTACTTCGTTCTGGGCCACGGCGATCCGGGCCGATCGCTTACCGCCCAGTTCCAGGGTCCAGGAGAGCCCCACGTTGAATTGGGTAGGGCTTTCGAGCTTGCTGGGGCCATAGAGTTCCTTAGACGATACGCCCGTGTTGAATTCTGGATCGGGAAAAAGTCGGCTGAGGGAAACCTGGGCCTCCGCCGTGTTCACGTTGAAGCGCTGGGCGGCTGCGTCCAGGTTAGATCGCAGCACCTCCTCCACGAAGGCGTGGAGCTTCAGGTTCCGTTTGGCGGGAGCGTCCTGCGTGAGGATCGAAAACACCGCCAGCGAGGACGCTGCTAGCGGGGAAGTCGCAAGCGCGGACGCGGCAAGGCAAAGACAGTGGAAGACAGAGTTCTTCATGGTCTATTCCATCTCCTCTTCGGGATTCTGGGAGGGAAGATCCCCAGACCGAACCCGGTTCTTCTGTCGCGCTTCCACCAGGAAGTAGAGGACGGGCAGCACGAGGAGGGTCAAGGCTGTGGCCGAGATGAGGCCACCCACCACCACGGTGGCCAGGGGGCGCTGAATATCACTGCCAAGGCCGGTGGCGATGGCCGCGGGCAGGAGGCCGAGGGCGGCCACCGAAGCCGTCATGAGCACGGGCCGGAATCGTTCCGTGGCCCCGTGGATCACGCCCTGTTCCAGATCCTTGGCTTTGGCGTGGCGGTTGAGATTGGCCACCATGATGATCGCGTTCTGCACGGAGACTCCGAAGAGGGCGATGAACCCCACGGCGCTCGAAACGTTGATGGTCATCCCGCGCAGGTGCAGCGCAACAAGACCGCCAAGCAGCGCGAGGGGCACCGCTGAAAGGATCAGGGCCGGATGGCGCAGGTTCCTGAATTCGGTAAAGAGCAGCACGAACATGATCAGCAGGGCGAGGGGCAGAATGATTGCCAGCCTCGCCTGGGCTCTGTTCTGGTTCTCAAACTGCCCGCCCCAGCGGACCTCGTATTTGCCGTGGTCGAACCTGACCTTCTCTTCCAGAGCCTGGTGGGCTTCCCGTAGGAACGATGACAGATCCCGGCCCCTCAAATTCAACTTCACGGTCATGTGTCGTTTGGCCATCTCCCGGGTTATGGTGCTTTCGCCAGAACGGATCGCCACTTTGGCCACTTGGGAAAGGGCGACATGGGCGCCAGTAGGGGACGTGAGCACCAGATTCTGAATGGCTTCCGGCGAGTTGCGCGTGGACCCCTGGAAACGCAGGGCCAGATCGTAGCGCCGCTCGCCCACGAAAACCTGGGCGATGGGGCTGCCTCCGATGCCGCTCTGGACGAGGTTGGCCACATCCGCCGCGTTGATGCCATAGCGGGCTGCCATGGCCCGGTCCATGGTGATCTGGACCTGGGGAAGGGGCGGTTCCTGGTCCACGCCCACATCGACGGCGCCTGGCACGACCTCTAAGGTCTCCTTGATCTGGTTTGTGATCCGACGCAGCTCGGCAAAGTCCTCCCCGTAGATCTTCACCACCAGTTCACTATGGGCTCCGGCTAGCTTGTCGTTCACCATGTCGATCATGGGCTGGGAGAAGCCGATCTCCATGCCGGGCAGATCCTTGTAGCGTTCGGCCATCCTGCGGATCAGGTCCTGCTTGGTGCTGCGGGGTTTCCAGGTGTTGTAGGGATGCAGGGAGATGCAGACCTCGATGTGGGAAGGCGTCCAGGGATCGGTGCCCTCATCCATGCGGCCCAACTGGGTGACGATGGTGGAGATTTCCCTGAATTCCAGGGTGGCCTTCCGAAGTTCCCCCGCCATCTGGGCTCCCTTGTCCAGAGAAATTCCGGGTGGCAAGTTGACTTGAAGCCAGATGGAACCCTCGTCCAGTTCCGGCATGAAGTCCCGGCCCGCGGTGAAGCCCAAGAGCAGGATGCCCACCAGGGTCGCGCCGCAGATACCCAGTGCCAGCTTCGGTCGCTTGAGGAGGTACCGCAGGCCGTGCTGGTACCTGGCCGTCAAGCGCTCCAAGAAAAGGTTGTGATGAACCTGTCGCACCTTGCGGTAGGCAAAGAACGCGAGACCGGGAATCAGTGCCATGGCTACGGCGAGGGCGCCCAGAAGCGAGAAACCCACGGTGAAGGCCATGGGCGCGAAAAGTTTGTACTCCACGCGCTCGAAGGAGAAGAGCGGAATGTAGGCCGTAATGATGATGAGTGTGGAGAAAAAGACAGGCTTGGCCACGATGGCCGCCGTCGTGTAGGCATCACGGAGGTAGAGTGGGCGGCCTTCCCTGAGTTCCCGTCTCCGAAGTATGGACTCCATCATGACGATGGCTCCGTCCACCACGATCCCGAAATCGATGGCCCCGAGCGACAGGAGATTGGCCGGAATATTCAGGTGCTTCATGAAGACGAAGGCCATGAGCAGGGAGAGGGGGATGGTGACGGCCACGATCAGTGCGGCCCGGGGGCTACCCAGGAAGAGGAAGAGCACCAGCACCACGAGGAAGATCCCTTCCAATAGTGTGCGAGATACCGTGTGGATCGTCGCATCCACCAGGGTGGTACGGTCAAGGAAGGGCAACACCTTCACGTCCTTCGGCAGGAGCTTGGTGTTCAGTTCCGCCACGGCATCGTGGATGCCCGCCAGGACCCGGGAGGGATTCTCCTTCTTGAGCATGAGGATCAGGCCCTCGATACCGTTGTCCTTCTCGTTCTTGCCAAGCACGCCCTGGCGTTCCTGGAAGCCGTATTGGATCCGCCCGAGATCCTTGAGGAGGATGGGCGTGCCTTTCGACTCAGCCACCACCACGTTCCCGAGGTCGTCCAGGCTCCGCACCAAACCTATGCCCCGCACCACAAAGCCCTGGTCGCCGTGGTTCAAGAGACTTCCTCCGGCGTTGGCGCTGTTGGCCTCGATGGCTTCCGTGATGCGCTGCAGTGAGAGGTTATAGGCGGAGAGTTTGGCGGGGTCGAGTTCAAGCTGGAACTGTGTTGTGAGGCCGCCGAAATTGGTGACATCCGCAACGCCCATCACCTGCTTGAACCGGGGAATGACAGTCCATCGCTGAAGCTCCGATAATTCCTGAAGGGAGCGGTGCTGGGATTCCAGGGTATAGCGGAAGATCTCACCCACCGGGGAAGCCATGGGATCCAGCACCGGCTTCGCCTCATAGGGCAGGGACACGTTGGAGATGCGTTCCTGGACTCGCTGGCGTGCCCAATAGTCCTCGACGCCATCCTTGAAGACCATCGTGATGAGGGAAAGACCGAAGGTGCTCTTCGAGCGCATGACCAAGACGCCGGGCGTGCCCATGAGGTCACGCTCAAGGGGCACGGTGATCTGCTGTTCCACTTCTTCTGCAGCCAAGCCAGGAACTTGAGTGATGACCTGTGCGCCCACATCCGCGATATCCGGGTAGGCCTCAACGGATAGCTGCGTCCAAGAAAAGGCACCGTAGATTGCGGCCAGGAGAAAGACCGCCCAGACGAGGTAGCGGCGACGGAGGCAAGCCTCGACGAAGCGTTCAATCATGGAGCAGGACCCCTTCCTTCATCACCAGCCGTTCGCCCGGCTTGAGCCCTTCCAGCACTTCCGTCCATTCGTCCCCGAGATGAATCCCTTCCTTGACGGCGCGTATCTCGAAGGTCCAGGGCGCCACTTCCACATACACCCGGCTCCCAAACTGGTCCTGGAGGATGGCAGAGGTAGGTACCACCAACCCCTTGTGGGGACGCAGGCTGAAGGTCACGTTGGCGAACATGGCTGGCAACAGGCGGCGCGAGGCGTTGTCGAAGGGCATCCGGACCTTCACTGTCCGGGTTTCGGGATCCAGCATCTCCCCAACGAAGGCAACCTTGCTGTGGAAAGGCTCGCTGGGGAAGCTCGCGAGGCTCGCCACAACCTCCTGCCCCGCGTAGATTTTGAGGATGTCCTTCTCCTGGACACTGGCCGAAAACCAGACTGTAGAAAGATTGGCAAGCACCATGACGGGGGCGTTCAAATCGTTCCAATACCCCCCAGGAGCGCCGCTCAGCTCGCTGATACGCCCCTGAATTGGCGCCCGCAATACCAACATGCGGTCGGAAGGACCGGCCTCAAGGGAGGACCCGAGTTGATTGATCCGGGCTTCCGCACGGCGGTGCTCGCTTTCGGCAGAGGTGAATTCCGTCTCGGCCTGCTCCACTTCGCGCCGGGAGGCTATGTCGTGCTGGCCCAGTTCCCGGATGCGATCCAGAGTCCTCTTCGCCTGTTGGTGCTGGGCTTTGGCTTTCTGGAGATCCGAGAAGGCTTGGGTCAGATCTGGAGATTCCAGGGTGACCAGCGGTTGCCCCTTCTTCACCCAGTCCCCCAGATGTACGTGAAGCTGGACGATGCGTCCGGCCACTGGGGGGAGGATTTTTAGCAGTTCCGAAGGATCGGCTTCGACTGTGGCGGGGACCGTCAAACCGGCCCTTACCTGCTTTTCTTCCGCAGGGCCGATCTGGAGTTTCTTTCTTAATGACGAGCCCTCGGGCACAACCAAGTACTTGCCCTCCCGGAGGAAGGAGTCTTGGCCTGTCTCCTGCTTCGAGCGATCACAGCCCCCCAGGCCCGTGAGGAGGGCTCCCAGGATTACCAGCACGTACAGTCCAAGACGCAGATTCATCGGCGTTTCCAAAAAAATAGACACCCTCTAATCAGCAGAGGCCAGTCATCTTTATGCATTGTGTTACGAGGGAGTCCCTGAATTCGCCAGTGGGTGGGAATCTTTAGGGGTTTTTTAGGAAGGGGCTGACAGGTTGGTATTCATGGTAGAAAAAGATGCGGGTTATGAGGTCCAGGCCAAGTCCGGATCCATTCGAGGTAAAACGTTCAGTCTTCTCGCAGGCGTGGGAATGGCCGCACTATGCATCGGCGTGGCCTGGCTTTGCCATAGTTGGGGGGATTTGGCCTTCTTCCTAATGGTGTATCTCCTTGGTGCGGTGGTTGTGGCTTGGCGCTGGGGAAGACTGGCCGCAGGGGTTGTGGCCATCCTGGGGATGTTGGGGCACGACCTGTTATTCAAGACCCACTCCTTCCGCTTCTCCAGTTCCATCGGATCGCAATTCATCGTCTTCCTGGGATTGATTGGCATTGCCCAGTTGGTGGCCGACCTCGTCCAGAAGTTGCGGGAGCAGACCCGGATGGCCATGGCCCGGGAGCGCGAGACAGCCTCTCTGTATGCCCTGAGCCGTCTCCTGGCAGACGAGTCCAGCTCCGAGGGCCTGATGAAAGCTGGAGAAGCCTTTCTGTCCTCCGAATTGCGCAGCCCTGTTTCAATTCGAGGTGCCGATTTGCATCACGAAGAAGGTGACGGCAGACTACCGGTTCCTCTTGAGAGTTCCAAGGCAGCCATGGGGACGCTTCTTATGGATGAGGCCACCTGGAACGGCACACCACAAACCTTCCGCGAGGCTTGTGTGCGGCAGATCTCCCTGGCGCTGGAGCGTGCCCTTTCCAACGAGGAAGCCGAGCGCGCCCGGGCGGAAGCTGACCGGGAGCGGACGTGCAATTCCTTGCTGAGCGCGGTATCCCACGATTTTCGGACGCCTCTGGCAGCCATCCGAGGCGCGGCTTCCACCTTGGCTTCCGACGAGGAGGAACTTTCCCCAGAAGAACGACGAGAGATGGTGGAGATGATCCAGGAAGAGTCTCAGCGCCTGGATCGACTTCTGAGCAACCTCTTGGACCTGACTCGCCTGGAGCATGGGGATTTCGGCCTTGAGCGGGAATGGCAGCCCCTGGAGGAGGTTGTTGGCGCCACCCTCACGCGCCTAGAAGCCGCCCTCGGTGCTCTTCCGGTGCAGGTGGAGCTTCCCGAGCATCTCCCCCCCGTGCCCATTGACGGGGCGCTCGTTGAGCTCTTGCTCCTTAACCTCATCGAGAACGCCCTGCGCCACGCGCCGGGATCCGATGTCCGTCTGAGCGCCAGGACCCTGCCGGGCGAGGTTCTGGTGGAAGTGACCGATCTGGGCCCTGGTGTGCCGGAAGTCGACCGGGAGCGGATATTTGAGAAGTTTACGCGGCGGGAAGGGGCCATGCGAGACGGGGGCCTGGGCCTGGGCCTAGCCATCTGCCGGGCCATCACCCGAATCCACGGCGGGCGCATCTGGGTGGAGGAAGCAGATGGCGGAGGAGCCGCCTTCCGTTTTACGCTTCCCTGCGAGGGCGCCCCGTCACTCCTTTCCTTGTGAGTCGGCCATGACGCAGCCCCTAATCTTAGTGGTCGAGGATGAAGCCTCCCTGCTGAAATTCCTGGGCAGCAGCCTGCGAAGGCATGGGTATCAGGTCCTCCCGGCTTCTGGAGGAAGGGAAGGCCTGGGCCTTGCTCGGAGCCATAACCCGGACCTTCTGCTGCTGGATCTTGGTTTGCCCGATCTTGATGGGCTGGAGGTGCTCAAGGACTTCCGCACTTGGAGCCAGGCTCCGGTGGTGGTCCTAAGTGCGCGCACCCGGGAACGGCAGAAGGTGGAGGCCCTGGACCTAGGGGCAGACGACTACCTCACCAAGCCCTTCGGTCTGAACGAGCTCCTGGCAAGGATCCGCGTTGTGTTACGCCGCATCATCCAGCAGGAGATTCCCCAGCCCGTGGTGATCGCAGGCGACCTGCGCATCGATCTAGAAGCCCGACAGGTCTCCCTATCCGGCGAGGAGGTCCGCTTGACTCCCCTGGAATACCGGCTGCTGGAATCCCTGGCACGCCGCAACGGGAAGGTGGTGACACACAAACAGCTCCTCCGCGAGGTATGGGGTCCCGGCCAGGGGGAGCAGACTCAGTACCTGCACATCTACATGGGACAGCTCCGGAAAAAGCTGGAGCATGATCCCACCCGCCCGCGCCACTTCCGCACGGAAACCGGTGTGGGCTATCGGCTTGACGTCGAGATGCCCAAGGCTTAAGGGGACTCTAACGCAGGGGCTTCGGCATGGATCAGAAATAGCCTCTGTCAACAGCAGAGTCAAAGGCTGCCTCGGTTTAATTCGACCAGCGGGCCGCCTTCGAGAAGGGGCGTAGTTCGGCCACTCGATGTGGAAGACCAAGAAGTAGCCTTCTCCGTTCATCAAGAAACGAAAGGGGCCGCATTTGCGGCCCCTTTCGTTCTTTCGGAAAAAGCTTATACCTTCCCGCGCTTCCCCATTTTGGAATCGAGATACCAAATGCCTCCGCCCTGATCGCCCACAGCGCGGAGATGTTCAACGATCTGGCCGACATTTGCCTCTTCCTCGACCTGCTCGGTGACATACCACTGAAGGGTGATCTCGCTGGCGTAGTCCTTTTCGTTTCGAGCCAATTCGAAGAGGGCATTGATCTTGCTCGTAATGCCCTTTTCGTGGGCTAGCGTTTGTTCGAAAACCTGAATGATGCCGCCGAAATCGGTGGGCGGCGCCACGATGGGCTTGAGTTCCAACTTGCCGCCACGATCCAGCAAAAAGGTAATCAACTTCATGGCGTGGGCGGTTTCTTCGGAAGCTTGAACCATCAGCCAATTGGCAAAACCCTTGAAGCTCTTGCCTTCGCAATGAGCACTCATGGCTAAGTACAGTTGGGCGCTGGCCTGCTCCGAGTTGATCTGCGCATTGAGCGCATCCTGCATGGTTTTGCTGATCATGGGTGGTCTCCTGGGGGGTGGGGTTCTCAGAGCCCCAACCTTGATCTAGGACGTCCGGAAGCGCCTTCCTGTTCCAATAATCCTTCAGTGATGATGGCTCGCTGTCGCCCAGGCGATGAGGGCGATACCCGCGCCCATGCAGGCCAGCCGACCCAGAAAGGTGCCAACGGAGCTGGAAGCGCGATGCCCCGGCAGGAGATCTCCCAAGGCTATATATAGAAAACTCGAAGCGCTAAGGGCCAGGGCATAGGGCTGGAATTGATTGGCCCACCCAAGGGCAGCAAGGCCAATCACGGTGCCCAGCACTGAACTCATGCTGAGCAGGGCATTCCAGGCCAGAGCCCGTCCTCGGCTCATGCCAGATTTCAGGAGAATGGCAAAGTCCCCAAGTTCCTGTGGAATTTCGTGGGCCAGTACGGCGAGGGTGACAGCCAGACCCGCGGCCCAGGAAGCGGAAAAGGCCGCTGCAATGGCAAGACCATCCACAAAGTTGTGGAGGCCGTCTCCCAACAGGACGAAGGGCCGAGTGCTCTGGTGCAGCCCACACTGAGATTCATGGCAGTGCCGCCAGAGCAGGGTGCGTTCAAGGATGTGCAGCAGCAGGATCCCGCCCAAGACAGCCGTGAAACCGAGATGACCCGGCAAGGCGTGGGATACCTCCGGGAGCAGATCCAGGAACACGGCCGCAAGCAGGCTACCGGTGGCAAAGCTGATCGCCAGCGGAAGGCTCTTTTTTAGAAGGCGTTCCGGCAGAACCAGGGAAAGGCCCGCGAGGAGCACCCCACCCAGTCCAGTCGCGAGGCTGGCGAGAAGGGCAAAAAACCAGGGTGAGTAGTTCAAATCAGAAGGCATATTTCACGCGGAAGGCCCAGGTGCGTGGCGGCGTCACATGGGTGCCACCAAAGATACTCAGGAAGTTGTATAGGCCTTTCTGGTCGAAGGCATTCAATAGATCCGCGGAAAAAACCACCTTTCGTTTGGCACCAAACGCGAACTCCTGCCCCAGGCTGAAGTTCCAGGTCGTTCGGGGTTTTACGCGCCAAGTGCCTTCAGAATCCTGACGCACGAAGGGAATTCCAAATTCCAAATCCGGATTCCCCTCGGCATCGGCCGGATCGCCCGCAACCAGTCCGGAATCGTAACGACCTAGGATCTGCGCAAAAAAGCCCTTGCCTTCAAAGCGGAGCCCCAACTGAGCAGCTAACTTCTGGTCATGATCGATAAGGAAACGCTCGCCAACCTGGGCCTCCGGCGCCTCCAGTTGCAACCCGCCGACCAAGGGCGCCTGAAAAAGGGCCCGCGTCTTTCCTAAACTCAAATAGGCCGAAAAGCCGTGTACTGGAACCAAATCGACGCGGGCGTTGACGCCGCGAAAAACACCTTTGGCTGCACCGACGGGGAAAAGAATTCCGGTGTTCAGAAACTGAGCGTTATCCCCGGCATTGCGGCTGGATTTTTCCCAATACTCGACCATGACCCGAGCAGCTTTTCCAATCTGCTGCTCCAGACCATAACTAAAGCTGTGCTGCATCTCAGGCTTGAGCCCCGGAACGGCCGTCCCGGCATTCGGCCCCAGATCCCAGGCCTGCTGTGAGGTGGAAAGGGCGAGGTTTTCATTTTCCCGCGTGACCAACAGGCGATCATACGAGGCCCGCAAAATGGTGCTGGGCGCAACGCGGTAGGAAATTCCGATGCGCGGCTGCAGGTGCCCTTCGTCCACGTTTCGCATGGTAAAGCGGTCATAACGCAGCCCCAGTGCCAGGAACCATGAACCCAGATGGAGATCACTCTGAACAAAGGCGGAGGCCAATACCGGTTTAATTCGCTCATCGAAATTAAAAATGGCTCCGCCACCACTCGGCGTGTAGCGGTAGAAGGGATCCGCAGGGTCGATCTGATCATCATCGGTGACGGCGAATTGGAAACGCTCGTGGATCGGGAAGGCTACGTATTGCAGTCCGGCCTTCAACGTACTGCCATCGCCAAAGCGCTGAGTCATAGCCGCCTGGGCTCCCCAATTTTCCAGGCTGCGATCCTGACGAACCCAATTGGGGAAATCGGGACCTCCTGCGGAAAACCCGGGGGCCAGATCGCGCGTGGGATCAAGCCTCGACGTTGCTCGCCGGTGATAGATCGCGGCGTCGAGATTCAAATCCTTATTGAAGAGGTGACTCCAATTCAGACTGCCATTGAAGTCAGTATTAGCCATTCGCTGATTCATCCCTTGAGCCTGCTGGGAGACCAAATTCACAACCTCGCGGTCCGTGCGCCCGCCGCTCAGTGAGGCTCGCAGCATATCCCGATCCGAAAGAACCCAATCGAAGCGCGAAAAGATACGGCCTGTTTCTCCGTAGTTGTGGAGGCTTTCAAAATTCACAGGGTCCAGGAAGCGATCGCTGCGACTGGCGGCAGCGGTCACGAAATAGCCGAAGCGCTCCGTGCCTCCCCGCGCGCCAAGGCCCATTTCCATCGTTTGAAATCGGCTGGCACCCAGGGTCACTTCTCCTTCAAATCCATTGGAAGCACCCAGCCCTGACTTGGTGGTCATATTGATGACCGTTACCGGTTTGCCACCATATTCCGCGGACACGCCGCCTGTAATGATCTCCATACTCTCGATCTGCGCAGGGTCCAGGCCATTGGAAAAACTGGCGTGAACTTGATCCGAGAGCGGAACGCCATCAATGACATAGGTGGCTTGGCCGTGGCTGCCTCGAAAGTGGAAGCGCCCATTTTCATCCGCAATGAAACCCGGTGTGGTGAGCAGGATTGATTCCAGAGCCCTGCTCTGCACAGGCGCAGGCATGCGCTCAATGGTGGTCTTATCGATATCGAGATGCACCGAAGGGTGATCTTCGACCAGGGAAAGTGTTTCTTCCACGGCGACCGTCACGCCTTGCGGCCTCAAGACAAACACCAGGTCTAAAGGAAGGGTGGCGCGCAATTCGACGGTGCGGTGAATGGGTTCCAGATCCTTGGCAAAAACCTCCAAGTGGTAGTCATTGAAGGGGACATTGAAGAATCCGAATCGTCCCTGGGCATCCGGCTGAACGACTTGGCGATATCCAGACACCTTGTTCAGAAGGATCACCTTCGCCTGGGAAACGGCGCCACCTCGATCATCCAACAACCGCCCCTTTAGGCCGCCACTCGCGGCAGCAGCGAGCGTGGGGGTGATTGCCAAGCAGAATGCCAAAGCGGGTAGGTGAGCACGAAACCGAGCAGTCATGGGTAAACCTCAATCTAAGACTATGTCGCAACTGGAAATCATTTTCAATTAAAACAAAACCAACCCCTTGGCTCGGAGACCTAAACCGCTGGGCACAAGCCGCGAACCCTCCCTGTGGGCCGAACTCGCGGCCGGAGGCGTTGACATGAAGCGGAAGAAGATCTGGGTGTTGGTGGGTGGTGCGCTGCTTATCGTGATCATCGGAGTAGCTGCTACGCGGGGCGACAAGGGCTTGCCCGTGCAGGTGACAGACGTCAACCGCGAGACCATCACCGCCAAAGTAAGTGCCAATGGAAAGGTCCAGGCCGTTGCGAAGGTGGATATTTCCGCCAACATCATGGGCCAGGTGACCCGCCTGGCGGTCAAGGAGGGCGATTTCGTCAAGAAGGGTCAATTCATTATGGAGATCGACCCCAGTCGCTCCCGCGCCAATGCCGATAGCCTTTATGCCAATGTTGAGGCCGCGAGTACGGAGCTCCAAAGCGCGGAGGCCCGATTCAACCAAGCCAAGGCCGATTTCGCCCGCGCCGAAACCAACCGCAAAGCGGGCATCATCGCCCAGGCGGATTTCGAGCAACAGCGCACCGCCCTGACCACCGCCACCAATACCGCTCAATCCTCGCGTCGCCGCGTCGAGCAGGCCAAGGCCGAGCTGCGAGGAGCTTCCGTCAGCCTGCGTTATTCCACCATCACCGCGCCCATGGATGGGGTCGTGACGGCGCGCCGCATTGAACAGGGCGAAACGGCCGTAATCGGCGTCCAGAACCAAGCGGGCACCGTGCTTGTCACCATTTCCGATATGAGCAAGGTAGAGGCCGAACTGGAAGTCGACGAAGCCTCCATCCCCAACGTCAAGATGGGCCAGAACGCGCAGGTTCGTATCGACGCCTATCCCAATCAGGTGTTTGATGCCGTGGTCACGGAGGTGGGCGGCAGCCCGCTGCTCAAGGTGAGCCAAAACGAAGCCACGAAATTCAAGGTCAAAGTGCAGATGAAGAACCCGCCCGCCACCATCAAGCCCGGGCTCAGCGCTCAGGCCGATATCTTCACCGGCAGCCGGGAGAATGCCTTGGCGATTCCCCTTCAGGCCCTGGTGATGAGGGAGATCAAGCTCAAGGAGGGCGAAAAGTCCAAGGTCGGTGCTCCCAAAGAAGAAGAGGGCGTCTACGTTATGGAAGGTACCAAGACCAAGTTCGTGCCGGTCAAAACAGGCCTGCTCGGTGAACTCAATGTCGAAATCACCACCGGTCTGAATGGTGGCGAGAAGGTCATTACTGGCCCCTTCCGCACCCTTCGAGATCTGAAGGGCGGAGAAGTCGTTCGAGTCGAAAAGGCTCGCAAGAGCGGCACCCCAGGTGATGATCGCAAGGCGAACTGAGTCGGCCAAATCATGGACTATCGTGAACTTTTCCGGGTGGCGCTCCGTGCGCTGAAAGCCCACAAAATGAGGAGTTTCCTCACGTTGTTGGGCGTCATCATCGGCGTGACCACCATCGTTGGGGTGGTCAGCGTCATCAGCGGGTTGAATACCTACGTTAAGGAAAAGGTCATCGTGCTTTCCCCGGACGTCTACATCCTGACCCGCTTTGGCATCATCCAGAGTCGCAAGGAGTTCCTGGACGCCTTGAAGCGCCCACCCATCACCTGGCGAGAATACGAGCGGGCGGCCAGTTCCCTGCAAAAAACCACAATGATCGGAGTTGGAAGCGGACGCAGCGGTGCCGTGAACTATGCAAACAAACGACTGGCCGATGTGGTGGTCACGGGTGTTACACCCAATTTTGCCGAACTCTTTAGCCTGGAATTTGAATACGGCAGCTTTTTCACCCAAAAGGAGAACGACGCCTTTCAACCCGTGGCAGTAATCGGGGCCAACATCCGCGACGAGCTTTTTCCTGGGCTGGATCCCATCGGAAAAACCATTCTGGTGAGGGGCCTTCCATTCAGGGTCATCGGCCTCATGCCCAAACAGGGGCGCAGCATTGGCTTCACCCAGGACAACCGCGTCTACGTGCCGGTCCAGGTCTATCGCACCAATTTCATGCCCACCAACCAGTCCATGGAAATTTACATCAAGGCCGCAGGGGGCATCCCCGGTATGGAGGCCTCGATCGATGAAAGCCGGGCACTCTTCCGGGCCATGCGCCACACGAGTTTTCGGGCAGCCGATCCTTTTGGCGTGATCACTCAGGAAGCCGCTCAGCAGATTTGGCGCCAGATCAGCGGCGCGGCCTTCATCCTCATGATCCTGGTGGCCTCCGTGAGCCTGGGTGTGGGAGGCATCGTGATCATGAACATAATGCTGGTCAGCGTCACCGAGCGCACACCGGAAATCGGCATCCGCTTAGCCGTGGGCGCCAAGAAAAAAGACATCCGTCGGCAGTTCCTCCTAGAAGCCGCCTTACTCTCCATGACAGGCGGTGTGGTCGGGGTGCTGCTGGGCAGCGCCATCGCCCTGGTGGTGAAGGGCGTGGCGGGATTTCCGGCGGAAGTCACCTTCGGCATCGTCTTCACTAGCATCACCCTATCCACCCTGGTGGGCCTAGCTGCAGGCTTCCTGCCAGCGCGACGCGCCTCGAACCTTGTCGTCATCGACGCCATCCGAGCGGAGTGAACCATGGCTGCCGCTCTCCGAAAACCCAGCCTTCTTCGCGCCATCGGAAAGGAGAATTTTCTCTTCGCCCTGCGGGCCATGTTCGCTCAAAAGCTGCGGAGCTTTTTGACGCTCCTTGGCATCGCCGCCGGTGTGGCCACCGTTATTGCCATGGTGAGTTTTGTGGTGGGCTTCAACAACGCCATCACGGAGGCCTTCACGGCCTTTGGCACCACGCTGGTACAGTTCCAAAAATACGAACCGCGCTTCGGTGGGGGTGGCCCCATGCCCGAGGAACAGAGGCGCAGGCGAGACCTGACCCGCGATGACGCCGAGGCGCTCAAGCGCCTTTCCACCCTCGCTGCGGCGGTTTCCCAGGAACGCTACTCCAACGGAACGGGCCCCACCATCAAAAATCGCCGGGGGGAAGAAGCCAATGGCCCGACCTTCTGCGGAACCAATCCCGATTATGCTCCAGCCAACAATGCTGCCATTGGGGATGGTCGGTTTCTCGTGGATGCAGATGTGCTCCATGCTTCCCACACCTGCGTCATTGGCTTGGACGTGGTGAAAGCCCTCTGGCCCCGCAAGGACCCCTTGGGCCAGGAACTCATGGTCAATGGCGTGCCCTTCCAAGTGATTGGGGTGCTGGAGAAGAAACCGGAATTCGGCGACGGTGGTGCCAACAACATCGTCCTGATCCCGATCAGCACCTTCGATGAGATGTTTCCTCAGGTCAAAAACGGCGGCGGCGACAACCTCCACATCGCCACCATCCCCAAAGATCCCGCCGGCATGGATGCACTTACCGATCAAGAGGTGGCAATCCTGAGGGCTCGGCGTGGGCTGAAGCCCAACCAACCCAACGATTTCGCCATTTTTACCAGTGAAGGGCAACTCAAGCAATTCAAGGAGATCACGGGCGGCATCGCCGGAGCCATGATCCTGATCGCGGGCATCGCCTTGCTGGTGGGTGGCGTCGGCGTCATGAACATCATGCTGGTAACGGTGACGGAACGAACGCGGGAAATTGGCGTACGCAAGGCGCTCGGCGCCACCCGAAAAGACATCGCGGCCCAATTCTTGGTGGAAGCCGTTTCCCTTACCGGCGTGGGCGGTGCCATCGGTATCGCCGTTGGCCTAGGCATCGCACTGACGGCTCGGGTCGCCCTGGATTTCCCCACCTCCGCGCCGCTCTGGTCCATCCTGCTGGGCTTCGGTATGAGCACGGCCATCGGCCTGATCTTTGGCATGTGGCCCGCCATGAAGGCCGCCAAGCAGGATCCCATCGAGGCCTTACGATACGAGTGAACCAGTATTGAAGCAGGAGCCCCGGCGAGCCGATAGGCCATAGGTTGCCGGAGGCCTCCCATGCTCGAGTTGCTGCTGATTGCTTGCCTTGCCTCACCCGTGGGCATGGTCATTGAGGAACCTCCCAAGCATGAGGCCGCCAAGGTCGAACATCCCAAGCCTGAAAAAAAACGACCTTCCGTCGCGGTCCCTGAGGAACCACCTACTGCCAAGGAAAAGGCGGCCCCAGTTCCCAAATCCACCCCGAAGCCAAAACCCGCACCCCCAGCCATCGACACCAAACGACTAGCCGAAGCCGAGGCTCGAGCGAAGAGACTCACCAGCGAAAACGCCAAGCTTCAGGAGGCTTTAGCCCGGAAGGAACTGCCCACAGGGGGTGAGATCCGAAACCCTGCGGAAGCCTTGGCGGAACTCCGCGAAGGTAATCGTCGCTTCGTGGAAGGGCATCGGATTCGGAGTCTGCTGGCTTCCCAGGATCCCGACTTGCGCCAAACCCTTACCAAAGGGCAAGCGCCCTTTGCCGTCATAGTCACTTGCTCCGATAGCCGCCTGATGGATAACTACATTTTCGATCAGGAACTGGGGCGCCTCTTCACCATTCGGGAAGCGGGCAATTGCCCCGATACCCAGGGCGTGGCCTCCGTGGAATATGCCGTGGAGCACCTGGGTTCCAAGGTGGTTGTGGTACTCGGTCATACCGCCTGCGGGGCGATCAAAGCCGTCGCCGAGGCTAACGGGAAGCCCCTTCCGGGCAATCTATGGTCCTTCCAGGCGGCCATGTCGGGACTTTTGGAAACGACGCACGAAGATCCCAATGAAACGGCCGCCGAGCACCTCCGCCATCTCGAACGCAACAACGCCGTGCGCCAAGCCCAGGTCGTGTTGGATCGCAGCGAAATCGTGCGACATCTGGTGAGTATTGGCAAAGTCAAGGTGCTTCCGGCGGTGTATGACTTAGCCACCGGACAAGTGCTCTTCCTGGAATTGCCCAAGCCTGCAAAAGCTGGAGAATCCGCGCATCATTGAGGGCATGGACACTCACGAATTCCGCCGCCTTGGACACGAACTGATCGATTGGATCGCGACCTATCGCGACAACATCGAAACCTATCCGGTTATGAGCCCAGCCCAGCCAGGCGAGATCAGCGGCAAGCTGCCGCGCATACCACCCCAAAAATCCGAAGGCCTAGACGCAATCCTGGGCGATCTGGATCGCATTGTAATGCCCGGCATTACGCACTGGAATCATCCCGGATTCTTCGCGTACTTTCCTTCCAACTCCAGCCTCTCGTCGGTGCTGGCCGATCTGGTCTGTGCGGGCCTGGGCAGCCAGGGCATGAGTTGGCAGACGAGCCCTGCCGCCACTGAGGTGGAAGACGTGGTCATGGATTGGCTGCGTCAGATGCTGGGTCTTTCCGAAGCGTTCACGGGCGTTATTCAGGACACTGCGAGCACGGCAACTTTCTGCGCCTTGCTGTGTGCCCGGGAAAAGAGCTCAGCCTTCAGCCAAAACCGCGGAGGCCTGCAAGGTGAGTCCACCCCGCTGATTGTCTATGCCTCGGATCAGGGCCACAGTTCCATTCCAAAGGCCGCGCTGCTGGCAGGTTTCGGCAAGGATCATCTGCGCCTTATCCCTACCGATGAGAACCACGCCCTGCGGCTCGAGGCTTTGGAAGCGGCCATCCAGGCCGATCTCGCCGCAGGCCTGAAACCCTGCGCCCTGGTAGCCGCCATCGGCACCACCGCCACGACAGCCATGGATCCCTTGGAAGCCATGGCGGCTCTCGCACAGAAATACGGCCTGTGGCTCCACGTGGATGCCGCCATGGCAGGGACCGCCATGATCTGCCCCGAGTGTCGCGAACTATGGGCGGGCGTTGAAGTCGCCGATTCCATCGTGCTCAATCCCCACAAGTGGATGGGCACCGGCTTCGATCTGACCGCCTACTTCGTGCGCGACCCCGAGCACTTGATTCGTGTCATGGGCACCAATCCCAGCTACCTGCACACCGCCCAGGATGGCCAAGTGCGCAATCTCCGGGATTGGGGCATTCCGTTGGGGCGGCGCTTCCGCGCCCTCAAGCTATGGTTCCTCATCCGCGACCAAGGCGTCGAAGGCCTCCAGACCCGCATCCGCCGCGATCTCGCCAATGCCCAGTGGCTAAAGGAACAGATCGATGCCGCGCCCCATTGGGAGCGTATGGCCCCCGTGGACCTTCAAACCGTGTGCATCCGCCACGTTCCGCTAGAACTCAAAGCCGATGAACTCGC
The DNA here is from genome assembly GCA_020048105.1 of Deltaproteobacteria bacterium. Taxonomy (GTDB): domain Bacteria; phylum Acidobacteriota; class Holophagae; order Holophagales; family Holophagaceae; genus JAYREN01. The sequence continues at coordinate 13,380 of JAIFMW010000220.1, read as the reverse complement.
CTTAAAGGAACACAACCTCGCCATCGCTGATGCCATCAACCAAAGTGGGCGCAGCTACCTAACGCCTTCAGTGCTGAAAGGTCAGCAGATGATCCGCGTTTCCATCGGCGCTGAAGCCACCGAGCGAAAACATCTGGAAGCCCTGTGGGCCGATTTGCAGTTGGCAGCTCAGGAGAACTGATCCTGCAAAAGCATCACGGCAACAAAGCAGCCAAATGTCCGTGATTGCTTGTTTTTATCGGTGGCAAAAATCGTTTTTGCTTTTGTTTTCTATCCCCTTAATCCCCTTCATCCTGGCTAAAAAAGAAAGATAATTTGCCAGGATGAAGGGGATAAAGAGAAGAAGGCGGTGGGACCATCTTGGCTCCTCTCCGGCAGAGAAAACGGTTTGGCCACCGATGAACACCGATAAAAGCCAAGAGAATCATGGCCAAAAACGAAGATTCGGAATGCCGTGCGGATGGTCCCAGCACAAATCTCATCCATCGCGGCCGATCTAGGGGTGAATGGGAAAAGGATTTCAGCCCCGGACCGCATCCGTCAATTCCTGCTGCACCCAGAGATTCCCGGCAAGCACGTTGCCACTCTCAAACCAGTCTTCCCCACCTTCCCAATCCGAAATGAGCCCGCCCGCTTCCTGCACCAGCAAAACACCTGCGGCCATATCCCACTTCTGCAAACCCATTTCAAAAAATCCGTCGTAGATGCCAGCCGCGACATGGGCCAAATCAAGCGCTGCACTCCCCGCCCGCCGAATTCCCTTGGCGCGATAGAAGGTGGCTTCCAAGGCCTTGCTATAGGCCTTGAAGCGCTCACCCAACTGATAGGCGAAACCTGTGGCCAAGAAGGCGCCATCCAGGCTGGATTGGGTCGATATGGCCATGCGCTGCCCATTCCAGGTGGCGCCTTCGCCCCGGGTGGCCAAGAAAAGATCCTGCCGCAATGGGTCCCAAACACACCCCACCACGGGGCCCTGAGCGTCCCAGAGCGCCACCGAAACGCACCAATGGGGAAAGCCTTGCACAAAGTTCAAGGTGCCATCCAGCGGGTCCACAATCCAGACTCGGCTGCTATCGCCCGAGGCGCCCGTTTCTTCACCGAGAAAGGAATACTGAGGGAAGCGCCGATCCAGTTCGGCCTTGATGGCCGCCTCGGAGGCGCGATCCGCCTCACTCACGTAATCGTTCTTCGATTTTTCGATGATGGCGCCGGGTTCAAGCTTTCGAAAAAAGGGAACCAATACCCGACCACCCGCCAGGGCGGCGGCCACACACGCTTCACGTTGAGCTTCAAACATCCAAGCCTCCGGATTGATTCTCGCTCAAAGAGAGCAGCGCCGAACGTACCGGATACCGGGATAAGGTCACGATTCCTCACGCTTTTCTGCCGCCCGCTTTAGGCCTCGAATCATTCCCGGAAAGATGAAACGGTGGAAGGGCAATGCCGCGTACCAATAGATCAAGCCAAACAAACCTCTGGGTTCAAAGTAGGCCGTTTGCTCCAGGCGCGAACCCGACTCACTGGCGATTACTTCGAATTGCAACCAAGCGTGGCCTGGCAGCTTCATTTCGGCACGCAGGCGCAACAGATGGTTGGTTTCCAAGGCTTCCACCCGCCAAAAGTCCACGGGATCCCCTACTCGCAATTCCCTGGGATGGCGCCGCCCCCGCCGCATGCCCACACCACCGCAAAGGCGATCCAAAAGGCCTCGAACCTGCCAAAGGAGGTTCCCCGTGGGCCACCCAGCTTCACCCCCGATGGCACAAAAGGCGCGAAAGACGGCCTTTGGAGAGGCCTGCACTTCCATGCGATGACGCTCGAGCAGCAAGCCTTCCTGCGAACCTAAAGCTTGGCCTTCGGGAATGCCTGGAGGCAGGCTGGCAAGACTCGAAGCCCAGGTGGTCTCCACGGCATCTTCCGTCAAACGCCGCAGCGCCAATTCCACCGCCTCCCGATAGCCCGAAGGGCGCACGCGAAAAAGTTGAAGGGCCTTCGAATCACGAACCATCACTTCCGTGGCCACCCCTTCGATGAGCGGCCGAGCCAAACTCTTGGGAATGGGCGTGATCAGGTCCACCCACAGGCTGCTGAGCCTGGGGGTAAGAATTGGCACCGGGATGATGAATCGACGCAATCCCCGAACTTCCGCAAAGGTCCTCATCATGTCCCGATAACTCACAACGTCCTGGCCACCGATCTCGACAATACCTGTGACCTCGGGATGCTCCTGAGCCTCCACCAAGTAGGCCAACACATCGCGAATCCCGATGGGCTGGCACCGGGTATGCACCCATTTGGGAGTGATCATGACCGGCAGCCGTTCGGTGAGGTAGCGAATCATTTCGAAGCTGGCGCTGCCACTGCCCACAATGACCGCCGCCCGAAACTCCAGCACCGGAACTCCAGCGGAAGTCAGCGCTTCACCCACCTCTTGGCGACTTGCTAAATGTTGGCTGCGTAAGCCTTGGGTATCACCTAGACCGCCCAGGTAAATAATGCGGTTCACCTTTGCCTGGGCACAGGCGGTGGCAAAGATCCGAGCCTGCTTGAGATCCTTTTTTCGAAAATCCTCGGACATGTCCCCCATGGCATGAATCAAGTAGTACGCCTGACTCACACCGTCGAGTGCCGTCAGGAGAGAGGACAGATCGGAGGCATCCCCACGCACCAGTTCAACGCCGGGCCATGGACGGTCCGCCAATCGGTCGGGATCACGCGCCAAACATCGAACCCGATGGCCCGCCCGCAGGAGTTGTGGCACCAGCCGCCCACCGATGTAACCCGTGGCACCGGTAACTAGGACAAGGCCAGCCGTATTCATTCATCGAGTATGAGGGGAATTGCTCGTGATCAAACCCGACAAGAATGGTAAACTTTGAAAATCTGAGGTCTGCCGATGCCCAAGGTCATCAACATTGAGCCCACTCCCAATCCCGATGCGCTGAAGTTCATTCTCCAGCGGCCCATCCTGAAATCGGGCGTGCGCTCCTTCCGGGATTTCGCGGCGGCAGTCGGCGATCCCCTGGGTTCGGCCCTTTTTGCCCTGGGGAAGGTCACCTCCGTTTTCTATATGGATCGTTTCGTCACGGTGAACAAAGAGCCCAGCGCCGAATGGAGTGATCTGATCGACGCGGTTTGCGAAGTGGTCGAGGAGCACAACACCGAGGAAGAAGTCGGCGCCTCCACGCCGGGCCTACCCTCGGGCACCACGGACGAAAAGCTCCTGCAGATCAATGCTGTCCTGGACCAGCAGATTCGCCCAGGCCTCGCCGGTGACGGCGGCGGCGTGGAAGTCATCGATTTCGACGGCACAACCCTGCAAATCAGCTATCACGGAGCCTGCGGATCGTGCCCAAGCGCTCAGGGTGGAACCCTTAGCTACATCGAAGGACTTTTGCAGGATCAGGTCGATCCCCAGATTCGGGTGATCAGCTATTGAAGATCCTTCAACGCACACCGTCGAACTTCTCGGGTAGGGGTATATTTCTATCCAGCAATCGAGACGTCTGATGGCCGAGAATCAAGCCAAGTCCACCTACCGCCGCGCACGGGTCCGGAAAGCCGGCGGACCCCGCAGCCACCTTCATGCTCTTGGCGAGTTGGTCGATCATTCCTTTCCCGACCCCACTCGCCTCTTCGATCATGGCCTCGCGCTCATGGTCCAAGAACTTGGGGTCGATCATGCGGTCATGAGTCGACTCACCGACCTTGGCTGGGAAGCCTTCTGGTGGGCCACCGCCCCGGGCATCGAAGCTGATCTGGCCGTTCATGAACCCACTCACAGCTTTTGCCCACATGTGCTGGAACACCCGGATCGGACCCTGATGATTCGCGATGCCGCCACCAGTCCCACCTGGAAGGACCATCGCGCCGTTCAGATCCAAGGCATCAAGGCCTATTTGGGCGCTGGGCTCTATCAGTCCGGACGCATCATCGGAGTGCTTTCGGTAACCTCCCAAAAACCCAAGGCCTTCAGCCGCGCCGAAGTCGCCATGGTGAAGGCACTGGCCAACCTCTTTGGCAAGACTCTGGAAGTGGAACAGCTTAAGCACGAACTCCGCATGACGCGGGATGCCTTGGACCTAACCACGGCGGTCGTAGAAGACAGCGCCCTGGAAGCACCCGCCTCACGCTTGCCGAATCTCCACTACCTCAACATCTGGCTTAAGGCCAACCTGTTTCTGGCCCGGCGACGCGGTGAAGCCATTGCCTTGGTGCAGTGGTCCATGCCTTTGAACCAGAAATCCCAACGCAATCTGCGCGAGGTTTTCGAAGCCCTTCGAGGCGAGGATCTGCTGGTCGATATGGGGCGCGAAGCCTTTTTGCTGCTGTTACCGCGCACCACCCAGGAAGGTGCTCAAATACTGTTGGAACGAATTCAGAAAAAACTCGGTCCAGTGCCCATGGGCGCAACGCTTTGGAACCCGCTGCATCGGACCGATCGGGATGACCTGACCCTTAAAGCCAGCCTCAAACGCGCTGATCTCGCTCTTCAACGCAGTCGAGAAATCCGCACCAAAAGGGAATTACCCCTTGTGTGGGACCTTCTGATCATGAATCCCGAAGATCAGGCCGACATTACAAAATCTTGGTGAACGCTCCGCCCCCTTGCGTGCATCAAAATCCTGGAGGCTAGATTTGGAAACTCTGATTCTCGATAGGAATGTGCCCGTGAAAACCCACCCCGATTCTGCCGAAATCAAACGCTGGTATGGCCTAATGCAGATGGGTCGCGTGTTGGACGACAAGGCACCCAATTACCTTAAGCAGGCCCTTGGCTGGTCGTACCATGCGCCTTTTGCCGGGCACGATGGCATCCAATTGGCGCTTGGCCTCAGTTTCCGCGCCGGCAAGGATTATCTCTTTCCCTACTACCGCGACATGCTCACCTGCCTTGCGGCGGGCCTTACGCCGTTAGAAATCCTCCTTAACGGCATCTCCAAACGGGATGATGTGGCTTCGGGTGGGCGGCATATGTCCAACCATTTCGCCAAGCCTGAAATCGGCATTCAAAATGTTTCCAGCCTTACGGGCAACCATGTTCAGCACGCAGCGGGCCTGGCGCGCGCGACAAAGTATTACCAAAGCGATGCCGTTGTCTTTAGCAGTCAAGGCGAATCCAGCCTTTCCGAAGGCTACTGCTACGAGGCCATCATTGGTGCCGACAAGGAAAAGTTGCCCGTAGTCTTTGTGGTACAGGACAACGGCTACGGCATTTCCGTGCCTAAACGCGATCAATCTGCCAACGAATTTCTCTGCGATAACTTTGCGGGGCTTTCCAATCTTCGAATCATCAAATGCGATGGCCTTGATGTCCTGGACAGCCTGCGGGCCGTGCGTGAAGGCATTGCCTACGCCACGAGTGGCGCGGGTCCTGCCATGGTCTACGCGACTTGTGTGCGCATCGGATCGCACTCCAATTCCGACCGCCACGATTGGTATCGCGATGAACAGGAATTGGCCGAAGCCAAGGCCAAGGATCCCCTGCCCCGCTTTCGCGAATACTGCCTTCAGCAGGGAATTTCAGAAACGGACCTTCAAGCCATCGAAGCGGAGAATCTCGCCCACTACAACGAAGCCTCCGAGAAGGCCATCAAAGCCGCCGATCCAGATCCGGCAACCATCTACGACCATCTGCTTCCCGAAGCCTGGGTATCCGAGAAATTCCCCGAAGGTATTCACAACGAGGAAGGCGAATCCGTCACTCTGCTGCACGCACTGAACCAAACCCTGAAGGAAGAGTTTCGCCACAACCCCGATACCTTCATCTGGGGCCAGGATATGGCCAACAAGGAAAAGGGCGGAATCTTCAATGTTTCCAAGGGCATGCAGCAGGAATTCGGCAAGGCGCGCGTCTTCAATGCCCCCATCGCCGAAGATTTCATCGTGGGCACCGCCAATGGATTCTCCCGCTACAACGACAAGATCCGCGTCGTCGTTGAAGGCGCCGAATTCGCCGACTACATCTGGCCTGCCGCCGAACAGATCGTGGAATGCAGCCACGATTTTTGGCGCACCAACGGCAAGTTCAGCCCCAACATCACGGTGCGTTTGGCCAGCGGTGGCTACATCGGTGGCGGGTTGTATCACAGCCAGAATGTCGAAGGCTGGCTCACGACGCTGCCGGGTATCCGCGTCGTAGTGCCTGCCTTTGCCGATGATGCCGCCGGTTTGTTGCGGACCTCCATGCGTTCCCGGGGCACAACGCTCTACCTTGAACCCAAATTCCTCTACAACTCCGCCATGGCAAAAAACCATGTTCCTGCCGATTTCGCCGTGCCCTTTGGCAAGGCGCGCGTGCGGCGCAAAGGCAAGGACTTGACGATTCTGGCTTACGGAACGGCCGTTCATTTTGCGCTAGAGGCCGCCGCCAAACTCGCCAAGGAAGGCGTCGAAGTCGAAGTGGTGGATCTCCGCAGCCTGCTGCCTTTGGATACCGAAACCATTTTTGCGAGTGTGAAGAAGACCCATCGCGTGCTCGTGGCTCACGAGGACAAGGTCTTTGGTGGGTTTGGCGGTGAAATCGCCGCACAGGTCTCCAAAGAATGCTTCGCGTGGCTGGATGCTCCCGTGGAGCGTGTGGGCTCAACCTTCACGCCGGTTGGCTTCAATCGCATTCTGGAACGAGCCACGCTGCCCAACGCCGAAAAGGTCCTGGTGGCTGCCCGGAGCGTGCTGGCCTTCTGAAGGCCTGATAACCTTTGGCCATGCGCCTACTGCTGGTGGAAGACAAAGACAGTTTCCGTCGCCTGCTCATCCAGGCACTGGCGGATTCTGCCTGGAGCGTCACCGCAGTGGGTGATCCTGTAGAGGCCTTTGCGGCCCTGCAGCGGTCGCCCTTTGAAGTGATGGTGACGGATCTTCGTCTGCCCGGCTTCAGTGGCTTGGAACTACTGAAGCGCGCCAAGCGAATCCAGCCGGGCCTGCGCGTGGTGCTCATGAGCGCCTTTGGTGAACCGCACGATATCGTCGAGGCCATGCGCTGGGGTGCCGAGGATTTCCTGCCCAAACCCTTCGATCTGGACCGCTTCCTGGACCTTCTGGAACGCCTCCGCGCCTTGGTGGGTGCTCCGCCCCCCGATCCCCGGGAGCCGTGGATTTCCCATAGCCCCAGCATGCGCGCCTTGGACGATGGGCTAGCCCGAGCGGCCGAAAGCCATGTCCCTGTGCTATTCCTGGGCGAGCGTGGTGTTGGCAGAGCCCGAGCGGCACGCCGACTCCATAGCCTGCGGCACCCTGGGGCCCCGTTCCTTTCACTGGCACCGGAGTCGCTTGGTCCCGATGATTTGGAGTCGGGTCGCCTTTCCCTTCTGAAAAGCGGCAGCGTGTTTTTACCGGATCTCGAAGGCCTGCCTGAATCCTCGGTCCCGGGACTACTTCGGGCCATGGATAGCCCCGAAGGCCAAGCCCTGCACTGGTCGGGCAGTGCACAAAACTGGGCTGATCTTCCGGAACGCCTGCGGGAGCGCCTGGGCGTGCTTAGTTTCACGCTGTTGCCCCTGCGGGAGCGTTCGGAAGATACCCTTCCCCTTTTCCGTGCCTTCCTGGTCGAAGCCGCCCGAACCGAAGGACGCCCGGTGCCTTTGATCGAGCGAAATGCCGAGCGCGAGTTGCTCAAACGCCCGTGGGCTGGCAACGCCCGGGAACTCCTGTGGTGCGTTTCCCTCGCAGTGCGTTCCTTGGATGGCGCCATTCTCGGCAATCTGCCGCACCTATCCCTTGGATGCGGAGGATCCCCCATGGGCCTTCCGTGGCCGGCGCCAGGCTCCCTTGAGGCCATGTTGGCGAACGTTGAGAAAAACGCCGTCGAACATCTGCTCCGACGCGCCCTCGCAGCTCACGAAGGCGGTCTTTTGCAAACAGCAGCCGCCCTTGGTATTACGCCTCGCACTCTCAGCCAACGCCTGCGCGAACATCACATACCGATCGAGGAACTCCGATGACTATGGCTCCTACGCCTCAAGCCCTTAAAGCCGGCGCCCACGCTGGCATCCAGGCGCTGGCTCGGGTCATCGTCGGCAAGCCGACCCAAGTGCGCCGCGCCGTGGCGGTGCTGCTTTCCGGAGGGCATCTCCTGCTTGAGGACCTGCCTGGCGTGGGGAAAACCACCCTTGCCAAGGGGCTCAGCCGCCTGATGGGCGGCACCTATCAACGCATTCAAGGAACCAATGATCTTTTGCCCTCGGACTTATTGGGTGTGAACCTCTGGGACGTTCCCAGCCAAGGTTTTCATTTCCATCCCGGCCCCGTATTCACCAACGTACTGCTTCTGGATGAACTCAACCGTATTGGCCCGAAGACCCAGAGCGCCCTGTTGGAAGTAATGGTCGAAGGCCAAGTCACCATGGATCGTGCCGTTTTCCCTCTGCCGGATCCCTTCTTTGTCATTGCCACTCAGAACCCCATGGACCATTCCGGTACCTTTCCACTTCCCGAAAGCCAGCTGGACCGCTTTGCCTGCGTGATCCACCTCGGCTACCCCGATCCGGTCGCCGAACGGCTTGTCCTTACGGGTCAAGCCGGCGCCGGACAGCTCGGCCAGATTACCCCTGCTATGGGGCTCCAAGACTGGTGCGAGGCGCGCCAGTGCGTTAAGTCCATGCGCGTTGCCGATGCCGTGCTGGATTATGTCGAACGTGTTGTCGCAAGAATCCGCAAAGAGGGCGCCTTTTGTTCCACCCGCGCGGCTAGCCACTGGCTAGGACTTGCAAAAGCTGAAGCATGGTTATCGAACCGAGATTTCGTAACCCCCGATGACCTGCAAAGCACCCTCAGCGACACCATGGCCCATCGCGGCACCATGGATGAACGCAGGCTCAATCGGGACGAGCGTCGGGAGCATTTGACGCGCATTCTGAACGAAATCCCGGTGGGATGGAGAGCATGAACCCAGAGGACCGGGAAGAGGCAAGTCTTGGAGAAATCCTTCGCGCTGCGCGCGTAGCCAAAGGGCTAAGCCAGCAGCATCTTGCGGTGGAACTGCAAATGCCCGTGCAACTCTTGGCCGCCATGGAAGCCGATGATTGGCCACGAATCCCACCGGGTCGCGAGCGCCCGCTGGCGCGGCGCGTTGCCAAACATCTGAAACTCGATCTGACCACCTGCCCTGAGGCTTGGAAGGGTGTACCCGGTGAGGTCGTGCAGGAGGCTCAGGATCCGAAACGCGAGCGCATCGAACGCATCCTCACGGGTCTTTTGAGTCTTGGCAGCCTGGCCTTGCTTTTCTGGTTGGTAATCCCTGCTCGCAATCTCAAAGGGAATGCATCTTTGACGAAAACTCCGCCCATCCCGCGAGAGACCGCCACCTGGAGCAATAAAACCCCGGCCACAGCCTTCCCGGTACTCGGCGAGGTCTTACCCGATGCGCCAATCACCGAGGATGGCATTCTCGTGAGCCTTCGGGCCATGGACACCTGCACCGGAAAAATCACAGCCAATGGCATCGAGACCGTCCATACCCTTCGGGTTTCCGAACCCTGGATCTTGCGGGTAAAAGGCGCTTTCACCCTTTCCTTGGATAATGCCGGGGTTGTAACCCTTGAAGTCGCGGGCCGCCGAATTAATCAGGGCGGCGCGGTGGGAGAAGCCTGGACCGGAAGTTTCGACGAGGAGGGGCGCTGGTTGCTTCCCATCGAGGCCGCGCCCAAGTTGCCCCTTCATGTTCCCCAATCCGAAGCCGAAACCCACGTCGAGGAGTGATATGCATCCACTTGTGGCTCAATTCATCGCCGGGAAACTTCCGGAACCCATGGCCCAAACCCTAGTTGGTGGCGGACTTCCGCTGCCTCCGCTGGATATCCTGCAGGCCCTAAGTCATGCGGTTTTCACGCAAACGCCTTATGAGGAAAAGGCGAAAAGCACCCTGGCCGAAATGCCCGAGAGCCTCTTGCTGAACGCCATCATCGGACCGGTCGAACCCCCCGATCCACTGGGCCTGATTCTCTCCTACCGTAAAGATCCCGCCCTGTTGGAAACAGCGCTGCTTCACGAGAGTCTCCATGCCGATTGGATGGAGCGGGTCGTGCCTTTCCTCCCGGGATTCATCCTGGAGATTCCGCTCAATAACCAGGTCTTCTGGATTGAGCGCCCAGCGATTCTCGACCTCATCGAGCAGCACCCCGAAGCGGTCTATAACGTTAAGCGGAAGATCCAGGAATTTCGCCGCGATGTATTGACCCAGATCTCCGAAGAGATTGCCAAGGAGCGTCTTGAGATCATCGATGACGTGGAGGCCGGCACTTTAGACAAAGCCTGGGCTGAGCTGCCCGTTCCCGTCCAAAGCACCGAAGACGAAAGCCAGGAATCCGAAGTCGCCCGCGCCGCCCGACTGATGGTTCCCATCGTGGATGACGAAGGCCACGAAATCTCCCTAACCCTTACTCAGCGGGTCATGAAGCTGCGCACCAACCAGAAGATCATGTTGGCCCAGAAGGGTGGCCGAGAAGAACGAACTCTGCTCATCCGCGAATCCAACCGCTTGATTCAATCCGCGGTTATCCGCAACGGCCGCATCACCGAATCCGAAGTGGCCACCATCGCCGCCTTGCGGACCGTGCAAGACGAAGTGCTGCGGATTATCTCCATGAACCGAACCTGGATGAAGAAATACACCATCGCCAAAAATCTGGTAATGAATCCGAGAACACCCCTCGCCATCTCCTTGAATCTATTGAAACGCGTGAACGACTTCGATTTAAAGATGATGGTGAAGGATCGCAACGTCGCGGAAATGCTGCGCCGCGAAGCCAAACGCATGGTCGAAAGCAAGCGGGATGGAAAGACCACCTAGGCGCCCGCATATCACTGTCCCGCACGTTCGGGTTGCACAATTTTTTCAGCAAGGGGATGAACCCCCGATTCTCAAGGGGACCTTTGAAATCCACAGGTAGATCTCCTCAGAGGCTGCGGAAAACCCTCTCAGCCCTGTCGTATGCTGGACCTATGCGCGTTTCCAACTCCGACCGGGAGTCCCCAAATCCCACCCTCAAGGCTTTCCAAGACTTACTCCGCGACGATGTTCCGGAGACTGGTGTTTTGGATGCCGTTCTTTTCCAAATCCTGGCCGAGGAATCCGCAGGGCCGGCTTTACATGCCCTTAACGACCAGCGGCCTCGCTCTAATTCGTCGAAAGACCCCCACTGGCAAAGGGTCCGCATACAGCTGGAAACCGCCATCCAGAAGGCCCGCAGCCTTCGAATCAACACTTGGCAGCTCGACCCCAATCGCAGAACCTTGCGCCTGCTCATGGAGATTCATAATCCTGCCAGCGAGCTAAACCCTTCGGCCCTGGGACATGCACTGGCCCAGGCCTTGCGGAAAAGTGAGATTCCCTTTGCGATGGGGCTCGAGAAGAAGCCCCGCCCCATGGTCAGCCTCGGGCCACCGCTGCCTCTGGGTGTCGAAGGACTCCGGGAATGGGCCGATGTCGTGCTTCAAGAACCCCTGAGGGTCTCGCTGCCAGCCTGCGTCGCCCATGTGAATGAGAATTGCCCTAACGGGTTGCGATTACTCGAAGCCACACTAATTTCTAACCATGGTTCCACACTGCTAGATCTTGCCCAAGAGGCCCGCTGGGAATGGCAGATAGGCCCGGAACTGCGTGATGTCGCGCACTCCCGGTTAGACACCTTCGCCGCCGCCACCTCCTTCCAAATTGAAAAGACCGGCAAGGTGGCTGGCGTCAAAACCGTCAAGCTCATGGAGGTGCGAAGCCTCATCACCGACCTCACATGGCGGGGAGAAGTCCTGAAATTCTCAACTCGCTTCCGAGCTGGTGAAGGGCTAAGCCCCGTCAAACTGCTCGCGGGAGTCCTCGGTGTAGAACCCGCCCGGATCAAGAATCTGACGCGCACAGAAGTCATTCTGAGCGAGGATCCCCGCTTGGCCCAAGTTCGCAAATACGAACCCAAACTTCACAATATTTACGAAGATGCGGTGCTGCTCGAATCAAGCGGAGATATTCAACCCATCGACAATGATCACGATGATGATGACGATCTGCTGTTGAACCGCTGATCCAGTCAACCGCTGCAGAATCCAGCGGCCTTGATTCACAACGTGCTTGTTCCGCCTTCGATGGCGCGCTGCCAGAGTGTTCGGGGTTCTTCACTCATCAGCCATTCGGGCTTCACAGGACGCACAGCCCAGGCGCCTTGCGTAATCTCGGCCTCGAGCTGTTCCGCCGCCCAGCCGGCGTAACCGAGGAACAACCGAAAATTCGCTTCGGGATCAAGTAGCAACGTTTCCAGTAAGTCTTTGCGGAAACTCACAAAATCCGTGAAGTTCAAAACGGTGTCGTCTTCGGAAGGCAGCCCGCCCCGAACCAAAATGATGCCTCGCTGGGGTTCCACCGGACCGCCACGAAACGCCGTAGACTCGTCATCGCCCGCAAAGGTCAGGTAGCTCTCCGCACAAATCTGCGCGAGATTCAGCGGCAAGGGGCGATTCAAGATGATCCCCATGGCGCCATTTTCATCGTGCTCAACGAGCAGCACCACGGAATGGAGAAAGTTGGGATCCAACAGCAGTGGGCTCGCCACTAGAAGACAGGGGGTTTGGAGATCCATGCGGGCCATCATAGCGCGGCCCAATCGCGTGGACCGGCGAAATTCTTCGGACGCCCCGCTCCAGCTATCCTTCTGGTATGCCCGAACGTTCCCCCGCCCCATTGCAAATTCTCGCCACCGGATTCACCCACCTCCGCCAGCATCCCGGCTGGACCCTGGCCATTGCCGGCATCACGACACTTCTATCGGCTCTTGGGCCCCTGCTGCAGATCAAGCTGGGCCTTCCCGACGATATCATCACCATTTTTGCGCTTAGGGCCGTGAGCGTTCTGCCTTTAGAGCTCTACTTCGTGCCGCGCTTTCTGATGCAGCTCGACGCGGAAACCTTGAACCGGCCCGAAAACCCCGCGGGTCAGTGGCAGCAAAATTTTGAAGAACGCTGGCTGAAGGCCTTTGGCGCCAGGATTTTGCTCTACCTGCTTGTTGTTGCCGGACTCGCCTTCTTTGTGATCCCTGGCGTAATTGTGCTGGTGCTGTTTGGATGGATGCCTTTGCGGGTGCTCCTGCGCGGTGAAGCCATTCCCCAGGCGGCCCGCAGTGGTGCGGCGATCATGGCCAAGGCTTGGCCCGAGGTGCTCCGGGGAACCATGGCCATCTTGGCCGTTTATCTCTTGCTGCTAGTGGGCCTTGGCTGGGTGCTGCAGCAAGTGCTGCCGGAACCAACTACGCGGCAGCGCCTCACCCACCCGATCATTTGGATTACACAAGCCCTTGGTGGAGCCCTGGAGCTATTTCTCAGTGCGTGTTTCCTGGCCCTTTACCATGCGGTAGAGCCGCCAATTCAACCTTCCTCGTCTAGGTAGCCCGGATCTTC
>JAIFMW010000225.1 GCA_020048105.1 Deltaproteobacteria bacterium | reverse complement strand
AGATGCAGCCGAGCCTCGGCACGGTAGGGCGGCAGAAAATGAATCGGTCGGCCTTGGCTCTGCGCCTTCTGAAGCACTTCGGCGAGTCGGCCCGCAGGCGCCGTTTGGGTTATGCCTGCGCGAGCGGCCTGTTCGGCCACCGTGGGCTGCGGCCCCATCCATACGATGGCATCGATGGAAAGATCGTCGGAGAAAAGGGTCGTGGTGCCGTCATCCAGATCCATTACCCCTGCAAAATCGGGATGATCCACGCCCAAAAAATAGAGAAAGGTGCTGTCCTGGCGGAAGGTGTAGCCATTGTCGGCGTAGTTCATGGGCGATTCTTCGTTGCCCAGAAACAGCAGCAGGCCGTTCGTGTCGCAACGTTCCTCGTAGGTTTGGCTCGCGAACATGGTGACTCCTTCGAAAAGCTCACCTAGAATACTAATGTATCAGCTCCAAAAGAGCAGCAAAATCAGCCCGTCAAGCAAACCTGACGGCGGAATAAGGTGCCGAGATATGAAACAACTAAGGAATGCCCTCTATGGCCTGAGCCTGGCCCTTTTTTCTTCGGGGCTCGCTCTCTCGGGGCAAGGGAGAAAAGAAGATTTCGAACGGGCGGCTGGCCTTAGGGCGCTCACGAGCCAGAAGGTGTTGGCTGGTGATCTTCGGCCCAAGTGGCTGCCCGATGGTTCCGCTTTCATCTATCGCAAAGACCTTCCCGGCGAGACACGATCCTGGATTAAGGTTCAGGCGTCCGGTGCCTCCAGGCAGCCGGCCTTCGATCACGGCGCGTTGGCCAAGGCCCTGAGCCAAAGCCTGGGCCGCACCGTGGAGGCCACCAAGCTTCCCCTGGAAGAGGTGCTGTTCACGGCGCCCACAACGCTGCGCTTCCGCGCTGACAAAAAGCTTTGGAGCTATGAACTGAAGACCAGCGCGCTGCGCCTTGAGGTCGAACCGCCGAAGAAAGACGAGGAGAGTGCCCCACCGCCCAAGGAAACCAAGAGCCCCGACGGGCGCTGGGTGGCCGCGCTTCGAGGGGAGAACTTCGCAGTAAGCAACGTGAAGGATTCCAAAGAGGTCTTCCGCAGCCGCGACGGCAACCTGGGCGACGCCTATACAGGCGAATTTTTCTGGAGCCCGGATTCCAAACGGATCGTGGCGTTACGTGCCACCAAGGTGGAGCAGCGCAAGGTCACGTTGGTGGAATCCACCCCGAAGGATCAGTTCCAGCCCAAGACCCAGACCATGGACTACACGAAACCCGGGGACCCCTTGCCTCGGGTTCGCCCCCAACTCTTCGAAACCGAAACGGGTCGCCAACGACCGGTGTCGCACGACCTTGCCCCCACACCCTATGTGGTTTCCGAAATCCGCTGGGCCAGCGATAACCAGCGCTTCACCTATGTCTACAACGAACGCGGCCACCAACTCCTGCGCGTCATCTCCGTGGATGCAGGCACCGGCGAATCCCGGGTCATCGTGGAGGAACGCAACCCCACCTTCATTGAATATTCGGGAAAGTTTTTTCTGGAATTCCTGGATGACACCCACGAATTGGTTTGGATGAGCGAACGGGATGGCTGGAACCACCTCTACCTCTACGACAGCCACACCGGCGCTTTGAAAAACCAAATCACCAAGGGCCTCTGGCCGGTGCGCAACGTGGAGCACGTGGACGCCAAGACTCGCACCATCACCTTTATGGCCGGCGGTCTCCATCCGGAGCAGGATCCCTACTACCTGCATTGCGTCCGCGTGAAACTTGACGGTAGCGGCCTGCGCATCGTCACCGAAGGTGATGGCGCCCATCGACCCACCTTCAGCCCGGACCGTCGCACCTTCGTGGATGTGTGGTCGCGAATCGACCAGCCTCCCGTCGCGCAATTGCGCAGCTCCGAGGATGGCAAGCTCCTGGCCGAAATCGAGAAAGCCGATTGGACCGCCCTCCTGGCTGCGGGCTGGCGGCCTCCCGAACGCTTCACCGCCAAGGGTCGCGATGGGAAGACCGATATCTTTGGGGTCATTTTTCGCCCCATGACCTTCGACCCTTCGAAGAAATACCCGGTGATCGAATACATCTATGCGGGCCCGCACTCGGCGCATGTACCCAAGGGTTTCCGTGCGTATCACTCGCCTCAGTATTTCGCGGAGTTAGGCTTCCTCGTGGTGCAGATGGATGGCATGGGCACCAGCCATCGCTCCAAGGCCTTTCAGGACGTGTGTTGGAAGAACCTGGGCGATTCCGGGTTTCCCGATCGCATGGCGTGGATCCAGGCAGCCGCGGCTAAATACCCGCACTTCGATCTCAGCCGAGGCGTTGGCATTTATGGGGGCAGCGCGGGTGGCCAGAGCGCCCTGCGCGCGTTGCTGGCCTTCAGCGATTTCTACACCGCTGCGGCGTCCGACTGCGGCTGCCACGATAACCGCCTGGACAAGATCTGGTGGAATGAGCAGTGGATGGGCTGGCCCATTGGGCCCCACTATGAAGAACAGAGCAACATCACCCAGGCCCATCGATTGAAAGGCAAGCTCCTGCTCACCGTGGGCGAAATGGACCACAACGTGGACCCGGCCTCCACCCTGCAAGTGGTGAACGCCCTCATCAAAGCGGATAAGGATTTCGAGATGTTCTTGGTGCCGGGCGCCGATCACTGGATGCTGGAGAATCCCTATGTGCGAAGGCGCATCGGAGATTTCTTTGTGCGTAGCCTCATCGACCCCGAAACGAAAAGGTGAACCCCATGAAAAAGCCACTGTTCCTGCTCTGCGCGCTGCTTTCCGTCACCTCAATGCTTCACCCCTGCACGGTCATTGCAGCGGGTAAGAAGGCCACCAAGGATGGCTCCGTTATCCTCTCGCACACCGATTGCGGCCCCGACTCCCGCATCCAAGTGGTGCCAGGGCGCACCTTTGGGCCTGGAGAAAAAGCCCCCGTGTGTTGGGGCCTTCAGGATCCTTCCCGCCCTCTCGGAAGCCCCGGCGAGATTCTGGGTTACATCCCACAGGTGGCCCAGACCTTCACCTACTTTCACTCCGCCTATTCCCACATGAACGAGCACCAACTCGCCATTGCGGAAAGCACCCTTAACCAGCGCCCCGAGTTGGTGGTCGCCAAGGGCGCGGGCGAGCAGATCATGACCATCGAGCAGGCTCAGGTCTTCGCCCTCCAGCGCTGCCGCAAGGCCAAGGATGCGGTGCGCCTCGTGGGTCAGCTCATGGACACCTATGGCTTCCTGCCCTCTTCGGGGGATGGATCGGAATCGCTGGTCATCGGCGACACGGAAGAAGCCTGGGTGTTTGAAGTCTACGGCGTTGGCCCCGGCTGGAAGAAGGCCAGCGGCAAGGCAGGCGCCATCTGGGCCGCCCAACGCATTCCCGATGACGAAGCCGTCATGATCCCCAATTGGAGCGTAATCAAGGGCATCGACCCCAAAGATTCGGCTCGCTTTCTCGTCTCCAAAAACTACCAACAGGAGGCCATCGACCGTGGCTGGTTCGATCCGAAAGCGGGACGGCCCTTCATCTGGCAGGAGGCCTATGCACCGCTGCCCGAGGAATTCGCCACGGGCCGCTTCTGGCTCTTCGCCACCACCTTCGCGCCCAACCTCAAGCTCAATGGGCATGCCTGGCCCGATCGCAAACTCACAGCCACGGAGCCCTTCAAAGGCATCAGTCCCTATTTTCAAACCGTGGAGCCGCTTTCCATTTACCCTTTCTCCCTCAAGCCCGAGAAGCTCATTTCCGTGCAGGATGTCATCGCCTTCCAGCGCT
Organism: Deltaproteobacteria bacterium; assembly: GCA_020048105.1. Classification (GTDB taxonomy): domain Bacteria; phylum Acidobacteriota; class Holophagae; order Holophagales; family Holophagaceae; genus JAYREN01. Next base: position 8,186 of record JAIFMW010000225.1, on the reverse strand, counting down.
CCACCATGGAAGGCACGATCTATGACATGGCCTCGGATCCCGCTTGGCTGGTGCCCGATGGCAAGGGCGGCCTAGCCCGCAGCCCCCTGGCGACGCCCTTCCCCGGCAAGGATCTGCGGGCGGCCTTGCGAATCACCCTGCGCCGTCCCGTGGCGCGGCATCGTGGCCACTACGGCATGGTGTGCCAATTGCGCGGCTGGCTCCCCAATGCCATCGGCGGCCTCTATTGGATCTACCTGGATAACCCGGCCATCAGCCCCTACGTGCCCATGTATGCGGGAGCCACTGCCACTGCCCCCAGCTACCAGCTCTATAACCCCGAAGCCTACAGCGATGCCAGCGCGAGGTGGACCATCGACTTCGTGGATAACCTAGCCAACCTGCGCTTCCAGGATGCCATTCGGGATGTCCGTGAGGCCCGGGATCCCTTCGAGAAGGCCATCTTCGAGCGATTGCCGGCCTTGGAAGCCGAAGCACTGGCACTGCACCCGAAGAACCCCGAGGCCGCCAAGAAATTACTCACGGACTACTGCGTCGGAATTCAAAACCAAGTGCCAGGGCTCTACATTCATCTGCGCGAAAAGCTCATTACCAAATACACGAACAATCGCGAATAGCAGGGGTTTGCCCTTATTCAGCACGATCTGTCAGGTAGTAAATCTGCACGAAGGATTCTTGAACATCAAAGGACCAGTGAACATCCCGGTGGTAGGCTGCCGCCTCCTCGAACTTCCCGTCTTCGAGTAGCTCCAACAAACGGGCGTGCTCGGCGATGGATCGCTCTTCCCAGCTCTTCAGAAAGACCTTGCGACGCGGCCAATCGTAGAGCCGCTGTTTGAGCGATTGCACCAAGGCGATCATGCGCAAGTTGTGGCTAGCGTCCAGAAAAACGCCATGGAAGGCGAGGTTGTGGGTGAAGAAGGTTTCGTAGTCCTCGACCTCAATCGCTTGGCGCATGCCATCATTCGCAGCCTTCATGGTGGCGAGCCCGTGTTCTCCAAGACGAGGACCTGCAGCCGCCAGAGCAGAGGATTCTAGGGCGCCGACGATCTGGTAGATGTTGCGGATTTCCTCGAGGCCCAGCGGTTTCAACCGAAAACCCCGCTGAGGCAGCACCTCCATGAAGCCTTCCACTTCCAATTGAAGCAAGGCATCCCGCAGGGGCGTACGGCTGATGCCCAGACGCGAGGCCAGAGCGTTGAGATCCAGAAATGAACCCGGCTGGATCGCGCCGCTATTCATCTCCCCGCGCAGGAAGTTGTAGACCTGCTCACGCAAGGAGCGAGTGGGGAGGAGGGTCGGCTTGGGTGCGGGGGAAGCATGTTTGGTTGGCATCTGGACAAAGACCTCTCTCCAGGAGGCCACGGAGAGGGCTGTCCTTCAATAGCAGATTCGCGCGCCGGGTGCCCCGACGGGCGACAGGCCAGGGACTATTCGGCTCGACCGGTCTGGTAATAGACGCGAATGAACGGCTCTTGTGCCTCGTAGGACCAAAGCACCTCGCGGTTATAGGCAGCCGCGGCTTGAAAATCTCCCTTCTTGAGCAAGGTGAGCAAATGAGCGTGCTCCAAGACCGCCCCCTCCTCCCAGCTCTTGGCGAAGGCCTTACGCCGGGGCCAATCGTAGAGGCGTTGTTTCAGGGAATGGATGAGCGCCGTTAAGCGCGGGTTATCACTGGTCTCTAAATATTCAGCATGAAAGGCGAGGTTGTGGTTGAAGAAGGTTTCGAAGTCGTCGGCCGGAATAGCTTGACGCATGGCCTCGTTGTGAGCCTCCATCCTGGCGATGCCATCCTTCCCAAGCCAGGGTTCCGCAGCAGCAATCACCGCGGATTCCAGAGCGCCCACAATTTGGTAGATATTGCGAATTTCGGGAAGCCCCAGCGACTTCAAGCGAAAGCCGCGGCGGGGCAGGATCTCTACGAAACCTTCGACTTCCAATTGCAACAAGGCGTCCCGCAAGGGTGTCCGGCTGATACCGAGCTCACCCGCCAAGGCATTGATGTCCAGAAAGGATCCGGGTTGCATCCCGCCACTGTTCATTTCCCCACGAATGTAGTCGTAGACCTGTTCTCGCAGGGACCGGGTTTGCAGCGTGAGCTTTTTTTTTGGAGAGGTTCCGGCAATAGACATAACGGATATCACCACAATTTAGGAGGCCTTTGAAGTGAGATCGGCCCCGAGATGAAACTCACTTTATCTAATTTCTAACGAAGTCCCAGTGCTGCCGTGGAAACCCTTGGAGATGATCTCACCGCCCTTCCAGATGGCCCATCCCGGCAGCCCCCGCTGAAGTGCCTTGGTCATCTGCCATAACTGCACCCGGGTATTGGCGCTGTAGACGTAGACCATGCGGCGCGGATTCCAGGGATTGGGAATGGCGAAGGCCACACCATCTTCGGGCTTGCCGTAGGTGCGACCCTGAAAGCGGAAAAAGCCCTTGCCGAATTCCACTGGCAGTTTGTGTTCCTCGGCCAGCCTCGCCAGCAGGCTGTTTTCTTCGATCCCACCAAAAATCACAAGATCGCGATCCTTTAAATCCTGGTCGCTCACCTCGGCGTCGGGACGAATTTCCGGCAGCACTTCCGTGAAGGCATCGGCCACCTGATCGCGGAAATTCGTAACCAGGCTGCGATTGGCCTCGATCTGGTGGGAAGTGCCAGGAACGAACAAGAGCTGTTCCCATTCATCCAGGAGGTTCGGCAGGGAAGCGCCCACGGCCGAGGCCAGCGGAATCTCGTTGCCCGCATTGAAGGTCATCCGGGTGGGGCGATCCGGCAAGCTAAAGGTCACGCTTTCCTTGGCCCCTTTGACCTCGACCCGTTCCATCTGAGTGCCCTTGCCGGTGGCGAAGGCAACCGTGGCCACGAAGGGGTAGATATCGCCCTCTTGGCGAACCGTCAGCGTGGCATCCCAACCCTTTTCGGTTTTCGCGAATTGACCTTCGATAGCCACCTTGGGCAGACCGGTGCGTTCCAGCCAAGGCAGCACCAATGGCCGCACATCCCGACCGGCGACTTCGGATGCCGTCTTTAAAAAATCTTCGGTGCGAATGGATTTTCCCCCGTAGGTTTCATGCACCTTTGTCATGACCTTGGCAAAAACGGTGTTGCCCAACCAGAGTCGCAATTGATGCAGCGCAAAGGTGCCCTTGATGCGGGGCATCTGATACGCGCCATAGCGGTCGTAGGCGGTTTTCGTCGCGAGGGGCGCCGTTTCCGTTTCCCGTTTCGCCAGGAACAGATAACGGGCGTTGAGTTCGGCCAGAGCATCCCGCTGGGAATCAAAGGCCTTGGAAGCATCCTCGGGCAGGCGGCGCAGAAGGGCGTGATAGGCGGCGTCGCCGCTGGATAGCCAGTTCTCGGCGTCCGTGGCAGGAAAAACGGTGTTAATCCAAAGCCCCTTCTTCTCGAAGGAGATCAGCTCTTTGATTTTTTCGAGATCGCGCTTTACGAGAGCTGGCGCGGCCTCGGCCTTAACGCGATCCCGCGCTGCGATCAAAGTTTCCGCTACATAGATTGGACTGAAGGTCGCATAGCCATAGGTCATGTGGGGCGTCGCGCCGGGCAGATCCTGGATGTAGCGACCGCCCACCCATTTTTCCCGCATCGTCGTCTTGCCCTGATGAGCGATGAACATGAGCTTTTCCGCCATCTCAGCGGTGGTGAGCTTGCCATCGCAGGCGTGGGGCCGTTGCACGGGGCTGGTGGCCCAATAGCGAATGGCTTCGGGCAGATCGATGTTGCCTTTTTTCTCCTGGAACCAATTCCAGAAACTGATATCGCGATTCCAGGTATTGAAAGCCAAATCCACGGGGTTGTTTTCGGCGTTGGCAACGTATTCCTTCCGCACTTCCAAATCTCGATTGTTGTTATCGGCCCAGATGAAATCCTTCAGACCTCCCGGCGTATCGGCAGGATGGCCCTTGCTGCCCGTGCGCCAAAGCTTGGACGTCTTGGTACCCAACAAGAAGCAGGCGCCTTCACCGCTCTTGGTATCGGCCAGGGTCCAATCGTTGGTGTAAAGGCCGTTGTTTTTCTCGCTGAAGATCTTCACGAATTCATCGATGTTCGTGGCGTACTGGGCGGCCTTGCGGATGCGGTTGGATTGAGGCTGGCCTTCGGGATCAAACGGCGTTTGCCCCACCGTAGTTTCGCCAATAACCAAGCCTGCGCCATTGAGATACCAATCCGTGCCAGAGTGCAGGCCGCCTGGGAAGGTCTGATACACAAGGCGATTGCCCTTGGTGGGCACCACATCCACCATGAGGTCGTACTGCACGCCGGTGTAGCCGCCCCACATGAACATCTGGCCCATCACGAAGCGGCCATCCTTCGTGGCGCTCTTAGTGGCTACGAAGGAGGAGCAATGGTCGCCCTTGCCTGCGCGCGCGGCTTCGTCTTCGGCCTTCATAAACGTGCGTCCCGAAAGCGGGGTGGGCGTCACCTGGGTGGCGCTCTCCACGTAATCCAAATCGATCAGCGAATTGAGGCTCACGATATCGAGCAGATCCAACTCGCGCCCCTTGAAGCGCGCACCGCCCTTGTTGGCGCCATCGGCGATGCCCTTCATTTCTTCCAGGTATTCCAAATCAAATTTGCGCAGGAAGAGAGCATCCGTCATCTGCCGCACCTGGGCCCAACCCTTGCCGAGATCCTGGGCGTTCTTCTGAATACCAATCTTTTCCATGAAGCGGATCAGGTCCGCAGCCACCAGTTCGCCATACTGCCGACCCCGCGGATAGGGATCGCCTTCGATGTGGATGAAGGACCAGCCAGCTTCTTCATACCGAAAACCCTTGCCCGCCCACCGCACCGATTCCAGGGGAATGTGCTGGGTGATGTCATCGAGCTTTTCCAGTTTGAGATCATCGAACCAGGCACCGCCGGTGGCCTTGCCGTTGCGCCCCAAATCCAGTCGAATGCGATCCGTGGCGGTCGTCGCAAAGAAGGTGACGGATACGCGGCGCGCCCCATTGCCCGCCACGGTGGGCGAAGCGTTGGTAAAGGGAAAGCTCGCCATGGAAAGGCAGGCACCCAGCGCCGTGGGGTAACGCGCGGCGACATCGACCTTCACACCCTTGGCCTTGATCCAACCACTCAGGCGGTACAACTGCCCCACCTGAAGCTTCACGGGAGCGCTCAGGGCAAAGGAAGAGCCACCTTCCACGGGGTGGTCCAACCTCAAGGCTGAAGTGCCTTCGGCCTTGAAGTCGCCGTTGGCAGAAAGCTTCGCACCCACTGCCAGCATGGCTGTCCAGTGGGTGGGCTGACCGTTGGTGCTCTGTTCGAAACCGGCATTGGCCACGGGTAGCAAGGGCGGCTGTTGCGCGGCAAGGGGTAGAGCCATGGTTGCAACGAGGGCATAGGCAAGGTGACGCATGAAGGCCTCCGCCTTCTATTCAAACAGACCTCGCGTTGCGATACATGGAATCATCGCGGACGATCCAATCCCGCGTTCTTTTTTGGCTAAAGCGTACGCCCCGCCGGATCCCACAGCGCAGCCTTGCGACTGGCCCGCCAGATGTCCAAAAGCTGGTCGAGCATGTCGCCAAACTCGGTCAAGCGGAAGGCATTCGGCCCATCGCTCAAGGCCTTTTCGGGGCAGTCGTGGACCTCGAAGAAAAAGCCGTCCACCGCCGTAGCTGCGGCCCGCGCCAAGGCAGGAATCATGTCCCGTGCGCCACCGGTGGCGTGGCCCAATGCGCCGGGCTTCTGCACGCTATGGGTGGCATCGAAAATCACCGGTGCACCCGTGCGGCGTAGGTGTGGGAAGCTCTGAAAATCCACCACCAGCTGCCCATAGCCAAAGGAGGAACCGCGTTCCGTGACCCACACCGGACCTGCGCCCTCGGCGCTGCGAAGTTTTTCTACGGCGTTCTTCATATCCCAAGGCGCCAGGAACTGCCCCTTCTTCACATTTACCGGACGACCCGTCGCTGCTGCGGCAAGGAGAAGATCCGTCTGGCGGCAAAGGAAGGCGGGAATCTGCAGCACATCCACGAACTTAGCGACTTCAGCGCACTGCGCGGATTCATGCACATCCGTAAGCACCGGAATGCCCAGTCGTTCGCGCACCTCGGCGAGAATCTCCAGGCCTTCTTCCATACAGATGCCCCGATAACTGGCCAGGGAGGTGCGATTGGCCTTATCAAAGCTAGCTTTGAAGATGAAGGGAATGCCCCGCGCCTGCGCCAATTCCAAAAGCTTTGCGGCCAGAAAATGGGTGTGCTCGCGGCTCTCGATGACACAAGGCCCCGCGATGAGGAAGAAACTTTGATCTGTAAATGGTCGCTTGAAGTCCATGGGAAACCCTCAGGGTCAGTGTATCGGACTGCGCGTGTTCTATATCGGTGTGTGTCGCCTGGTGGGCAAGGCCTAAAAAAGATCGTTCACCACAGAGGACACAAAGAACACAGAGAAAAAGAGAAAAGGCACGAAGGGGAAAAAATAAGACACAGAGAGAAAAACGTCGGTGGGTCGTTGCGGGCGCAAGGTTTGGTGTCGGAGCGCCTGCGGGTCTTAACGAAGCGCTTCCGCCCGTCTAATCACCTCCTGGAACCACCTTTGTGTCTTTCCCTTAAACTCTGTGCCTTCTTTTGTCTTTCTTTGTGCCCTTTGTGTCCTTTGTGGTGAATCTCTTTTTTCTTAATGGCTCCCAGCTGTTTGGTGTCGGAGCGCAGTTAACACGACCGTCAAGGGATACCGATAAATTTCGTTTTAATCTTCTCCACCTGGCTTTCCTTGGGTCCTCTTCGAGTGTCTTGAGGACACACCTAATTCGCAATGTGCTTATCAAATCGTCAAAGAGATCACCCTGTCACCTGATAACATGACTCTCACAGGCAACATTCTGTTGGTATTTATCATGTCCAAGCCCCTCATGTCCGAAGACCTCAACCGACGCCTCGTCGAATTGCTTCTGGAGGAAGGCCGCATCAGTCACGCGGAACTGGCGGAACGGCTCGGTGTGAGTCGGCCCACCATCATCGAGCGGGTGAAGCGGTTGGAAACGGAAGGCGTCATCAGTGGCTATAGCGCGAGAGTCACTCCTGCCGCGGTGCTTAAACCCAGCGTGGCCTTTGTCTCGGTGCGCCACCGTCACGGCGATGACGATGCTCTGGAGGCTGCGTATCTGGAGGCCCTACGCAACGAACCCGATGTGCTCGAAGCCCACTCCATGGCCGGTGAGGATTGCCTACTGCTCAAGATCGTGGCCGATACGCCCATGGGCATTCACGATCGTTTGAAGCGTATCCGCAGCCTGGGCGAGCAGGTGAGCACCCGCACCTCCATCGTGCTCCAAACTCATTTCGTAAAACCCGGCCCCAGCCCCTTTCCGCCAGACTTGGCAATCCCCCGGAAAACCAAAAAGTGATCGCCTGGCTGGCATACGCGATCTGCGCGCTGGTTTGGGGTAGCACGTACTTTGGCATCGCCCTTGGCATCGAATCCTTTACACCCTTCGGCATGGTGGCCACCCGTTATCTAAGCGCGGGATTCCTTGCGCTGATACTTTCCCGCCTCACCAAGGAACCCCTTCCTTTGAAGCGGGATCTGCCCCATCTCATGTTCCAGGGCCTGCTTCTGCTGGGCATCTCCAATGCGCTGGTCACCTGGGCCGAAGGGCGCGTTCCCAGTGGCCTCACGGCTGTGCTCTGTTCCACGACGCCCTTTTTCTACGCCCTGATGAACCGCGAAGGCCTGACTCTCCGAGGCTTGGCGGGCCTTGCCATCGGCTTTAGCGGCGTGGCCGTGTTGACCTGGAAGCCCGGCCAGGGACTGGCCATGAGCCCCTGGGGCTTTGGAGCCATCATCCTCGCGACCTTTCTGTGGGCCTTTGGAACGCTCTACGCTCGGAAACAGGTCCAGGGCCGAAGCCTGCTGGGCAACGTCGCTATTCAAATGTTGACGGGCGGCATTTTCGGGCTGGTGATGACGCCCTTCACCGGTGGTTTTTTACACGCACCGCTCACCCACAAAGCCTTACTGGCCGTTTTGTACCTCACCATTTTTGGGTCCCTCATAACGCAGACGGCATTCAATTACCTATCGCGCGTCTGGCCACCCGCCAAGATGAGCACCTATGCCTTTCTTAATCCGGTCTTGGCGGTACTGCTGGGTAGCCTGTTCCTGCGCGAAGCCTTCACCCTGCGCGTGGCGCTGGGCATGCTGGTGATTCTCGCCG
>JAIFMW010000044.1 GCA_020048105.1 Deltaproteobacteria bacterium | reverse complement strand
GCCTCGACGGCCTTGAGTTGCGGGATATCCGTGGCCATGGCCGTGGTCCCCGAATAGCGGCCGTTCTCCGAAAAGAAGGGGGTGGTGGCGAGTAGCGTCCAAATATCGGTACCATCCGCTCGGAGGAACCGGAGCTCGTGGGCCCCAGCCATTCCCTGATGCGGGTTGTTAAGCCGCCTTTCCAGGGCGGGACGGTCCTCGGGAGCCACAAAGTTCCAAAGAAGGGCCCCTTGGAGATGCTCCAGGGATGTGGCCAACATTTCGGCCATGCGAGGGTTGGCAAAGGTCGTTCTGGCATCGGCATCGATGACCCAGATTCCCTCGAAGGATGTTTCCACGATGCGACGGTAATTGGCTTCACTGGCCACGAGCGCGGCTTCCGCCATTTGGCGAGCGCGGCGCTCGGCGCCTTCGGCCAGAGCTCGTCGCACCGAGGGGACTAACCGACCGAGGCCCTGCTTGAGAACATAATCCGAGGCACCATGGTGCAGGCACTCAATGGCCGTGGCTTCGCCCAGGGTGCCGGAGATGTAAATGAAGGGCACGTTCGGGCAGAACTCCAGTGCTAGATCCAGGGCCTGCTTGTCACGGATGCCGGGCAGGGAATAATCCGCCAGGATGAGGTCCCAGGGTTCTTGCAGTGCCGTTTGAAACGCGAGCCGAGTGGTGACCCAGTGCAAACCCGTGCCAAAGCCCGCTTGATCCAGGAGTGTTGCAATGAGTTCGGCATCTTCGGGTGAATCTTCGAGGTGCAGGATGCGGGCGTCCATCAGGCTTCCTCCACCGATTCCAGCGTAAAGAAGATTCGGGCCCCTTCCCCTGGTTGGGATTCGGCCCAAACGTCACCTCCGTGGTGCTGAATCACCCTGGCTACGATGGCCAAACCGATGCCGGTGCCCTCGAAATCTTCCCGAGGGTGGAGGCGTTGGAAAACGCCAAAAATTTTATCGGCGAAGGCGGGATCGAAGCCCACGCCGTTATCTCCCACTTCGAAGATGGTTCGCTCCTGTCGCCTGCCCACCTGGTGTACCCAACCCTGGGGTGCGGGTTTGGGAGCACTAAATTTCTGGGCATTCGTCAGGAGTTCCAGAAAGGCTTGGCGGAGTTGGGAGGGATCTCCTTTTACCTTGCCCAAGGCGCCGATCTCTAGCGAGAACTCTGGCGGTAATTGTTCTCGCAGGGAGTTAAACATTCGGTCGAGATCCACGGTGGTGGCGTGCATTTCCTGATTGGCGAGACGCGAAAAGGTCAACAAATCATCGATCAGAGAGCCCATCGCTCGAGAGGCTCCTGTGATGCGGTTTAGGTAGTGGCGACCCTTGTCATCGAGAGCTCCAGGTTTTCCCTCCAGGTTGCGCGATAAAAGCTCTGCAAACCCTTCCAGGTGGCGCAGCGGCGCGCGCAGATCGTGGCTCACGGTATAGGCGAATTCTTGCAGCTCTCGGTTGGCTTCCCGCAATTGGAGTGTGCGGGCTTCCACCTGGCCTTCCAGGTCGGCCCTGAGCAAGCCTTGGCGGTTGCGCCAGGCCCGCGTCACCGCGTGAAGTGGGCGTAGATTTGTCATCAGGTAGCTTCAGGCGAAAGGGCAGGGGGTGGGGCATTCACCATGGCCCAAAAGACCCCCAGGCTGCCCACGGCCTTGATGAATTCCGCGCCGTCGACGGGTTTGACAACGTAGGCATTGGCGCCATGGGAATAGCCATGAATGAGGTCCTTTTCCTCCTGGGACGAAGTGAGGACCACAACTGGTATGGCCCGCAAGTGAGGCGTGGTGCGGATGGTGCGGAGCACTTCCAGGCCATCGATCTTCGGCAGTTTCAGGTCCAAGAGAATCACCGCCGGGGGCTCGAAAATACGGCCCTCAAAGGCGCCTCGGCAGAACAAAAAATCCAGGGCCTCGGCCCCATCTTTGACCCAGTCCACGCCATTGGCCACGGCATATTCGAGAAGGGCTTCGTGGGTCAGTTCGGCGTCGGCGGAGCTATCCTCGACGAGCAAAATTCGTCTCAAGATTCCTGGCATGGCAGAGCCTTTCCCTGAATGGGTGCGTCGCACAGGGGGGGCGGGGTCGATTCCGGGTCCTCCGAGGGGATGTGGAAAAAGAAGGTGGCACCTTGCCCCAACTGGCCTTCGGCCCAGGCTTGGCCGCCGTGGCGGGCAAGAACTCGCTGGACATTGGCCAAGCCAATGCCGGTGCCTTCGTAGTCTTCTTGAGGATGAAGGCGCTGGAAGGGTTTGAAGAGTTTGTCCAGATATCGCATATCAAAACCGGTTCCGTTGTCCTTGATGTAAAACGTGATCCCCCCTTCGGGGCGGCCGCCCACTTCGAGGATGGCGGGGTCACGATGCCGAGTGAATTTCAACGCGTTCGAAATGAGGTTTTGGAGCGCCAAGCGCAAAAGGGTTGGATCACCCGTTACGGTGGGTAGCGGCCCGATGTGCCACTCCACGCGGCGGTCGGCTTCCTCTTCTGTTAAATCGAGCCGGACTTGCTCAAGAAGGGTGGTTAACGGCACTGCCACCTTGTGGAGGTCCGCTCGACCGAGGCGTGAATAGGTGAGCAGATCATCGATGAGATGGCCCATTCGATGTGCGGAACTCTGAATCACCTCCAACTGATGGAGGGCCTTGGGGGAAGCCTTTTCGCGCATTTCTTTCTGAAGCAGCAGGGCGAAACCATTTACATGGCGCAGCGGGGCACGCAGATCGTGGGCCACCGAATAGGCAAAGGCTTCCAGTTCCTGATTGCTGGCCAGGAGTTCCTGATTCAGGCGCCGACTTTCCCTTTCGGCCTCGGTTCGTTGAAGGACTTCGGATTCCAGGAGGCTGTTGCGTTCCCGAAGGGTCCGTTGGAAATGGGCCGATCGGGCGACAAAAAAGGCAATGCCGCCAATGGAGAGGAGTGCTAGGGAAGCCTGGGCTTCCCGCCAACTCATGTAGGTGATTCCCCCCAGTCCCACCATAAGGACGAAGAGGATGGCGACACGGAGGGTGGAAGGGAACGATGAAATGGGCACTCCTTCCCAAGGTTTCCGGGGTCAGGAGGATACCCTCCCAGCAGGGATATCGAGCCATGCTGGTCTTAGAGGTGATCCTTCAGGGTTGGGGAAATCCCCAGCTGCAGTTCGTTTGAGACAAGCAGAAGGAGGAGGAAATCCCCCTTCTGCCTAAGCCGATTTTCATATCGGGCAATAGCCCTAACGCCTATTGTCGTGGCCACGGCCCTTTTTCTTCTCACGGTCATGCCTGCGTTCCTGGCGCCAGCGGCTGTAATCCTCGCTCTCTTCCATTCGTTGGTGGGACCAATGGCCGGGCTCATAGCGATACGCACCTGATTCACGTCGGTATTGAGGCCGGATCCACATCGAACCCCGCTGCGAGGGGCGCTCCCAGCGACCGGGTGACCAAGCCCAACGATCATCTTGGCGATCCCAGTAGCCTTGGATCCAAATATGACCGCGGCTGGGCCGTTGCATTCGCACTTCCACTCGAGGCGGTGGCGGGGGTTCGGGAGCAATGCGGATACGAATCGCACCCAGATCGACCCCGATGCGGATCTGGGCCACCGCAGGCGCACAACTCAGCAGCGCGAGCACCGCGGGTAAGAACAGTTTCGGAAGTTTTTTGTGCATAGGGTCTCCTCATACCTGCGGCTACTTGCGCAATGTCTATGCCTAACCGTAACGGCCAAATCAAATAGATAGTTGCAATACCGGCCAAGGCTTGATGTGGGAGAACCCCATCAAAAAGGGAGTGGGGTTCCGTCAATTCGATCTAGGTCCCGAGCGTTGATTGACCTACACCCGGAAAGATCCCGCTTCATGGCCTTTGTGAACAGACCCTTCCAAGGGCCTAGCAAATAGATCGACGAGAAATATTTTTCAAAAAGCGAAAAATTCGCTAAGCGAAATGTGCTCAAAATCGCCTATTTTTTGTAGATTTTGAAAATTTTCGCGGCTCAAGGCCCTTAGAACGGCTCATTCACGTGAGAAATGGAGGCTCACGGGTGAGAACCGACACAACCAATAAACATTTCGCTTTTGTTTTGGCTTGTGGACAAAAGATGCATTTCTACACTTATGAGTGGACATCAGTGGCACAAAGTGGATTGATTTGGCTGAAAGTGGTCTAAATCGAATCATCCGTATCGCCGAGGTTCCAAGTTGAAAGGCATCACAGTTGCTTCGTCTCCGCGGAAATTCTCCGGCGACGGTGGATGAAAAAGGGCGCCTCAAGCTCCCCACCACCTTCAAGGCCGACCTCGACACCCTCGCCAAAGGCGAAGGGCAGGGGAGTGTCCGCCATTACTTGACCTCTCTGGATGGGAAGAGCGCTCGCCTCTATCCCATGCCGGTCTGGGAAGCCTTTGAGGCTCGGTTGGCCCAACTACCCAGCACCAATCCGGCCCGCCGCAAACTTTTGGAATTCACCGCCTATTACGGCAGTGAAGTGGAGCCCGATGCGCAGGGGCGTTTTGTCATTCCGCCCATCCTGCGCGAAGCCGCCCAGTTGACGGGGGAAGTGGCCATTTTGGGTCAATTGGATCACCTTGCTGTTTGGAACCGTGGCCACTTCGAACGGCGTATGGCGGCAGAACCTCTGACGACCGAGGATCTGGCCCAACTCGCGGATCTGGGGATCTGATGACTACTCACGTCGTTCATGTCCCCGTCTTGCTCCAGGAAGTGCTGGAAAACTTGCCGATTCCGCCTGCAGGGCGTGTCTTGGATCTGACGCTTGGCCTCGGTGGTCATGCCCAAGCCCTGCTTTCGGGAGCTGGCCCGAATATGCGCTACCTGGGAGTCGATCGCGACCCTCACGCCCGGGCCTTGGCTAAGAAGCGCCTGGGCAAGGATGCTCGCCTGACCATCATGGCCGGAACTTACGAAGACGTTTGGGAAGACCCAGGCTTCCAGGCCTGGTGTCACTTGCAGGCTCCAGATGGGTTCGATGTCGTTCTTATGGATCTGGGAATTTCCACCCTTCACCTGAAGGACAAGACCCGGGGTTTCAGCTTCATGGAAGCCGGGCCGCTGGATATGCGCATGGATACCGAAAACGGCCTCACCGCTCTGGAATGGATTCAGGAACAGACCGAAGAAACCCTGGCTGACGCCATTTACAAATTCGGAGAAGAGCGGGCTTCCCGTCCCATTGCCCGGGCCATTTTGAAGGCGTTGGCTGAAGATCGTCTCCATACCACCCAGGATCTGGCCAAGGCCGTCTATACAGTGATTCCTCGGGAACCAGCCAAGCGCAAGGGCCTTTCCGATCCCGCGACCCGAACCTTTCAGGGCATCCGAATCGTCGTCAATGGCGAATTGGAAGGGCTTAGCAAAGCGATCGAGCAGGCCGTGGCGGCACTGAAGCCGGGCGGTCGGATCGGCGTTATCAGTTTTCATAGCTTGGAAGATCGAATCGTCAAACAGACCCTTCGGCGCCTTGCCGGGATTCACGACGGACCCGGACGCGTGGCGCCTCAACCCATCCCAAAACATCTCCGGCTCATCTATGGCGGCGGCATTGCCCCTACCGAGGATGAAGTCCGTGCCAATCCCCCCTCCCGCTCCGCCCGCCTGCGTATTGGCGAGCGCCTGCGAGACGAACTTTCGAGGGTTCCATGAACACGTTTCAGACCCCTGTTCGCCGCACGCCCCAACTTCCTGCCCGCCAGGTGGAAGGCGAAGGCATCCTTCGCATCATCCTGCTGGCCTTGGCCCTGGCCATGCCCTTGGCTTCCATGGCCTATCTGAAGATCCAGGAAACCCGCCTGAGCTACGAGATGAGCGATATTCGTGCCCGCATCAAATTCGAAGAAGAACTCAACCGGAAACTCCTATTGGAGCGCTCGCGGTTTCAGCGGGACGAGGCCATTCAGACCTTCGCCGCGGAAACGGGCATGCAACCCCGGCGTCAGAGCCACCTCATCCACCGATCCTTCACCGTGGATGATCAGCGGATGGCAAAATTGCGCCCTGTCTCTTCCTTCGAAAACTAGAGGTCCTAAGGCTAGGATGAAAGGGGGCCCCGTGGCCCCAGAGTGGAAGACGCGTGGCATTTGCGGGTTTGATGAACGGTGGAATTCAACCCCGGCGATTGCTGGGAAAGCCAGAGGTACAGGATCTTTCCGCGGCGCGGTTGCCCTGGGTTCTCGGGGCCATGGCCCTATGGGCTCTGGCGATCCTGTCGCGGCTAATTTGGCTGCAGGTTTTTTCTCACGAGCGCTATCAACAGCGGGCCCAGAATCAACACATTACACGGGTGCCGGTGCCTGCCATCCGTGGCGAAGTGCGGGACCGGCGGGGCATTTCTCTGGCTCTTTCCACCAAGGCTGAAAGCCTGTTCTGTACGCCCACAAGCTTCTACCCGGATTTCAAATCGGGTTCGGGGGAGGCCGATAGTCACTGGGGTGAACCGGATCGGAAGCTCGCTGAGAAGGTGGCGGCGGCTTTGGCACCCATTTTGGAACGGCCCTCTCGGACCATCCTGGAAAAACTGCTGCGAAAGAAACCCTTCGTCTACATCGAACGCCAACTTCCGCCCGAAAAATCCGGGGCCATCAAGGCTCGCAAACTGGATGGGGTGGATTTCCTCCCCGAGAGCAAGCGGCAGTACCCCCGAAGCAGCCTGGCTTGTCAGATCCTGGGCTTTACCAACATCGATGGGGTTGGCCAACTGGGCATCGAACGCACCTTCGATGAACAGCTTTCGGGCAAGAGTGGCGAACTCATTGCCCCCAAGGACGCTAAAGGGCGATTGCTTATTCTCGAAGAAAATTTCTCCAAGATCCCCATCAACGGCACGACGCTGCAACTCACGCTGGACGCCACCATTCAGCACATCGTTGAACAGGCCCTGGAGGAAGGTGTAAACGCCTACCATCCGCTTACGGCCTATGCGGTGGTGGTGGATCCCAATACCGGTGAGATCCTGGCGATGGCGGGAACCCCGACCTTCGATCCCAATTCGCCGGTTTCCAAAAAATTCCGCAACCGCAGCGAAAGCGAATTCACCCCGGCCGAAAAGGAAGAGTTCAAGCAAGAACTTGAACGCCAGAGGGCCGCTCGCAAAGTGCATCCCGTGGAGGACGCCTACGAGCCCGGTTCCACCATGAAAATCTTTACCGCTGCCATGGCTCTGGAAGAGCGCAAAGTCCACCTGGGCGAAGCGATCAATTGCGAAGGTGGCAAATGGCAATTCAGCAAGGACTTCACGATTACGGATACTCACAAGCATGGAATGCTGACCTTCGAAGAGGTCCTTTGGCAGAGTTCCAATATCGGTGCCGCCAAGATGGGTATGCGAATTGAGCCATCGTTGCATTACCAGTACCTTCGTAAATTTGGTTTTGGCGAACCCACGGGGCTCAATTTCCCAGGTGAAACTGCGGGGCGATTGCTTTCTCCCGATCGCTGGAGTCGCACCACCCAGCCCACCGCTTGCTTTGGATACGGACTTTCCACCTCTCCGCTCCAAATCCTGATGGCGGGTTGCGTGCTCGCCAATGGCGGCAGGCTGATGCAGCCCTACCTGGTGCAGCGGATCTTCAACGATCAAGGCGCGATGATTCAGGAATACCGGCCCCATGTCCGTGGCCAGGTCATCAGCGAAGAAACCAGTGCCATGATGCGCGAGGCGCTGGCCGGGGTCATCACCCAGGGCACCGCCAAGCGTGCGCAACTTGATGGTGGGGTTACGGCCTTCGGCAAAACGGGCACTGCGCGGAAATTTATCGATGGGAAATACAATTTAAATCGTCACTACGCCTCGTTCTTGGGGTTTTTCCCAGTCGACAAACCACAATACGGAATGCTCTTCATGCTCGACGAGCCTTCGGGTGGCCTGACCGGTGGTGATGTGGCCGCGCCCCTCTTTAAGAAAATCGGCGATGCCATCATGCGCTACCAAGCCACCGGAAGAGGCTTGGATCAGGAACCTGATTTGAAGCTCAGCCTGCGGGATTGGCCTGTGAGTGAAAATGATGAAGCTGCCGTCCATGTGGAAGTCGGTAAGGTTCCGGACCTGAAAGGGTTGGCCCTGAAGGCCGCCGTCCACCGTGTGGTGATGGCAGGTGGAACCCCGCGCATTGAGGGTTTGACGGAGCTGCCCGAGGGGCCTTACTTGGTGCAAGACCAGAGTCCCGAAGCAGGCGCCACCCTGGCCTTTGGCAGCACCGTGAAGATCAAAATGAGGGTGCCATGAAGTTTGGAAGTTGGATGAAAGCCGTAGGCATTTCGAAGTGGCAAGGCCCGGCGGATACCGAAGTCTTTAACCTCGCCTGCGATAGCCGTGAAATGCAGCCTGGATGGGCCTTTGTGGCTATTCCAGGTGAACACGTGAATGGTGCGGATTACGTGACCTCGGCCTGCTCCAAGGGTGCCGTGGCCGTGCTTTCCACGGAGCCTCTTGAATTGCCCGAAGGCATCAGCTTTGGTGTCTTGGATTGCGATGATCATCGTGAAGGCATGGCCAATGCCGCGCGCAGTCTGTATGGAAAGCCCGATGAAGAGCTCGCACTGATTGGGGTGACTGGCACCAATGGTAAAACCACGACAACTATGCTCATTCGCCAATTGCTGCAGGGCATGGGCAAGGGTTGCGGGCTGATTGGAACCGTTTCCATCGCTGCAGGGTCCGAAGAAATCGACGCCGTGCGGACTTCGCCCGAGAGTCCCGTGTTTTATCGTTGGCTCCGCAAGGCAGCGGATGCTGGGGATGTGGCCGTGGCCGCCGAGGTTTCCAGCCATGCCCTGTGCATGGCGAGGGTTCACGGAGCTTGCTTCAAGGTGGGGCTATTCACGAATCTGACCCAGGACCATCTGGACTATCACGGCACCATGGCAGCTTATTTCGAAGCCAAATGTCGGCTCTTTGATCAATCCGAAACGACCTTAGTAAACCTGGATGATGAATCCGGTCGAAGCCTTGCCGACTCGCGCCAAACGCGCACCTACGCGGTCGATCGCACCGCGGACTACCACGTCGATAATGTCCGGTTAACTCCTACCGGCACATTCTTTCAATTAAAATCGCCCTTCGGCAATTTTAAAGTCGAGAGTCCGTTGCTGGGGCGCTTCAACCTCTACAACCTGCTGGCGGCCCTTGCGGCCTGTGGTGAGGCGGGTTTTGACCTCGAGAGCCTAGTTCATGCGGTACCTGGGCTCAAGGGGGCACCGGGGCGCTTGGATCGTGTGGATTGCGGCCAAGCCTTTGGGGTGATGGTGGACTACGCGCACACGCCGGACGCCCTGGAGAAATTGCTGGTGGCGGGCAAGGATCTATTGCCTCCCGGTGGTCGCTTGCATGTGCTGTTTGGATGCGGTGGTGATCGTGATCGCACCAAACGACCTCTTATGGCTGCCGCCGTGGCCGCGGGCGCCGATGTGATTTGGCATAGCAGCGACAATACCCGCAAGGAAGATCCCGAGGGCATCTTGAACGACGCCGCCATGGGCATTCCTGGTGAAATTCTTTGTGATTCCACTCGCTACCATCGAATCACGGATCGGGTTCTGGCCGTGCAAGCTGCCCTAGCCGATTGCCGTGCGGGGGACCTGCTATTGCTCGCAGGAAAAGGGCATGAGCCCTACCAGGACATCATGGGCGTGAAGCATCCCTACAGCGATCGAGGTGCCGTGGAAGCGGTGCTGCGAGGTGATGCCGTTCCGCGAACATGGGCCTGAAAAAAAATGTCCATCCATATTCATCCATGGACCCTGTTTTGATTCAATTTTCAGCACTCCAGATGGTGAACGTATGACGCTTTGGTCCCTGTTTGAAGTCGTGCCCCACCTCGCTGCACGCCTGGTGGGCGATTCTTCGATCATTCCCATTTCGCTTTCCATGGATACCCGCACCCTCGAACCCGGCGCCTGTTTTGTCGCGATTCGGGCGGAGCGCGATGGGCATGAATTCGCGGCCCAGGCGATTTCGAAGGGCGCTACCTGCTTGCTGGTGGACCACGCATTGGAACTTCCCTGTGCTCAGTTGGTGGTGAAAGATACCCTTGTAGCCTTGCAGCAGTGGGGTCAAGCCCGGCTGGCGGCGGTACAACCCGCAGCTGTGTTGGGTGTAACGGGCTCCGTTGGCAAGACCAGTACGAAGGAACTTCTGGCCGCAGCAACGGGTGCCTGGAAGACGCCTGGGAATCGCAACAATACCCTGGGCCTACCGGAGGCGTTGGCAACCTTGCCGACTGATGTCCGAACCGTGGTTTTGGAAATGGGCATGAGCACGCCGGGCGAAATTCAGCGCCTCACTGAAATCGCACCCTTGGATTTTGGTTTGATCACCATGGTTGGCAATTCTCACGTCGAAAATTTTGCTGAAGGCCAGCGTGGCATCGCCAAGGCCAAAGGCGAAATGGTGGCGGGCCTCAAGCCCGGAGGTGCCTGGGTGCATTTGGCGTCGGATGAATGGTGCCGCTGGATCGCGCTGCAGCCCTGGGCTTCGCACGCACTCGCCATTCCTGTTGGACAAGGGCAGCCCTTTGGCTGGGAGAATGCGGAATCTCTGGGGGCCCGTGGCGAACGCTTTACCCTGCGTACGCCCCAAGGCGAAATTTCGGTGAGTCTGAAACTTCGCGGTGCCCACCAAGTTCGTAACGCTGCCCTGGCCGGAACCCTCGCCATGAGCGCGGGCTTCAACCCCGAGCTGGTTGCTGCCGGACTCGGACAGGTGGAGCCGGAAGCCGGGCGAGGCCGCCTTCATTCTTTGCCATACGGAGGGTGGCTACTGGATGAAACCTACAATGCGAGCCCCGATTCCATCCTTGCCTGCGCGGCTTCGCTGCTGGAATTGGAAGGTGGTGAAGCCATTGCTGTGCTCGGATGCATGCGCGAATTGGGGCCGGAGTCCTCGCGATTGCACCGAGAAACGGGAGAAGGCCTTCGTGCCTTGGGGTTCCGGAACGTGTGGGCCTATGGCGATCAGGCCGGTGTTTTGGTCGAAGGCTTCGGTTCCGGCGGACGGGCCTTTCCCCATTTCGAAGCCTTGCGCGACGATGCCAAGGGACTCTGTGCGCTGCCTTCCGGGGCCAGAATTCTTGTGAAGGGCAGTCGGTACTGGCGTGCGGAGCGAGTGGTGGAATGGGTTTTGGACAAAAATACAAAAAAATAATTTGCCGCAAAGAACACAAAAAACACAAAAGAAGGCAGGCAGAAGGATGAAATGCGAGATCCAGCGGTGGCAGTGCAAAAGACGGGTGGGCGTAGCACCGTTCTCTGCCCCTCATTTGATGGCAATCTAATTACCTACCGGATGCGGAACGCAGCCGGTAGCCTCCATACCGAAATACACTTCCGGACCTACCTATGATTCCTTGGCTCTTCTATCCTCTTCGCGATCTCCTTCCTGGCGTATCGGTCTTTCGGTATGTAACCCTCCGAGCAGGGTTGGCAGCGGCCACGGCGTTCCTTTTGTCTCTGCTGCTAGGGCCCCTCGTTATTCGAACGCTGACCCGACTGAAAATGGGGCAGCACATCCGCGAAGAAGGGCCTGAGCACCATCAAGCTAAGGCGGGAACTCCCACCATGGGCGGCCTTCTGATCTTGGGTGTGATCCTGATTTCCACGGTGCTTTGGTGTGAGCTAAAGAGCGGTCCCATCTGGGTGGCTCTGCTTTCTCTCCTGGGCTTTGGAGTGGTGGGTGCCTTCGACGATGCACAAAAACTATTCAAGAAACAGAACCTCGGTTTGCGCAGTTGGCAGAAGATGGCGTTGCTTACAGCTATCTCGCTGCTCGTCGCTTTT
>JAIFMW010000056.1 GCA_020048105.1 Deltaproteobacteria bacterium | reverse complement strand
GTTGGGTTCATTCCGCCATGGGGCTGAAGGGTGATCGCGTCACTGGAGGCGTTCACCTGGTAGGGGGGGCGGCCGCCCCGCACGGTGAGCAAGATGGGGATCTTGCTCGGCGTGGCCATGGGAATGATCTGGAACTCGGACTTGGAGAGCTCCGCGGTGAGGGGGTCCACTGCGCCGCACGGTGCCAGCAGGACGAAGCCCAGGACAGGGGTGAGAATACGCATGTCCGCTCCTTGGAAAGACCTTCATCCTACACTCGTGCCCGGTTCCCCTTAAGCCTCGTCACAGAATCGCCAATCCCCACAGGCCTTTCTTCGCGCCAAAGGTTGTGTCGATTTAAACCGGCGTTTGCGCCTTCTGCCCTGGATGGTGCAGGGGCGCCGATGAACTCGGGGAAGACCCTGCTCTCGCCGCGGATGGTTTGGGTTAACCAGCTATCCAATTCCGGCAAATGGAGCCTTGGAATTACCTATCCACTTGCAGCGCCGCTGTTACAAACCCCAACGATACGGCGCGGTGCTGATCGTTGGGGGAAAAAGAGGTTCTTACGAGGACTTGGGGAACACCTCATCAGAGGGCATCGCCCAGGATTTCGCCTGCGCTTTCGAGAACGCTTTTGCCATCTTCGGCCGCCCCTTCTAAGACATTGCCGCCAAATTCCAGCGCAGTTTCAATTGCGCCATCGGGTAATAGATCAATCGCATTCGCGGCCAGTTCACCAGCAGCTTCGATAACACCGCTGGAAAGTTTATCGATGGTTTGACGGGCTTGCGGATTATCGGGCATAGGTGGCCTTACTTTGTCAGCGAGTGCTCCAGTGCAGCTTCTGCTGCAGCACTCGGAAGAAGGGCAGGGCGGGGTTCTGGAGCAGTACGATGTCTTGGTCGGCCTTCCGGAGTTCCACGCGATCCCCGGGTTTGAGGGGATGTTCGAGTTGGCCATCCAGGGTCAAATGCGCGTCGTCCGTATCGCCCACGGTGATGCTCACGGCTAGCGAACTCGGCACCACGGTGGGGCGCAGGGTCAGGCTATGGGGGCAAATGGGAGAAATCACCCAGGCCTCCAGGGCGGGATGGAGGATTGGACCCCCGGCCGATAAGGAGTAGGCCGTGGAGCCCGTGGGAGTGGCGACGATCAGACCATCGGCCTTGATGGTGGCGGCATCGAAACCGTCGACCTTCAGGCGGAATTCCATGATCCGCGCCAGGGCACCCTTATTCAGCACCGCATCGTTCAGCACGCATTGTTCAACCAGGCTCTGGTCGCCTCGGAACAATTCGGCCCGCAACATGCTTCTCGATTCCGGGTGCAAGCCTCCTTGGAAGTAAAGGCGGACGATTTCTTCAGCTTCTTCAACGGGATTGGCCGTTAGAAAACCCAGAGACCCCAGATTGATGCCCATGATAGGCGTGCCACGGACACCGAAGCGTCGGGCTGCGGTTAGCAGGGTTCCATCCCCACCCAATACAAGGCAAAGCTGGGGAGTTTCGGTGGTGCCTTCTTCTGCGTGTTGTTGAAAGGCGGCAGGTGCAAGCCCAGCGTTGTCCCAACTTGAGGACAACTCTGGGGAGCCCGTAACCTTCCACCCCCGCTCCAAAAAGGAGGGCATGATCTGGGCTAGGGTTGCACCCAGCAATTCGGATTTGGTCTTGGCGACTAAGGCAAGGGTGGGGGACATGGTCCCTAGGTTAACCTTGGAGTCATGAGCGCCCAAACACCCCATTCCTCAAAATCGCCCTCCGCTCGGAGGAAATATTGGCGTTGGCTCTTCTGGGGTGGCATGACGTTCCTGAGCCTTGGGCTTATTGCGCTGGGAGTCGCCTGGTCGGTGATGAGTCGCGAAGCCGACGAATATCTGGTGCTCTTCGCCAACCGATCACCCAAGACCATTTCCAAGGTTCTGGATCGCAATGGCGATGTGATTGGGACCTTTTCCACGGAACATCGCGTTCTTATTCCCTACAACGATATTCCCAAGGCCTTTGTGAATGCCCTCGTTGCAACGGAGGATGCCGATTTCTGGAGCCATGGGGGCGTTTCTCCCCGGGGCTTCGTGCGTGCGGGCATGCATTTCATCTCCAGTGGCTTTCGTCGCCGAGAAGGTGCCTCCACGTTGACCATGCAACTTGTGCGCAACGTTACCGCTAGGCGACAGCGAAACATCGACCGAAAACTCAAAGAGATCATCCTGGCTCGAAAATTGGAGAAGGCCTACACCAAGAAACAAATCCTGGAGCAGTACGCTAACGAGGTGTACTTCGGGGGAGGGCGCTTTGGCATTGAAGCTGCTGCGCAGTTCTACTTTGGCAAGAGTGCTCCCCAACTCAACGTAGAGGAGTGCGCCTTGCTGGCTGGCTTGGTGCAGAATCCCAATGGGTTCAATCCGTACAAGCCGGACCCAAAGGCACGGGCGGCGGCCAAAAACCGTCGCAATATTGTTTTGCGACGCATGGTGGAGGAGGACTACCTGAAGGAAGTGGATGCCCGAGCGCTGATGGCACATCCCATTCGCCTGGCTCGGGAAAACTCGCAAGAGGACGTCATTGCTGCCTATGCCGTGGAGGAGATCCGAAAGCATGCCTACGAAAAATTCGGTGGGGAGGCCGTGCTGAACGGCGGCCTTGAAATCCACACCACCATCGATAGTGCCTGGCAGCTTGCCGCCAATGCGGCGGTGCGCAAGGGCCTGAAGGCTGTGGATCGAAAACGAGGCTTTCGCAAAGCTGATCTCAAATTTGTGGATGAACCCGAGAAAACGAATCTTCCAGGGTGGAGCCGCTTCTTCGAGGATGGCGACAGCGTGCGCGGCATCATTCTGGGCTGGCAAGGCGCCACTGCGAAGGTGCGCATCGCCAAGGTCATGCTGGATGTCCCCGGTACTGCCTTTGCCTGGGCTGGCAAGGATATTCAAAAACTCTTGCCCCGAGGCGCTTCCCCGCTGTTTCTGATCAAGAAAGCTGGTGAGGATGGCACGCCCCTAGAGGTCGAACTGGATCAGGAGCCCGATGCGCAAGGTGCCCTGTTGGCGGCGGATCCTGCCACGGGGGAGATCCGCGCCATGGTGGGCGGCTACGACTTCAATGTGAGTAAGTTCAACCGCACCTTCCAAGCGGAACGGCAAGTGGGTTCCACCATGAAGGCCTTCGTGTATGGCTGCGCCTTCACTCAGGGGAAAACGCCCGCAACGATGGTGCAGGACATCCCCACGCGCTTCACGTTTGGGAAGGATCTCTACGAGCCCAAGAATTACGAAAGGGATTTCTGGGGCCCCATTCCCATCTGGGAAGCCGTTCGTGATTCCCGCAATGTGGCTGCAGTGCGCACTTTGGAAGACGCAGGCATCGAGAATGTTATTCAGTTTGCCCGCAGCTGCGGCGTGGGCGGCAAGATTCAGCCCTATCCAAGCATGGCGTTGGGCTCTTCCGACCTCACACTCAAAGATATGGTGCGTGGTTATGGCACCTTTGCAAATGGCGGGAAACAGGCGCCATCGCTTTTCCTGATCAAGAAAATCGTTGATCGCAATGGTCGGGTGCTGGAGGCCTACGAGGGCAAGCCCGGCGAGGAAGTTGTGGATCCTCACAGTAATTTTCAGTTAATTCAATGCTTGCAAGGTGTTGCCCAGCGAGGCACGGGTGCGCGCTCGGGCGAACTCAATTGGCCCACCGCAGGCAAAACAGGCACCACCGATGATCATACGGACGCTTGGTATATCGGCTTCTCGACACGCATTGTTTGCGGGGCCTGGGTTGGTTTGGACGAAAAGAAAACCATTTACAAACCCGGGGCCGATGGGGGCCGCGTGGCGCTACCCATCTGGATCGATTTCATGAGGGTGGCTCTGCCCACAACTCCCCGCGAAGATTTCAAGGCTCCCGAGGGAATGGAGTGGGCCGATATTGATCGTGTGACCGGTGGGCTGGCTACCAGTGGCACGGAGGCCAAGGACCTGGTCCGCCTGGCCTTTAAGCCAGGCACCATGCCGAAATCGGCCAGTACCCCAGATCTGATCCAAGCGGTGCGGGAGGCGCGAGAGAAAGCCAATAGCCAAGCCACCGATGAGCGCGCCTGGGGCTCCCCGTCTAGCCAACCGCCAATTGCAACCGCGGATCCTAACGAGAAAGCGCCCAATCAGTAGGTTGCTGCTTTCTCATTGGGCGCCCAAGGCCATGGAAAGGTTGACCATGATTGATACACCTGAAGACTTCTTGAACGTTTGGATCGACTGCGTCAACAACGACGATTTCGAAAAGCTTTTAGCCCTTTACGGGGAAAAAGCAATCCTGATCCCGACCTTTTCGAATCATGTAATGAACACGCCTGACAAGATCCGAAAATATTTTGAGACGCTGGCCTCGCGAGAAGACCTGAGCATTGCGCTTCATCAAAAAACGCTCGCTGTTCAGTCGATCAGGCCCCAGTTGTTTTCGCTGTCCGGAATCTACTGCTGGCGGTTTTCCATCGATGGTGAGTTGCTCAATTTCGAGGCTAGATTTTCCTTTTTAATCGATCTGGCTTTGCCTAATCCCATCATTCATCACCATACCTCCCAATTGCCCCGAACTCTGTGATGGCTTCGTTCCACTTCTAAGCCAAAGACTTCCTGCTAAGCGCCGAAGGCGGGTTGAAATGGAATCAACCCGCCTTCGATCGCTAGGTGGAGATCGTTGTCGTGGGGCTATTTGCCCTTCTTCTTGAAATCTTCGGTGCCACGCTTTTCAAAGGCAGGCTTGGCCGTCTTGTTGAACGGCTTGCGTGGGCCAAAGGCTTTGTCGTCGGGCCTTCGGGGACCACCCGCCGGGCGATCCTGGAAGGGTTTGCGGGGCCGCTCATCCCGAGGGGCGGTGGCGTCGAAGCGCGGCTCCTGACGAGGGGTAAAGGTTTCTGAGAAGCGCGGACGAGCCGGCTTATCGGCTTTGTAGGCAGCCTTGGGAGGTTCTGGGATAAAGAAGCCGGCATGGCCATCTTTTTGGACCAGAGTCAGTAGTGCTGCCACTAGATCCACCGCGGGGCGGGTCTCCAGGAGAGATTTCGCCAATTCCATTTGTTGAGGTGCTTCGAGGGCTTGGAGTTCCGTGGCGAGGTGCTTGATGCGGACGTCTGAGATCTGTTCCTGGGTGGGCGCGGGGCGCCAATCCAATTTCAGGCCACCGCGGCGTCCCCAAGAAAGCAGGATGCGCGATTCCTTGAAGTCTACCAGGGCCAGGGAGGTTCCCTTGAGGCCGGCACGGCCGGTGCGCCCCGAACGGTGAATATAGCTTTCCATCTGCGTGGGAATGCCCATGTGAATGACGAGCGGCAGGGCTTCGACATCCAGCCCACGGGCGGCCACATCGGTGGCCACCAGGTAGCGCAGCTTGCCTTCTTTGAAGCTGGTGAGAATGCGATTACGGGTAGCTTGGGCTAGATCGCCGTGAAGGTGCTCGGCGGAAAGCCCGGCTTCGCGCAGCACTTCGGCCACATCCTCGGCCTGTTGTTTCCGCTTGGTGAAGATGAGGGCCCCGGTGGGCTCGTCGTGGAGCAGGAAGTTCACCAGGGCCTTGGTGTGAAGATGATCCGCCGTGAGGCAGGCCGTGTGGGCGATATCCGCGTGCTGGGTACTACCGCCAGAACCGCTGAGTTCGACCCGATGGGGGTTCTTTAGAAAGCGCTGGGCCAAGTTGGCGATGGGGCCGGGCAGGGTGGCGCTGAATAGATAGGTCTGGCGTTCCGCAGTGGCCTGGGACAGGATCTTCTCCACGTCTTCGAGGAAGCCCATGTTGAGCATTTCGTCGCATTCGTCGAGAACCACCATGGATACCTTGGAGAGGTTCAGGGATTTGCGTTCCAGGTGATCCATCACGCGACCCGGCGTGCCCACGATGACCTGAGCGCCAAAATGCAGGGCCTTGAGCTGCGGAACGTAGCTCAGGCCTCCGACGAGGAGGGCCGTGGAAAGTTGCGGTCGGACGCTTTCCAGTTCCGCAGCTACCTGTTGAGCCAACTCGCGGGTGGGAGCCAAGATGATCACCTGAGCGTGCCGGTCCGGCGTCAGGCGATGCATGATCGGCAGACCAAAGGCTAGGGTCTTGCCGCTGCCAGTGCGGCTTTGTACGAGCAGGTCGCGGCCTTCGAGGCCGGGCTTAAAGCATTCGGCCTGAACCGGGGTAGGGGTGGTGAAGCCGCGCTTATCGAGGGCTCCAAGAAAGGGTTCGGCGCAGCCGAGGGCTGCGAAGGTTAGATCGGACACAATTTTCTCCCGGGGCGCTCGCCGGGGTTGTGAGTGGCATTTAGGCGCCGCCCGGTCCTGGCCCAATCGGGCAGTATCCCATAGAAATCAAGGATATTCCAGGAAAAATTTCAAACATTACCCGGGCTATACTTTTATCCATGATCACCATCCTGTTGATCCGCCATGGCATCGCCGAAGATCCGAAGCGCGGAGTTCCCGATTCGGAGCGTCCCCTAACCGCCGAAGGGTGGGAAAAGACCCGTGCCGCCATGCTTGGGCTGGTGCATCGCGGCTACGTGCCGACTCGTGCCGTAAGCAGCCCCTATAAGCGGGCCGCTGAAACCTTGGTTTGCCTCAAGGAAGCCACTCGAGATGGTTTTCCCGTGGGTTATTGGGAGGGCCTCGTGCCCGAGGGTCGCATGGCCCTGGCCGAGGATTGGCTCAGGTCCGAACTGGTGGATGTCAATCCCTATGAGGTTTTAGCGCTGGTCAGCCATCAGCCTTTCTGTTCGGAGTTGACCCGCCATCTCACGGGGCAATGGGTGGATTACAAGAAGGCTGCCTGCACCGTTATCCATTTCGATGGCGTGGCTTTCACCTTCGGTGCCCATTTCACACCTTCAGAATTGCGGGCGGATTCGTGAGGCGAGGCGACCGCAATTTGGTCACGCTTGCCTCCGGTGTCCAGCTTCACTACCGCATTCAGGGCAACCCCGAGGGGCCTTGGGTCGTTCTAATCAACGGCCTGCTTTCGGATACCACCATGTGGGCCGGGATTCTTCCTGGGCTTGTGGCGCGCTTTCATGTGCTGACCTTCGATTGCCGCGGCCAGGGGCGGTCCGACGCGCCGCCGGCCGAGGCCTACCCCGTGGGACAGATGGCTGAAGATACCTGGGAGATGCTAGAACTCCTGAATATTCGTCGGCCGTGGCTGGTTGGACTCTCTAATGGCGCCAATATTTCCCTGGAATTGCTTGTGGCGCACCCCGGAGCCTTCGCGGGAGCCGTGTTGACCAGCAGTGCGCCCTACATAAGCTTCACGAGTCGTCTGAGGGTGCTGCACTGGATTCAATGCCTCAAGGTTGGCGGCCCCCTGATGCAATTCGATGCGGTGGCACCCTACCTTTGGGGAGACCGCTTTCTGGCCGCCCGCCATGCCGTACTGCGGGCCTACCATGAGGCTCGGCTCGAGGCTTCCAATCTCAATCATGAAGTGGAGGACGCGGCTTTTCGGGGAGCCACCCTTCAGATGAAGGGAATCCTAGACTGGGATATCCGAGACCGCCTGGGTGCCGTGATTGATCCGGTGCTTTTTCTGGTCGGGGCCGAGGATCTGCTGACCCCTCCTTGGAAGTGCCTGGAAACGTCTAAGGCCGTTAAGGGTTCTTGTTTCGAGGTGATTCCCGAGGTGGGCCATGCGTTTCCCGTGGAAGATCCCAAGGCTTTTGCCGCTAGTGTCACGGATTTTATACAAATGCAATCCCAGTCCTCGAACCTCCGAAACGACTCTTCAAGTAATCCTTAGCGCTGCCGATTACTTGGACAGACTCCTAGCCGAAACCCCCCTCTTGCGGCATACTTTGGGACCGCATAAACCCAGCGAAACCGCTATTTTTCCCGGAAGGGCAGTAATCCATGCCCAATGAAATCAACGTTCCACCCGATCTCAGCCTTCAAGAGCTGAAGGAGCAATCCATCGGTCGCCTAGCCGAGATGGCCAAGGCTTACGGCATTGCCAGTCCTCTTTCCATGCGCAAACAGGAACTGATTTTCCGACTCCTGGAGGCCCAGGCCACCAAGGAAGGGATGTTTTTTGCCGAAGGCGTGCTGGAAGTGCTGCCCGAAGGCTTCGGTTTCCTCCGAGCTCCGGAATACAACTATTTGGCGGGTTCCGACGACATCTATGTGAGCCCCAGTCAAATTCGGAAATTTGGACTGCGGAGCGGCGACACGCTCTCGGGAATGGTTCGCCCCCCCAAAGGCGAGGAAAAATTCTTTGCGATGCTTCGCATCGATGCCATCAACTTCGATCCGCCCACTTCCGTCAAGGAGCGGGTCCATTTCGATAACCTAGTGCCCGTTTATCCGACTCAACATTTGAAAATGGAGCGGGATGCCCAGGAGGCCTCCACCCGGGTCCTGGATCTCATGGCGCCCTTGGGCAAGGGGCAGCGCGCGCTCATCGTGGCCCCGCCTCGCACGGGCAAGACCGTGTTGTTGCAAAACATCGCCAATTCGATCACCGCCAACCATCCGGAAGTCTTTCTGCTCGTGCTGCTCATCGATGAACGGCCCGAAGAAGTCACCGACATGGAACGCCACGTGAAGGGCGAGGTGATTTCCAGCACCTTCGACGAACCCGCCACCCGCCACGTCCAGGTGGCCGAAATGGTCATCGAAAAGGCCAAGCGTTTGGTCGAGCACAAGAAGGATGTGGTGATCTTGCTGGATTCCATCACGCGCCTAGCGCGGGCCTACAACACTGTGGTGCCGCCTTCGGGCAAAGTCCTCTCGGGTGGCGTGGATTCCAATGCCCTGCAGCGGCCCAAGCGCTTCTTTGGCGCGGCCCGCAACATTGAGGATGGGGGTTCGCTCACGATAATCGCCACGGCCCTCATCGAAACCGGTTCCCGTATGGACGACGTGATCTTCGAAGAATTCAAAGGCACGGGCAACAGCGAAATCGTGTTGGATCGCAAGCTCAGCGATAAGCGAATCTTCCCCAGCATGGATATTTTCAAGAGCGGCACTCGGAAGGAAGATCTCCTCATCGAACCGAATCGGCTCCAGAAAATTTGGGTGCTGCGTAAGGTTCTGGCGGGTTCTGGCCCTGTGGAGAGTATGGAACTCCTACTCGACCGGCTTGGCAAAACCAAAACCAACGATGAGTTCCTGGCTAATCTCCAGGAACCTCCCGCAAGGCGTTAGATTGCCCACGCTTTTCGGCCACGCGATAGCGGGCATCTCTCTGGGCGCAGCTTGCGCCGATGACCGTACGCCTCGGCGTACCTGGATTCTGGGCACATTCTGCGCACTGGCACCGGATCTCGATTGGTTTACGGCATTTTCTCGCATTCACCCGGGTAATTATCTGGCTCACCGAGGCATCAGCCATTCCCTGCTTGCCGCGGTTCTCCTGGCAGCGCTGGTTTTCCTGTTGGGCTTTAAGCGGGAGCAGCGTCGTTTTCGAATCTGGGTTTATCTGCTCATGGCCTCGCTTTCTCACGGCCTGCTCGATGCCTGCAGCTCGGGGCGGGTGGGGGTGGCCTTCTTCTCTCCCTTTTCTAACAGCAGGTGGGGCTGCGATTGGCAGCCTTTCAGGGATGCACCGCTGCCCTTTTGGCCGGGGCTTCAACTTCCCTTCCTTGGCGCGCTGCTCGGCGAGGTGCTTTGGATCGGAGTCCCTGCCCTTATTCTTGTGACTGGGGTGCAGGTCTTTCGACACTTCTCGGATTGGTCGGTTCTGCCGGAAATCGAACCCGAAGGGTGATTGCTTTAGGCCTTTAGAGAAAACATCTTCGGGTTTTCTGGGAGTTGCGCCATGCCCCACGCCATCCTCGAATATTCAACCAACATCCTGGATGATGCTGATTTTTCTCATATGTTCGCAAGGCTCCATCCAATTCTGGCCCAAACCGGGCAATGCAAGCTGGATGACATCAAGAGCCGCGCCATCGAATGTGAGCACTATCGCGTTGGAGACGGACAGGAAGGGAATTCCTTTGCGCATTTAACACTCTGCGTGCTGGAAGGGCGAGATCCCGAGATGCTTCAGCGCATGGGAGAAGCCTGCCTAGAGCTGTTGCAGGAGTTCTATGCCCAGTCGCTGGAAGTGCAGCGTTGTGATCTCACCGTCGAAATTCGACCCATGAAACGGGATAGCTATTTCAAGTTGAGCAGCCATCCATCCTGGAAGCCTGGGGTGCTTCGGTAGACTTAAGGTTCAGGAGCACGTTTTGACCTTTCCGCATTCTCCCTTTCAGATTGGTTCCATCATCATCGATCCACCGCTGATCATGGCGCCCCTACACGAAATCACGGATCAGCCCTTTCGGCGCATGATTCGCGAGGTTGGAGGTGTCGGTCTCACTGTTTCCGAAATGATCAGCAGCGAAGCCTTGGTGCGTCATGCCCGCAAGGCCGAGCGCATGATGGCGAGTGAAGGTGAACGACCCTATGCCATGCAATTGGCGGGTTCGGATCCGGAGCACTTAGCGCAGTGTGCGGTGATGTGCGAGTCCGCCGGTGCCGATATGGTGGATTTGAACATGGGGTGCCCCGCGAGCAATGTCACCAAGGGAGGTTCGGGGAGTGCCCTTCTGCGGGATATTCGCTTGGCGGAGCGGTGTGTAAAGACGATGGTGAAGGCCGTAAAAATCCCGGTCACCGTTAAGATGCGCGCCGGATGGGATGCCAACCAGAAAGAGCGCGAAGGCTATCGTGATTTTTTGAAAATGTTTGCCGAGGCAGGCATTCAAGGTTTAGCCATCCATCCCCGCACCCGCGCCCAGCAGTACGAAGGCCATGCCGATTGGAACTTGATTGCCCAAGCCGTGGAAGCAGGGATGCCTTTTCCTATCATCGGGAACGGTGATGTGGTGGGGGCGGAAGATGCCTATCGCATGGTGCGGGAAACGGGTTGCCAGGGCGTGATGATTGGGCGGGGTGCGCTCTACAACCCCTTTCTCTTTCGGCAGATTCTGGAACCAACCTTGGTGGTTACCGCGGCCATGCGCATCGATATCACGCTTCGCTATTTCCGTATGCTGCTGGAATTGCTCGAAGAGCGCGAGGCGCTTCACAAAATCAAGAAGATTGGCGCGTGGTTTACCAAGGGCATTCCCGGAGGTGCTCATTTTCGGCAGCGACTCAATGAGCGCAACGATCCACAGGAATTGATTCGAGAGATCGAAGCGTTGAGGGAATCAACCCACTAGTGGTTGTGGAATTTCCATGCTGAACTCGGCCCAACTTCCATGTTTGGAGGTTGCATCCATCCGGCCACCGTGGAGAAGGGCAATGCGCCAGGCAGTATAAAGGCCAACCCCCGTGCCCTTGCGGGCCTTCAGTTCGGGGCTTTGCAGTCGGCTGAATTTTCGGAACAGGCGCGAGCGTTCTTCCGGGGGAAAGCCGGGCCCTTCATTCCAGATGGAAACGGTGAATTTGTCTGGAAAAGAAATGAACCGCATTCGAAGGAGCCCGCCTTCCTTCCCGTACTTGACGGCATTGCCCAGCAGGTTCACCACCACGATCTTCAGCAGCGAAGGATCGCAGGTGACAAGGGTTGGCGTATCGGGATAAAAACGTTCGATCCGCATGCCCCGTTCTTCCATCTGAGGCTGGATGATATCGAAGGAAGGTTCCAGGACCTCGTCCACCAGAAGGATGGGGGCAGCATTCAATCGAAGGGTGCCGCCTTCCATGCGAGCCAAGTCAAGGTACTCCCGGATGAGATCCAGCAGGTAACTGCCTTTCTTGATCAGACGCTCGAGTTTTTGTGCCTGTCTGGGATCGAGTTCCCCTAGGTAGCCGTCCACCAGCACGCGGGCATCGGTCATCATTGAGGCCACGGGATTTTTCAATTCATGACTAACGAAAGCCAGCACCTCGTTATAGGCCTGATTGGCGGCGGTAAGCTGCTCGATTCGCCACGCCTTTTCCACCGCCTGGGAAATTCGCTCCGCGAGTGCGCGCCAGAGCCTTGCGTGATAGGGCGTGTAGACCTTGGGCTCGCGGGCGCTCAAGAAGAGCACTCCTAAAACGCGCTCTTCGACCAGAAGTGGGCAGGTCATGCTGCTACGCACCCCTTCGCGCACGAGCAGACGCGTAGATGCACTCATGGGGTGCTCTTCTTCGTACCGCTCGAGATCGTAGATGATGCGTGAACAACCAGAATCAATAACGGTGCGCAAGGAACTCTGGGCAAGGTCTTCACCGTAGCCCGGATTAAGCAGGATTGGTTCGTACAGAGCCTTGGTCCAATGGGCCACGATGCGACGACCTTCGTCATCCAAAAAAGCCAAGCCAATGCGATCACAGGGATAGAGTTCCTGCACGGCGACGAACAGGAATTCCATCAGTTCGCCCAGGGAAGCCTTGGCGGCAATCTTGTCATTCACATTGTCCAGAATGGACTGTTCGTCTTCTGGAATATGCTCACTTCCAGCTCCCTCGAAGGTGCTCAAGAAATGAAGATTGGAATTCAGTTCGACCATGGGAGGCCTTGATGATGGTTGATATATCTGAACACAAATCGCACGAGCTGTGGCCCGTGCGATTTGAATTCAGCACTGAAAAAATCAGTCGATGTATTTCCCACGCGGGGTGTAGTGGGTGTGCAAAAGCTCGTGGCTCTTGTGTCCACAGGGACCATCCGTGAGGAACTCGCTGTAGATCCTGGCTACATCAGGGTTCTCATGGGATTTGCGAATCTCGTAGGCCGCATCCTCGGCGTAGATTGCCTTGGCGCGGGCCGCACGAATTTCAGGGCTGGTGGGAATGGGTTGGCCACCCCCGCCGATGCAGCCGCCGGGGCATCCCATGAACTCGATGAAGTGGCACTTGCTGAACTGGCCGCCCTTCTTGATATCTTCCATGACCTTTTTGGCATTGGCGGTGCCATGGGCCACGGCGACCTTCAAGGTGGCACCCTTCAGGAACTCCCAGGATGGGAACAGGTGCTTCAGCACATCGGGCACAGGGCCCACTGCCGTGATGGGGAGTTCAATATAACGGACACCCTCGAAACCGCGGACGGGCATGATGTCCGCGTGGGCGAAGAGGTCCTCGACCTTGACGCCGCAAACCAATTCGATGACGGTGCGCAGGGCGGCTTCCATGACGCCACCGGTAGCACCAAAGATGACACCTGAGCCGGTGGCCGTGCCGAAAGGATTGTCGAAATCTGACTTGGGCATATCGGGCAGATTGACGCCGGATTCCCGAATCATCTTCGCCAATTCGCGAGTGGTAAGGCCATAGTCAACGTCCTTGAAACCGCTATCGTCCATCTCGGGGCGGTTGCATTCGAACTTCTTGGCAGAGCAGGGCATCAAGGCGACGGTGACGATGTCCTTGGGATCGATGCCATGTTTCTCGGCATAGTAGGTCTTGAGGACTGCGCCGAACATCTGCTGGGGGCTCTTGGCAGTGCTGAGATTGGGAATGTATTCGGGATAGAAATGTTCCAGATACTTGACCCAACCTGGACTGCAACTCGTGAACTGCGGGAAGGCTGCGGGTTCGCGGAGCAGCAGGGCTTTCTTGAGGCGGAGCAAGAGTTCAGTGCCTTCTTCCAGGATGGTGAGGTCAGCCGTGAAGTTGGTATCAAAGACCCGATCAAACCCAGCCCGACGCAGGGCGGTGTTGAGCTCGAAGGTCATCGGAGTGCCAGCAGGGAGACCAAAGCATTCACCAATGGCGGCGCGTGGGCTGGGAGCGGTTTGAATAACCACGTGCTTTTTGGGGTTATCGATGGCGGCCCAAACTTCATCCGTGTTGTCCTGGGCGTGGAGCGCACCTGTGGGGCAGCGGTTGATGCACTGACCGCAGTTAATGCAGACCACTTCCCCAAGAGGCTTGTCCATGAAGGGCTTGATATGGCTGTCATCGCTGCGCCCAACGACTTCAATGGTGCCTACTTCCTGGAGATCGATGCAGGTGCGAACGCAGCGGCGGCAGAGCACGCACTTGTTGAGATCACGCACCACGGAGTAGCTGGAAGTGTCGATGGTGTGTGTTGGTTTTTCTGGATGACCGAAGCGGAAGAAATCCACCCCATGTTCTTTTGCTAAGCTTTGCAGTTCGCAATTATTGTTTCGACGGCAGGTGTAGCACTCGCCATAGTGGTCGGAGAGCATGAGATCCACGATGTGTCGCCTGGCAAGGCGCACCTTTTCGGTGTGGGTCTTTACCTTGATGGGAGCGGTCACGGGGAAGGCGCACGCGGCCTGCAAGGTGCGCATGCCCTCCACTTCCACCGAACAAATTCGGCAGACACCGGCAACGCAGAGGTCAGGGTGGTGGCAGAGCGTGGGAATATGGGCACCGACGATACGGGCGGCATCCAGGATAGTTGTTCCGAGCGGGACCTTGATTTCCTGTCCATCAATAGTGAGCGTAACCTGGCCGCCAATGGCTTGGGCGTTGGCAGGCGCTGCAATGGTCTGGGACTGCTGGCTGGCAGGGGCCCGGCGTGAGGTTTCGAGGGTGCTGTTCTCAGGCATGTTCGGCTCCTCGATCAGGCGTGGGTAAGGGAATTGGTTCTGCCCATGAGTTCATCGCGGAAGTGTTTGACCACCGAGAGGAACGCACACGGACTGCTTTGGCCGAGACCGCATTTGGAGGACAGCTGCATGCTCTCACCCAGGGCACAGAGCTCCCGCAGGTAGGCCATCGAGCAGGTGCCAGCCTTGAGCATCTCGACACCTTCGAGCAGTTTCCGATTGCCCAAACGGCATGGGGTGCACTGGCCACAGCTTTCATCCACGAAGAATTCTAGGAAGTTATGCAGCACATCCAGCATGTCGCGCTGGGGTCCAAAAACGATGACGGAGCCGCCGGTTGGAATATCCTCAAAGGCGATGCAGCGTTGGAATTCCGAAGCTGGAACGCACTGACCGGAAGCGCCACCAATTTGGACGGCGCGGGCCTTCGTACCACCAACTTTTTTGAGCAGGTCAGCCACGGTGATTCCGAGCGGAAATTCATAAACACCAGGACGTTCGCAATCGCCCGAGATACTGAAAATCTTGATGCCGGTTGACTTCTCGGTGCCCTTGCTCTTGAACCATTCGGGGCCTTCCTGCAGGATGCACGCCGCCCAGGCAAGCGTTTCGACGTTATTGACAACAGATGGGCGATCCAGGAAGCCCGTATTGACGGGGAAAGGCGGTCGATTGCGAGGTTCACCACGGAAGCCTTCCAGGCATTCGATGAGGGCCGTTTCTTCACCGCAAATGTAAGCACCGGCGCCCATGAAAATCCTGATATCAAATTCGATGTCCGCGCTTAGCACATTTTTTCCCAGCAATTTCTTTTCGCGGCGCTTGGCCAGAACGGCTTCCAGATGGGGCCGCAAGTAGGTGTACTCTCCGCGAAGGAAGAGAATGCCTTCCTTGGCGCCCACCGCTTTGGCTGCGATGGTCATGCCTTCGAAAACAAGATCGGCGTATTCCTGAAGAATGACGCGGTCCTTGAAGGTTCCGGGTTCGCCTTCATCCGCGTTGCAGACGATGTATTTTTTGTCAGCCTTGGCGGACGCCGCAAAATTCCACTTAACGCCTGTGGGGAAACCCGCACCACCACGGCCTTTTAGCCCGGATGCGTTGATTTGGGCGATGATGTCGGGGCGTGTCATGCCAAAGGCCTTTTTAAGCCCGGCTTCGGGGGTCATCGAGGAAAAGGTCGGGATGGTATTCATACGAGATGGACCTCCTTCCGCTCTGCGGCGTGCTGGCCAAAGGCGCTGCGGCACTCCTGGAGGATTTCATGAACGCTCTCGGGGGTGACTTTTGTGAAAACCCTGTCGTTGACCAGCAGCGCAGGGCCCTGATCACACATCCCCATGCAGTTCGCCCATTCAAGGGTGAACTTGCCGTCTTTGGTGGTTTCGCCAAAGGAAATGTCGAGATCGTTCTCTAACTGGCGAGCCACTCGCTCTTTGTTCTGCATATCGCAGGAAATGGTCCGGCACAAGCGAATCACATACTTGCCTTGGACATGGTCACCAAGGAACGAGTAGAACGACGCAACGCTGTGCACCTCGACGGGGTGGATGCCCAGCTCATCAGCGATGACCTGCATGGCAAAGCTGTCAATGCGGTGATATTTGCGCTTCACATCTTGGAGTATCGGCACCAGTGATGTTCGGTTGTGCCCTAGTTTGTCCGTGAGGGCTTTGATCTCGTTGGTTACGCGGTCGCGCTCGGTCATCAGCATGGGGTTCTCCTAGCATTCAGGAGATCCGCCACCTTCTTGACGAGGGTTGCAGGTTCCACGGGCTTGGATTGGAAGTCATCGACTGGAACCATTTCGGAGTCCTTGTCAAAGGCAAGACCCGAAGCCGAGGCGACGCTGGTCAGCATCAGAATGGGGAAGGTTTTGCCAAGCCGACGGAGGTCTTGAGCCATGGTGAAGCCGTCATCGGCCTGTTCCATCATTACGTCCAGGATCAGCAGGTCTGGTTGGAAGGACTCAACCTTCAACATGCCATCCCGGCGATTATTGGCCGTTTCGATCTGGTGGCCTTCTCGTTCGAGGAAAAGCTGACTGGCTTCGACGATATCTGGATCGTCATCAACGATGAGGACCTTGGCCATGGCTGTCTCCTTAGATTTCGGTCCTCGAAATGGACCGATGGTCATGGGTGCCTGGAACGGGTGACCGAGTGGTTGCCAGAAATGACAAACGGCTGGGACAATTCGTTTCCAGTAATGTGTTTGGGAATGCGGTAATCCTAACCCCACGCGACCTAAGGGTCTAGTCTTTCGCGGCGCTTGTGATCAATGTCTCTAAATACAGAAATGCCTCGCACCATGCGGCGAGGCGTTTCTGTAATAGCGACTTGAATTTATTGACCGCTATCGGGTTCGTAGTCCATCAGCATGGCCTCGAGGGTTGACCAGATCTGGGTGACATCGTTGGCCAGAATTAGCAGATCACGCTTGTTGCCCGCAAGATCAACCACATGGCGACGAAGCACAGCTTCCTTCATGAAGCCCAATCGCTGGGCAATATGGAACGCGGCCACTTGGTTTTCAACCACGCGCACCACGATTTTCTCAATACCAAGATCCGTGGCAATTTTGACAAGGCCCGTTGCCAAGGCGCGCCCGAGGCCCTTGCGGCGCCATGCTGGGCCCACGGTGAGACGGATTTCTCCAACGTGACGGGTCCAGCCATAGAAGGTGCGATAGAGGCTTCCTTCTCCAACGATTTCCCCGTCGACCTTGGCCACTAGGCTGATGATCGAGCCGTCAGAAACCTTCGCTAAGAATCGCTCCACCCAACCATTAAGCCGCACGTCTTCCTTCAAGTTGAGGCGGTCTTCTTCCGGTAAACCCCGATAAAAAGCATGGAGGGTTTTGCCTTCCTCCTGCTTGAGGATGGCCAGTTGAACCTGTGTGGAGTCCCTGAGTGAGAAGGTGTGAGGAAAACCCTCGGGAGCCATGGTTTCTCTCCTAGACGAGTTTGGTTTCGCGGCCGAACTCATAGCCCTTTTTGAGGGCACGCATATTTAAATCCTCGGTTCCCTTGGGCACAGAGTCTCGCACTGCCTTTTCGACGGCTTCAAAGGTAAGCAGGCCGGTTACCCCCGCGAAAAAACCAACCATGATGATGTTGAGCACTAGGCGGCGGCCCAGTTCCTCGGCAAACCGTGTGGCGGGAATGCCAATTGCCCTAGCACCTGCGGGCATTCTGCCATCGACTGTGACGAGTTCTTCTTCGTAAAGAACCAGTCCACCGGGCTTGAGGGAAGGCGCGAATTGGTTATAGGCATCCTGAGACATCAGCACGAGCACGTCTGGGTTCTTAACGTAGGGATAGCCGATATCCTCGCTGGAAATGGTTACCTGGGCGCTGCAGGCACTGCCGCGCGCTTCGGGACCAAAGGCTTGAATCAAGGTGGCGTGCTTGCCTTCGTAAATACTGGCGGCCTTGCCAATGATGGAAGCGTTCAGGATGACGCCCTGGCCGCCTAGGCCGCCGACACGAATTTGAGTCGTGGCCATGGTTATTCTCCTTCCGGCTTCACGCCGTAGGGCGTGAACTGATCACCCAGCACGTGGCTGAAATGGTCGTTCATTGATTCAAGCCACGTGGGGCGCTCACGGTCGACGAATTTTCCGACAACGATTTCGCCTTGGAAGCCCAACCCGATGTCCTTGGTATCTGCGCCATTCTTGATGACACTACTTTCTTTGTAATACTTGACTTGATCGACACCGTCGCCCAGGCGATTGCGGCGCGAATAGAGGGTTGGACAGGGGCTCATGACTTCGATAAACCGGAAGCCCTTCTTTCCAAGTGCTTCCTTCATGGCCTTGGCGAGCTGCCGTACGTGATAGACGGTCCAGCGGGATACGTAGGTGGCGCCGCAAGCATCGGCAATGAAGGGAAGATTGAAGGGGCTCTCGAAGTTCCCCAAAGGCATGGTGGTTTGTGTGGGCCCCACGGGTGTGGTGGGAGCCACTTGGCCACCGGTCATGCCGTAGGTGAAGTTGTTCACGCAAATGACCAAGATGTCCATGTTGCGCCGTGCCGCGTGAAAGAAATGGTTGCCACCGATGGCGAAAAGATCACCGTCACCGGAG
The DNA here is from genome assembly GCA_020048105.1 of Deltaproteobacteria bacterium. Classification (GTDB taxonomy): domain Bacteria; phylum Acidobacteriota; class Holophagae; order Holophagales; family Holophagaceae; genus JAYREN01. The sequence goes on along the minus strand of JAIFMW010000056.1, from coordinate 13,578 downwards.
TAGACCACAACGTTCAATTCGGGATTACCGAGCTTCAGGCCAGTTGCGAATGGGATCGCGCGCCCGTGGGTGGTGTGGAAAGAATCTAGATTCAGATAGCCAGCAGTGCGTCCGGTGCAGCCAATACCCGAAACAATGGCGACTTTGTTAAGATCAAGGCCACTATCGGTGAGAGCGCGGCAGAAACAATTGACGCTCGTTCCAATGCCACAGCCGGGGCACCAGATGTGGGGAATTCGGTCCTGCCGGAGATAGGGCAATACCGGGTTTTCCAGTTCGGTTTCTGCCAAGGCCAAACGAAGGTCGAGGGATTCACTCATCGCGCGGCCTCAATGATCTGTTCGAGAATGGTTTCAGGTTCGTGGACGGTGCCACCGGGGTGGGGAACGGAGATTACCTTGACCTTGCCTTCCACGGCTTTGCGGACTTCGAGAACCATTTGGCCCATGTTGAGTTCAGGTACGACGAAGGCTTTTACTTTTTCGGCTAATTGCTGAATGAGCTTGACGGGAAAAGGCCAACAGATGATGAGGCGCAGATTGCCAACCTTCAGTCCCTTGGCGCGGGCAGCTTCGATGGCAGCAGTGGCCACGCGGGAAGTGATTCCGAATGACATCACGATCACATCGGCGTCGTCGCATCCGTCCATGCGAACGTCTAAAAGTTGTTCGGTGTTATTGCGAATCTTGTTGAGCAGTCGGGGAATTAATTTGGCCTGATTGGGCACATCCATTGCAGGATAGCCGCGCTCATCATGGGTTAGGCCGGTCACGTGGATTCGGTACCCATCGCCAGCTTTCACCATTTCCGGGACAAGATCTTCGGAAGTCGTCGCGTAGGCTTTGTATTCACCGGGCTTTTTCGTGGTCCATTTGCGGTCCGTGATCTCGATCTGATCGGCAGGTGGAATGTTCACCCGTTCGGTCATGTGGCCCACGACCTCATCCATCATCAGAAATACGGGGCAACGGTATTCTTCCGAAAGATTGAAAGCCTTGATCATCAGGTCAAAGCATTCCTGAGGGCTGTTAGGCGACAGCGCGATGATTTCGTAATCGCCGTGACTGCCCCACTTGATCTGCATCATATCGGCCTGGGCGGGCAGGGTGGGCAGGCCCGTGGAAGGGCCGCCACGCTGGACATCCACCCACACACACGGTGTTTCCGTCATGGCCGCATAGCCGAGGTGTTCCATCATGAGACTGAGGCCCGGGCCCGAAGTCACGTTCATGACTTTGTGACCTGCCCAGACTCCACCCTGGATGGCGATGGAGGCGGCGAGCTCGTCCTCCATCTGGATGAAGACGCCACCCACCTTCGGGATGCGGGCGGCAAAGCGCTCCACGATCTCTGTGCTTGGGGTGATTGGATAGCCAGCCACGAACCGGCAACCCGCTGCCAGTGCCCCTTCACAGGCGGCGTGATCGCCGTCGATGAAGTGGACACCCGAAAGAACACCCTTGGGATCCGCTTTCAATGTCGCCTCCGTCCGTCGCATGAAATCAAAGTTTTACCTGAGAGGCGGCTTGCTGGCGCTTCTCGTCAAGGTCTTTCCACCGGGCCCCAAAGATTGCGAAATCGGGACAGAAAAGCCCGCAGAGATCACAACCTGTGCAATCTTCCGGACGATTGAGTTCAGGGAAGTGGTAGCCCTTCTGATTGAATTCCTTGCTGAAGTCTAGAGCGTGCGTCGGACAAAAGTCGATGCAATAGGAACACCCCTTGCATACTTCCATCCGTACAAAAACCGTACCCTTGCCTTTTCTGGCGGTGTCTTCGACGGTCATGGTCAGCTCCCCTCGTGCCTTGGTGAACGATGGTACAGCCTGCATTTCGTGTCGACAACCGTTTATCAAAAAGGATTGGAATTGCCGAGGGGCGCTAAGCCATAGCCTGTATGTTTTTTAACATCACTGCCTTGCCAGGGGTCGGCACATTAGGCTTGATTGAATTCAGGCTGTAACAGAGCTAGACCGCCTTTGGCCGTTTCTCGAAATTCCTCGGGCAGGCGCCGTCCGACCTTTCCCATGGTTTCGATGACTCGATCGGCCTTGAAAAGAGACGGAATGCCAGCTAAAGCCATTTCCGCGCAGGACACCGCATTCAGTGCACCCAAGGCATTTCTGCGGACACAGGGTTCCTCGACTAGACCCAGCACGGGATCACAGATCAAACCCATCACATTGGCCAGGGAGAACGAAACCGCCGCGGAAACTTGTTCGGGAGTACCACCCAACATTTCGACGATGGCGCCTGCGGCCATCGCAGAGGCAGAACCAACTTCGGCTTGGCACCCGCCCTCAGCACCCGAAAGGCTGGCCAGTTTTTCGATAACAAGGCCGATTCCACCTGCCGTAAAAAATGCCAATGCCAATTTCGCTTCTGGAATTCCTTTTTCCTCGGCAACCGTGAAAATCGCCGAGGGCATCACGCCGCAAGACCCCGCTGTAGGGGCCGCAACAATTCGCCCCATGCACGCATTCACTTCCGCCACGGCCAGTGCGGAAGCGAGGAGTTTCGTGAAGGCAGGTCCCAGCAGGGAATTTCCTTCCTTGGACCATTGCATAAGCCGGTGTGCACCACCATCCACGAGCCCACTTTTTGATCGTTGGGGTGAAGTTAGCCCACGTTTTAGGGAGTGCCGCATGACCGCGATGCGGGTATGCATCAAGGCCACGAGTTCCTCTTTGGGGCGTCCCGAGGCTTGTGCCTCGCGCTCCAAGAAAATTTCAGACAAGGGCAAACCGCGCTCCCTGGCTGCGTTCAGATAGGTCTCTAAGGTGCCGTCTCGAAGTGTGCTGCTATTCATCTCAGCCTCCAAATCCCAAAGCAGGAATGAATCGGACCTGCTCGAAATGCGGTAGATGGCGCAGGCTTTCCAGCATATTTATGGGAGGAACTTCATCGAGTTGAACGGCCATTAAGGCTTGACCGCCACGTTCGGTGCGATGGGCCTTTAGCGTGGCGATGTTGATCGCCGCATTGGCCAAGATGGCACTCACAATCGCCACTGCTCCTGGGCGGTCGGGGTAGGCAAGCAGCAGTGTTGGGTATTCACCATCGAGGTTCACGGCGAAACCATCAATCCTCCAGACCTTGATGCGACCTCCGCCGATGCTGCTGGCCATGATTTCGAGGCTGGAACCTTCGCCATCGAGATTTAGGCTAACGGAATTGGGATGCACATCCCCCAGGTCGACGGTTTCAAAACGGTAGTCAAGGCCCTGCTCACGCGCCAGTTCTGCCGCAGCCGGAATGCGTTCATCATCGGGTTGCAGGCCCAGAAGGCCTGCTAGCAGCGCCAGAGGCGTTCCGTGCCCTTCACCCGTGGCCGCGAAGGAACCATGGAGACCAATATTGGCGACCTTGGGACCGGATCCGAGCAGGCGGCGAGCGAAGAGTCCGATGCGAACTGCGCCTGCGGTATGTGAACTGCTCGGCCCTACCATGACGGGGCCGATTACATCGAAGATGCCCATCGGGCCCTCCCTTCCCTGGAAGCAATTGCATCCAGGGAAATTTTAATCTTCTTTCCTTGCGATAAGTGTCACGGCACTCGCAGGATTGGGACCAGGGGTGAATTGTCGGGATCCCCCGGGTAGCGCACCCTTTCAAGAAAAAGGCCTGCTGAGGGTGCGGCCTTTTCGGCCCAGTGCAGGGTTGATTCGGGCGTGGGGTTTTCAAGGTCGCGTCGCAGACGTTCGACTTTTTCTTTGCCTAATCCGCAAAGCACTGCAGCTCCTACCATGCGTCGCACCTGGCGGCGTAGGAAGAACCCAGCGGTCAATCGCAGCAAAATGAGGGAGCCGTCCTTTGCGAATTCGCAGTTCTTGATTTGAACGTGGGAATCCTCACCTGGTTCGAGGTCCGAGAAGGCGGCGGCATCATGATTCCCAGCAAAGAGAGACCAAGCCTCCTCCAATCGCTGAAGTTCCATGCGGCTCTTGACCCACCAGAGCATGGATTTCCCGAAGGCGGTACGACGCAGACTGAGCTGGTAGAGATAGGTTCGGGTCAGTGCGTCGTGGCGGGCATGAAAGGAGGTGCTGCACGGGTGGATGCTTGTAATTGCCACATCGGAGGGAAGGCCTTCATCGAAGATTCGCTGAAGCTCCTGGGGCTTCGGTGCACCCGCCGAAGGCAGGTGTAAATGGGCGACCTGACCGAGGGAATGCACTCCCGCGTCCGTGCGACCGGAGCCGCCGAGTGTGAGAGGGTGTTGGTTGGCTTCGTGCAGAACACGTTCCAGAGTTCCGGTGACAGTGCGTACACCCTGGGCGACTTGGCGTTCAGATTGTTTTTGCCATCCCTGAAAACGCGAGCCGTCGTATTCAACGCCCAGGCGATAGGCGGTGCGAGGTACTTGGTGTGGCTTCATTCGGGGACAACCTTCCGGATTTCTGCCAGGAATAAATCTGGATCATGGATTGGCTTGGCAATGTAGTGCTCTGCGCCGGTTTCTGCCAGGAACCGTTCTCGATCGCCAAACATGGCATGAGCCGTAGCAAGAATGATGGGAACCTTGGCCGTCGCCGGATTCTGTTTCAGAAGCTTGGTGATGAAGACTCCGTCGACTTTCTGTCCTTCATGGGTGGACCTGGAAAGGCTTATATCCATTAGGATTGCGTCGAGTTCACCGCTGGCGGCCAAATTTACAATCTCGTCAACGTCTTCGCTGACCAATACCTCAAAGCCGCCCTTTCGGGTCAGGACCACCTTCATGAATTTCACGTTGATGGCATCATCCTCAACGAGCAGGATTTTCTTGGGCATTTCATATCCTTAGGTACGAAGTCTTATGATATCCGCTGGTGGAAGGTCCCATTGTGGTTTCGGGGGCGCGCGGCTTCCAGATTCTCCAGGACGGATTCTGGGATTATCAGGCTTCCACGTCCTCGGCCCAATTCCAGGCCAGGTTTATTGGCGCCGTGATAATCACTGCCGCCACTCGGAAGCATTCCCAGGCTTGCGGCGAGCTCGAGAAAGTAGCGCTGCTCCGCAGGACCATATTCACTGTAATAGGCTTCAAAGCCGTCGATTCCAGCACGTTGGAGCTCGCTCATGGCTTCGTTCCAAATGAATCGCCCGGCGGCAAACCGACCCGGGTGGGCGACTAGGGCAACACCGCCTGCTTCGTGGATCCACTGAGCGGCTTCGGTAGGGCTAAGCTCTTGGAAGGGGACGAAGGCGGAACCGTTTTCCCCAATGAGTTTCCGAAAGGCTTCGGGGGGATTGCCCACCGTTCCCAGGGCGGCGAGTTGCCGGGCAAAGTGCGTGCGAGAGACAAGGCCGGAGGGAGCCCACTGCCGGACGGCCTCCAGGCTGATTGAAATACCTAGAGATTGGAGGCGCTCGATCAGCTTGACGTTGCGTTGATTACGCCGGGTCCGCACTTCGTCGATGCGCGCACGAAATTCTCGATTCTGGGGATCGACCAGTAGTCCCAAAATATGCAATTCCTTGCCGAGGAAACGGCAGCTCAGCTCGATTCCGGGAACCAGCCGAGTTGTAACCTGGGGCTGCATGGCCAAAAAGCGAGGCAGACCCTCCAGCGTGTCGTGATCGGTCAACGCCAGAGCGCTTATTCCAAGTTCATCGCCCTTGATCGCCAAGGCCTCAGGCTCATCGGTTCCATCGCTGAAACAGGAATGGCAATGGAGATCGATCACGGATGATTCGCCCGGTAAAGTGCTGCCAGCACAATCGCAACGGCCTGAAAGAGTTCCTGAGGAATGATTCGATTCACATCGAGTGGTTCCAGGAGAGAAAGCAGATCTGGATTTTGCTCGATAGGTACGCCATTCCTGCGACCAATCTCCAGAATTCGATCCGCCAAGAGCCCCTGACCCTTGGCGATCAAGCGTGGTGCAGAATCAAAAAACGGCGCTTCTGGCTGGTAGCGAAGTGCGACCGCGCTGAGGCGCCGAGCTTTGGGCATGGGATTTTACTGAACGTGATCGTGCTCGGTCTCTAGGTCCTCAAGCTCATCCATCGCCAAGCGACGGAAGATTTGGACATTGGCCAGAGACATGAAGCTGATGTAGGCGAATCCACTGAAGAAGAGCCAGAGGAAAGGGACTGAAGCCCATTTGCGGATCCAAATGGCGCCGAGCAGTGCGCCAAAGTAGTAGATTGCGAATGCCAGTTCCAGGAAAGAAATCAGACTCTTGGGCACCTTGTAGGCCTTGCGGCTGGTTGGGGCATTGCCATTCTCGTCCACGCCCAGTTTGGGGGTGCGTTTGAATTCAATATCGTTGGTGAAGAAACCTTCCAGCACTCCCTTGGCCTGATTCAAGCCAAGACCAATACCAAGGCTCATGAGGCCGGGCACATATTTCAGGCGTTTGGTCCAGTTCTTATTGTTCTTAACTTCGCGCTGAGAAAGGCCGAAATAGAGGCCCACGCTAACGGCATTGAGCAGGAAGAAGGGGGCGTCGGTGGCCAGCAGCACGTACCAAGGCGTGCCCGCCCGAATGACCATGCAGGGCACCATGATGACGGCCAGGATGACCATCAGCAGGTAGTTGCAGTTAGCGGTGAGATGGAACCAGCACTCAAGTTTGGTGTGCAGGCTGGCCTTGCTCTTCCAGATCGTGAGCATGAGTTTACGGATGACCTGGGCATTGCCCTTGGCCCAACGATGCTGCTGACTCTTGAAGGCGTTGACTTCAACAGGAAGCTCGGCGGGGACGACGAGATCCTTGAGGTAAACTCCCCGCCAGCCCTTGAGTTGCGCGCGGTAGCTGAGATCGGCGTCTTCAGTGATGGTGTCGTGTTCCCAACCGCCGGCATCGGCGATGGCGGAAACACGCCACATTCCAGCCGTTCCGCTGAAGTTAAAGAAGGCCTTCGATCGATTCCGGGCGGTGTGCTCGAAAACGAAATGGCCGTCGAGCAGGATGGCTTGAACCTGCGTAAGGAGGGAGAAATCGCGGTTTAGGTGATCCCAGCAGCCTTGAATGAAGGCAACGTTGTCATCGGCGAAATGCGGAACGGCCAACTCAAGAAAGTCTTCGGTGGGCAGGAAATCGGCATCGAACATGGCAACGAACTCGCCCTTGGCGGATTTCAGGCCATTATTCAGGGCGCCAGCCTTGAATCCCGTGCGGTCATCCCGGTGGATATAGCTAATGTCATAACCCAGGGCGCGGTATTTATCGCAGATTGCTTGGCAAACCGCCACAGTGCCGTCCGTGGAATCATCGAGCATCTGAATTTCGAGTTTCTCCTTGGGCCAACGCATGCGCACGACGTATTCCATCAGGCGCTCGACTACGTTCATTTCGTTGAAGACGGCCAATTGGACCGTGACATGGGGGCGGTAATCGGCCCCACCCTTGGGCACCGGTGCCTCATTCTTGTGTCGGAAATAAAGCAGCAGCATGTAAAGTCGATGAGCACCGTAGATGCTCAATACGACCAGGATGCTGAAGTAGACAACGAGGATGGACGTCTTGAAAATTTCCATGGTGGAATTGATCCCCTGGGTAGTGCGCGCTTTCATAGCGAGCAATGCATTATTCTGCCAGGAATATTTGGAAAATCTCCTGTGATTTTTTGCCGGATCCAAGTGGCAATCGAGATAGGCTGTCTATGTTCCTAAGCGAGTTGATATGAACGAATCCGAAAATCTCCCCAAGATGATCGGCCGCTACGAGATCAAGCGTCTCCTCGGCGCTGGCGCCATGGGCAGTGTCTACCTAGCCGAGGATCCCCGCATCAAACGCAAGCTCGCCATTAAGGTGGTGAAGCTCGATGCGATTCGAAGCGAGAGTGATCGCAGTGAATTTCTGGCTCGTTTTCAGCGCGAGGCCGAGGTTTCCGGAGTTTTGAATGATCCTGGGATTGTCACAATCTACGATGTAGGTGACAGCGAGGTAGGACCGTTCTTAGCCATGGAATTCGTTAGTGGCAGGCCGCTGGATTCCTACATCAAGTCGGGCGATATCCACACCATGGAGCTCAAAACCAAGCTCCGGATCGCTGCGGGTATTGCGGTGGCTCTCGATCATGCCCATAGCCATGGCATCGTTCATCGCGATGTGAAGCCTGGGAACGTGATGATGACGGAGGACGGGCGCCCCAAACTCATGGATTTCGGCATCGCCAAACGCGAGGACGCCAGCCTGACCCAGACCGGCACCTTTCTAGGCACGCCGAGCTACGCCAGCCCTGAACAGATCCGAGAAGGCCAAGCAACACTGCGCTCCGATATCTTCAGCTTCGGCGTGCTTGTCTTTGAAATGTTGGCTGGAACCCTGCCGTTTCCGGGAACTTCCATCAATACCATTTTGTATAAGATCGTCAACGAGCCACCGGTGGATGTTAAGCCTCCGGTGATGGGGTTACTTCCAGAAGGTTGGCATCGGGTTTTCTCCCGGGTGCTGGCTAAGAGTGCCGATGATCGTTATCCGACATGCACAGCATTTCTGCGGGATCTCCTGGATGCTGCCTCGACAATGGATGCCGACACCCGTATGGAGATAATGGGCGTTCTGAAGATTGGAGCAGGGAGCGCCTCCCCACCGATCCTGGCGCGTTCCCACGAGGAAACGATGTATATGCCGCCCGAGAAAATGCAGAAATCGGGGGGCATGGGCCGTTGGATTTGGGCGCCCTTCGTTATCGCCGGCCTGGGTGTTGGGGGCTGGATTCTCTTCAAGGGTACGGGCACCCCGGTTCTCATCAAAACGGCGCCTCTTTCCGCGCGGGTGATGAAGCAGGGGGTCTTTGCGGGCGAAACGCCGGTGACACTATCGCTGAAAAAGGGGGAGAAAGTGACCCTGGATCGCGAAGGTTTCAAACCGGCCGAATTTCAATACACCGGCAGCGATAAAGCGCCCACCATTGAACTGCAGGCCCTGGTGACTCAGGAGATTTTGGATACGATCCCACAGGGAGCCAAGGTCGTAATGGACGAGGTCTCCCTCGCCGGGGTAACTCCTTTGACTGTCGAATGGAATCACGGGAAAGCCCACCGGATTACGTTTTCCAAGGGTGACCTTACCCTGAGCCCAACCTACCGAGAAGGTGAATTTCCCCGTTCACAGGTTTACACCCTGATGCCTCATTCCGAGGCCGTGACTACGGGTGATATCAAGACCGTGGATGCTAATGCCCCAGGATTCTTGCGTTCCAGTGGTGGGTTTAGTGTGAAGGTCCGCCTAAACAACAAAGATCTGGGAGAGATTACGGGCACTTCGAAACTCTCTGTCCGTTCCGGCAAACACGAGCTGGAATTCACCAATCCCGGAGTGTATTACAAGGAAACGAAGTCGGTGATTGTTCAGCCGGGGCAAACCGTGAACATCAGTCTTCCGGTCTTGGTTGGTATCACCGTGTTCCATCCAGCGGGCGATATTGTGATGATCGATGGTCGACCCACCGGTGTGGATAGCGATGGCAGCACGCCCATTCGGGTCGCTGCAGGGCGGCACACGGTATCCATCCAGGGGCGTTCTGCTTCCAAGAGTGTGGACGTGAGGCCGGACCTGCCACCCATCCGATTTGTCGTTGGAAACTGACCCTCAAACTTAAGGGTTTCAGGATAATCAGAACGATAAATTACAACTTTGCAACGCACACTCGATTTCGCCCAGCGGCCTTGGCTCGGTAGAGAGCCTCGTCGGCTCGTGCCACGAACCATTCCACATCTTTTCCATGGTCTACCAAGGCAGTGGCTTGCCCGATACTTAGGGACACGTGGGGCGCAGCGTCAGAAAGGGCATGAGGAAGGGCGCGGGCGGCGAGAGCCTTCAGGAGTTTTTCGGCCACAAGGCTCGCCTCGGCTTCGCTCAGGCCCGGTAGGACGACGGCAAACTCCTCGCCACCATAGCGTGCGGGCATTTCTCCAGCCCGTTGGAAGACTTCGCGCATCACAGCGCCCACGGCCCGCAGGCATTCGTCCCCGCCCTGGTGGCCATAGTGATCGTTATACCGCTTGAAGAAATCGACGTCGCACATAAGCAGGGAGAAGGCTTCACTGGAGCGTCGGGCGCGTCGAACCTCCTCGTCCATGACCTCATTGAATCGCCGCCGATTGGGGAGGCCCGTGAGGGTGTCTTCAATGGCCATTTGCTTGAGGCGGAGGTTGAGGGCCTCCAGTTCGGCCGTGCGTGCAGCAACCCGGCCTTCCAGTTCGACATTGGCTTCCCGAAGTTGGTTGGCCTGTTCGAGATTCTCACTGAATAGTTTGGCGTTGGTCAGGGAGAGACCTGCCCGGTCGGCGAGGTTTTGGACTCGAGAATGATCTTCGGCCGAATAAGGGCGGCTGGCGGAGCCTTTGACCAAGGTGATGGTGCCCAAATTCGTCCCGTGGGATCGAAGGGGCACGATTAGCAAGCTATGAGCGTTGTACCGAAGAGTGAAAGGATGGAATTCCGGTCGCAGTTCGGTCCGGATTTTTGCACCCGATGGATCATCCAGGCGTAAAGCTTGGCCAGACACCGCGACTCGCTTCTGCGGTGAATCCTCAGGCGTCGAGGTGTTCAGGTCCTCGATTCGGGGCAGTACGCCCTGGCCATCGAGGTAGGGTTGATCCACTGCCTTGGGAGAAAGGTGACCCTCTTCATCCAGCAATTCGATGACTGCGAGATCGCCGACGTTGGTGGCCAAATGGTGGGCGATGAGGTTGAGGGCTTGCTGAAAATCGGATCCGGCCTCCGCAAGGGCCAACAGCACTGCATTCTCAGCCTCGGCGTGCTTAAGGCGAGCCTTGTGTTCGGACTCAAGGCGCTTCCGGTCCCCGATATCGCGAATGGTTGCGAGCAGTTTCCCTACGCCATCCAGCACCGCTAGGTGAAGGTTTATCTCCACCCAGAAAATTCGTCCTTTTTTGCTTTGGGCCAGCCAATCGAAGGATTGTGGATTCCCTTCGGCGGCTTTGCGCATCCAGCCCAGGGCATCTTCATGGGCACAGGGGGCAATGCCTACACTTAAATCCCCCATGCTGAGGGTCATTAGTTGCTCTCTTGAATAGCCATAAAGATTACAGGCGGCGATGTTTGCATCCAGAATGATTCCAGATTCGGGATCTTGAATCAGGATGGCCTCATGGAAGGCGTCGATGAGCACCCTGGCGTGATCTTTTTGCTGGTGGCTGGATGCAGGCTGTTGAGACGGCATGCCAGAACGCTATCACAGTTGCTGAAATTCATGGTTGGTTCCCATGAGTCCGATGCCTTTAATAGAACAAAAGCGCCATTTCTCAATCCGATCATTCCTTCAGGAGCATCTGATGCAGTTATCGGTCCGAGACATCTGCCACGCGCCGAAATATACCGTTGCGGTGATCATGGCCGGAGGGCGGGGTAGTCGCCTGATGGATCTCACTCGCGAGTTATCCAAGCCAGGCCTTGATTTTGGGGGCAAGTATCGAATCATCGATTTTGCCATGTCGAACTGTGTCAATTCCGCTTTTCGGCGCATTGTCGTGCTCACACAGTACAACTCGCACCGGTTGCTGGAGCACATTCAGTTCGGTTGGAATTTTCTCCCCGCCATTCTGGATGAGTTTGTACACGTTTTACCGGCCCAGCAGGTGCTCGAAAACGATATGTGGTACACGGGAACTGCCGATGCTGTGTACCAAAACATTCCCAATATCCGGGACCACAATCCCGAGAACGTTTTGATCTTGGCGGGCGACCATGTCTACAAAATGGATTACCGCCTATTTCTAGAAGACCACCTTTGTCTGGAAGCTGACATGACCGTGGCCTGCCTGGAGGTTCCGCAAGCCTTGGCCAAGGAATTTGGCGTGGCCCAAGTGGATGAAGAAGGCCGCATTACGGGTTTTGTCGAAAAATCGGAGGATCCACCTTGTATTCCCGGTAAGCCGGGCATTTGCTTGGCCTCCATGGGTATCTACTTGTTTAAAGCCGATTTCCTTTTCCGGGAGTTGATACGGGACGCAGAGGACCCCAACTCCTCTCACGACTTTGGCAAAGATCTGATCCCTTACCTCATTTCTAGAGCCCGAGTCTTTGCCCATCGGTACGAAAAAAGTTGTGTGAAAAATCTAGACAAGCCTCCGTACTGGCGAGACGTCGGGACCGTAGATGCCTATTGGGAAGCGAACATGGAGCTGACCTACGTGGATCCAGCGCTCAATCTCTACGATGCCGATTGGCCAATCTTCACCTATCAGCAGCAGTTACCTGGGGCCAAATTTGTGCACAGTGGTCCCCATCGGAACGGGCTGGCCATTGCCAGCGTGCTTAGCGGTGGTTGTATCGTTTCCGGGGCAACGGTCTATCAATCCCTGCTGTTCTCCGAGGTCTGTGTGCATTCTCACGCCCATCTGATCGAATGCGTTGTATTACCCAAGGCGGATATCGGGGGAGGGGCTCGCCTTCGGCGCGTGGTTGTAGCCAGGGGCACCCGTATCCCTCCCGGCTTGGTGGTGGGGGAGGATCCCGAAGCCGATGCCCGCCGGTTTTATCGCACCGCCAATGGCATCACGCTGATCTCGCAGGAGATGGTGGATCGCTTGGTATCGTAAAGGTATGCGAATACTCCATGCAGCTGCTGAACTCTTTCCCTGGGTCAAAGTCGGGGGGTTGGGCGATGTCCTGGCGGCCCTTCCTCCAGCCCAGCGAGCCTTAGGACTGAAGGCCCGCTTGTTTTTGCCCGCCTATCCGGCTCTGAAAAAGGCCTTTCCCGATGCGGAAGTGGTCGGGCATATCCCTGATCTCCTGGACACCGGCGACGCTCGGATCCTGCTGGACCGAACCCAGGATGGTGTTCCGATCTACTTGCTGGATGCTCCTTACCTGTTTGATCGACCCGGGGGGCCTTACGAGGACACCGGCGATAGCCATGTGCGGTTCGGTGCCTTTTCCTTTGCTGCGGCTTGGCTCGCCAAACACGGAGATTCGCGGCACTGGCGGCCAAATATCCTTCACTGCCATGACTGGCAAACCGCCCTCGCTCCGGCCTACCTCCGCTTTTGGGAAGGGGATCGTCCCGCCACGGTTATGACCGTCCATAACCTGGCGTACCAAGGTGTTTTTGAACCGGAAATTCTAACGAAGCTAGCCCTTCCGCCCGAGTCCTTCCAGATGGATGGAATCGAATTCCATGGGCGAATCAATTTTTTGAAAGGCGGTCTTTTCTTCGCAGACCGCCTTACGACGGTGAGTCCCACCTACGCCCAGGAGATTCAGGGGCCGGAGTTGGGCGAAGGGTTGGATGGGCTGCTCAGTCACCGAAAGCATGACCTCGTAGGCATTCTGAACGGCGTAGATGGGCGGGTTTGGAATCCAGCGCACAGCCCCCATTTGGCGACCCATTTCGATGCTCGACATCGTTCGGGAAAAATGGTCTGCAAGAACACCCTCCAGCGAGAACTGCACCTGAAGGAATTGCCCACTACGCCGCTCTTCGCCGTGGTCAGCCGCCTCGTCACCCAGAAAGGTTTGGATCTAGTGTTGGCCAATGTGGACCGCTTGGTGAAAATGGATGCCCAGTTGGCTATTTTGGGGGCAGGTGATCCCGTTCTGGAGGAGGGCTTCCGTGCGGCAGCCCACCACCACCGAGGTCGTGTGGCCGTAAAAATTGGCTACGACGAGGCCCTGG
>JAIFMW010000241.1 GCA_020048105.1 Deltaproteobacteria bacterium | reverse complement strand
GATCAAGCAAAAAAAACGGATGACCATCACCGACTCTGAAGACGCAGATTCTGCCCGACCTGAATTTTGTTGCCTTTGATGCCATTCCATTTCCGCAAATCGGCCAGTTCCACGTCATATCTCTGGCAAATAGAAAAAAGCGTCTCGCCCTTTTTGACCCGATGCGTGCGAGCTTTAGAAGCTTCGTCCGTAATTCTTTTAGATGGAACTTTGGCTCCAGTTAAAAGAACAGGGGTCGTGACGGCGTTAGGGATTGCGGGAAGATCGGTCACGGGCTGACCCACTTCTGGATCCGCCGCCGAGGTGGGTGATTTCGCAGGGTCCTTATTGGCGCTCGCTTCAGTCGCAATGTTGGGACTGCCAGGGACGATTGGCAACGGCTCCAGCGGTCGATCTGGCCGAATTTTGGATCCAACGGAAGCGGATTTTAGATCGGCTCTTTCTATGGGAATTGCGCCTGGAAGCGGTAATTTGATTCGAACTCCAACTTTGAACTGGCTTGGCTTGATGCCATTGGCAAGCAGGATTTCCTCGGGGCTAACTTTGAACTTCCCTGCCACCCGAGCCAGGGAATCGCCTTTGCGAATCACGTATGGTTTAAAGTCCAAATGCTCCCGGCTAGGGGCCCCGGCAAGAGCGCGTGCGGCACCTCGAGCGGATCCTGGAGGCACGCGAAGGGCATAGCTACCCGGCGGGGTGCTGGCACGAAGCAACTCTGGATTTAGGACCTTAAGGGTCTCAACATCCGTCGCGGCATATTTCGCCAACACCGAAAGACTGGTCATTCGATTAACATCAACGGTCTCGTAGGCGTAAGGCGTTCCCTGAGTGATATTAAGGCCGTAGCGCTCCGGGAATCGTCCGATCAGCACTGCGGCACACATCTGAGGTACATAGCTCTTGGTTGCGTTTCGCAGCCACTTTGAACGAACCATGTCCCAGTAATTTCGAGTTCCCAAATTCTGCGAAGCTCGATCTGTCGTGCCGGGTCCGGCATTGTACCCAACCAGCGCCAGGTACCAATCGCCCTCCCGCTCATACAGGTATTTGAGATAACGCGCCGCAGCACGCGTGGCCTTGACGGGATCGCGACGTTCCTCAATCCAGGAATTGGCCGTCAAACCGTACATTTTCCCGGTCGCGCGCATGAATTGCCACATTCCCACAGCCTTGGCAGAACTTCGGGCCGAATTGACATACCCCGATTCCACAATGGGAAGAAATGCCAAGTCCTGGGGAATACCTTCTTCAGCAAACACCTGACGAATCATGGGCAAATAGCTGGAACCGCGACTCAGGCTGGCTTCGAGTCTTGCCTTTATGCGCCCGGAAAAAATATTGACCCAGGTGAGCACCTTGTCATTCAAATCAATGGGGAAGTCAAAAACTGCGCCCTGCTCGGCAGTCAGAACTTGGTCGCGCTCTGCCTTAAGTTCAGCCGGGGAAAGGGCGATGACCTCCTCGATCATCTTCAGCTCGTCCTCACCACCTTCCTCTTCGAATTGCCGTTCCAGAGCCCGTAAACGATCCACAAGCGGAAGAACGTCCGGTCGACGGAGCACTTCCGGGGGCCAGTCTGCGATTAGAACATCGGCTTCATCGATTCGTTTCGAGGCCGAATCCCAATCGTCTGCCTCGGCCGAATTTTCTCCGGCTTCGATCAAAAGCCTTAAGCGCGAAATTGCCGATTCGTGAGGGTGCACCGCCTTCACCGGAGGCGCAGGGATATTAACTTGAGCCTGGACCGGAACGGAGAAGATCCCCGCAGCCCATAAGACGGCGAGGATCAGGACCGTTCGTCCCAGGCGAGAGCCCGGAATGAATAACACTCAGTGCGCCTCGCTGGCGACGTGAGCCTCGTAGGCTGCAGCGTCGAGCAACTCGGAATTGAGATCGCCAACCAGCTTGATCTTGACCATCCAACCCTTGCCGTAGGCATCTTCGTTCATGAATTCAGGGTGTGCTTCGAGGTCGGCATTGACTTCAACCACCTCGCCACCGGTCGGCAGATAGCACTCGGAGACCGTCTTGACGCTCTCGACGGTGCCAAACTCATCGCCAGTCGCGAAAGAAGTGCCAACTTCGGGAAGCTGCACAAACACAACATCGCCAAGGGCTTCCTGGGCGTAGCTGGTGATACCGACAACGGCAGTGCCATCGCCAAGCGGTTTCAGGAATTCGTGGTTTTTGGTGTATTTGCACTCGGCTGGGAACATGATGCCTCCAAAAGAAGATGAGTTAAGTGTAATCGGACTTCGGGTCGGGTTCAGCGAAGGGCAGATGCCACTCCGACAAGAGCCTTTCAGGGTTTCAGAAAAAGGTCTTCAGTGCCTTCCGGGCGCTTCGATCGGGCCTAACATCCGTTTCGATTACCACCGGCAAGGCACGCTTGCCGTCCCTGAGTTCCACGGTAGTGCCAGGCACGAGCTTGGTACCGACCTTGATGTATCCGCAGCAGAGGCCCTTGATGGAGAGCCCTTCAGGCTTGTCGGGGGAGGTAAGGCTGTAGATTCTGCCCTCGTGACGCCCGATGGCCATGTCGGTGGCGCAGGTCAACACGATGCCGATCTCCTTGCCGTCATGGAAGACCTTGGCCTCGTGCGCATCCACCTTGCGCAGATCGTTCCCCACGAAGGTCAGAGTCCAGGGCGCATCGCTGGCCTGCTCGAGCGCGGCAGAGCCAAGGAAAGCCTTGGTGAAGCTTTCACCCCCGGGCGCGAAAGGCAGCGCGAAGGGCCAGGGATGATGAATGAAGGTCCAAGGGCCGATGTCTTGGTGGGAAAGCGGCAGCACGGCCCCGGTGCGCAGCGAATCGCGGGCCGCCAGACCACAGGCCGTGAGACCGAACTCCTGACCAGCCGCCATGATCAACTCCCACAGTTTCACGGTGTGAGCCCTCCCCACGAACAGCTCGAAGCCCACCTCACCGGTATAGCCCGAACGCGATAGCAGGATTGGCGTGCCGTCAAGCAGCTGCACCTGAGCGGCTAGGGTCGACTCGGGATCGAAATGTCCTTTGGCTGAGAAGTAGGGCAGTTTGTCGAACACAGCCTCGGGATTCTTAAGGAGCTTCGCCATGATCTTGATCGAGGCTGGACCCTGGATATCGATCTTGCCGACCTGATCGGTCAGATCGACTATCTTCACGTCCTTGCCCTTTGCCTGCTCGGTCAAGTGCTTCGCGGCAGGGCCGCCCATGCTGGCGTTGACTTCGATCATGAACTCCCCGTCCATGAGCTTGTAGACGATGCAGTCATCAATCGCGCGGCCCTGCTCGTCGAGAAAAGCGCCGTACACGCACTTGCCATCAGTGAGCGGCGCATTGTCCTTGCCCACGCAGGCATTCAGGTTGCGCGTGAAGCACCATTGCAGCAGCTCGAATGCATCCTTCCCGAACACGCGCAGGGTGGCCATGTGGCTGGTGTCGAAGAGCCCTGCCTGGGAAACCACCGCGAGGTGCTCGGCCCGGGCGCTCGCGTACCAGATGGGCATCAGATAATCGCCGAACTCAACGACATTGGCTCCGTGCGCCTTGTGCCAATCAAACAACGGGGTCTGTTTCTTTATGCTAGCCATGGGAGCCTCCGGTTGGAATTTGCCGTGAACATCCTTGATTCTAGTTCATCCTGACGCCCTTCCCAACCAGCAGAATGTCACAACCTAGCGAGTCGCCCTCAACCCCCCATTGCCACATTTCACACCTAGTCCAACATCCCCGCCCATCTCCATTCACCACTCGTTTCGATCAAAGATGAGCGAAGAAAAGCAATGGTGAAGCCTTCGATTTCTCCCAAATTTAGGTTCCGAAAGGGAGCCAATCAGCGGACCACCCAGGGCAAAAGACCGTTCAGAGCCCATGTCAGAGCCCATCCATGAGATTGTTCCTCGGCGAGCAAGCCGACCTGAACGGGCAGGATGAGGACCCCTCCCGCTGCGGCCCGGTCCAATTCGGCGGCGTAGGCGGAGTCAATCTCTCGGGCCACATCGAAGGCAGACACATCGTCACGATGAACAAAAAAAACGATGGCGGCGCGATGCCCCTCACGCACCATGGCTTGGAGTTCTCGCAAATGCTTGGTTCCCCGCTCACTCACAGCATCCGGAAAACAAACATGATCACCGGAACGTAGGGTGGCATTTTTTACTTCGATGTAGACAGAACGTCCGTCTGCATCCTGGGCAAGCACATCGATGCGGCTGCGCTCAGCACCGTATTTTATTTCAGTCCGAACATCCCGAAGCCCGGGAATACCTGGCAACAAATCTTGGCGAGCCGCCTCAGCCACGACCTTGTTTGGAACCCCGGTATCCACTCCGATCCAATGCCCATCTCTTTCACAGGCGATCCAGGTGTATGGCAACTTTCGATCGGGGTTCGAAGCCGGCTCCAGGATTACGCGATCCCCCGGCTCCCAGCAGGTTTTCATGGTGCCCGTATTCGTGGTGTGGACCGTGACAACGGCACCGCTTGCAAGCTCAACATCGGCCAAAAAGCGCTTGTAGCGAGAAATAATGCGGCCCTGAACAAGATTCCGCCTTGTGATCACGGCCATCCATCCAGGATTCTCAATATTGCATCAGCTAAGTTTATAGCCACCAAGTCGGCCATGGATTCATCGGCAACCACACCGTATCCCGTGCGAACCAAGGCCACTTTGCACCCAGCGTTGCGCCCAGCCTCAAGATCGATTGTCTTGTCACCAATCATCCAGGATCGAGCCAAGTCGATGCCGTGTTCTTCGGCAGCCCGCAATAACATTCCAGGATTGGGTTTGCGGTCCGGATGGTTGGGATGCCGATAGTCGTCCCGAGCTTCGGGATGGTAAGGACAGTGGTAGGCACCATCGAGGTGGGCGTTTTCGAGATGGAGCAATTCGTCCAAGCGCCCCATCACGGACAGGTAATCATCCCATCCAAATTTCCCTTTCCCGATGCCGGCCTGATTCGTGATTACAAGAACAGGGATTCCGCGATCATTCAAGGTGGCAATGGCCTGCCCCACGCCCGGCGTGAGTAGAGTGTCTTCGGGACGGCAGAGATGGTCCACTTCTTCAGCAAGGGTTCCATCTCGATCAATGAAAACAGCAGGTCGCTTCAGTAGAGTCACGGATTTCCTCAAACTTCCCATCATGAACGAAGATACGCGCTCAGGCCTCTTTGGATTTTGGTTGGGTTGCACGGAAAAAATAATGCGTTCCCGAACACAGCACTAAGACCGCCACGGCGTAATAGACCCAGGGAATCACCCAATGCGTCCAGGAGCGCACTCCGATAACGTTCACGACCAGCCCCAAGCTGATTGCTGACAGTTCCACGGCCGTGGTGATTTTTCCCAAGAGGCTCGGACGTAAACGATCGAGCCCCAACCGATCAAAAGCAAGAAAGGCTACCAATGAAAGGGTAAGATCCCTGGATACAGCTAAAATCGCGACCCACATGGGGATTTTTACAACTAGATTAATGTTCGGAATAGCCATCAAGATAAAGGCCGTGGTCATCAGCAGCTTGTCTGCCGCCGGATCCAGGATTGCCCCTAATTCAGACCCTTGGTTGAACCGGCGCGCAATGAAACCGTCCAACATGTCCGTAATTCCCGCACCCATGAAAATCAGGCAGGCTTCGAGAGCGTGCCCGTACCAGAGCGCGATGGCGAAAAACGGCACGGCGAAGATTCGCAGCAGCGTGAGTAGGTTTGGAAGGGTTATGAACATGACTCTCAGCAGTAAGTGCATTCTACATGGACAAGATGTGATCCTGGTCGCAGCACGTTGCCTTGCCTTCCTTACACCGGACGTTAAACTTGAGATGGAGTTGAGATAATGTCTCAAGTTAAACATAAAAGATTGAGCGACCTACATCCAGGAGAAAGCGCCACCGTCGTTGAGGTCCAAGCCAAGGGACCCGTGCGCCGACGCCTTCTTGAAATGGGATTCATCCGCGGAGCCCATTTGAAAATCGAAAAACTAGCGCCCCTTGGTGATCCCATGGAATTGGTCATCAAGGGTTATCACCTTTCTCTGCGTCGAGAAGAGGGTGATTGCATCCTCGTAACCCAGGCGCAGTGATGGTGACCATTGCTCTCGCCGGAAATCCCAATTGCGGAAAGACTTCGATTTTCAATGCCCTGACAGGCGCACATCACCATGTTGGCAATTGGCCCGGAGTCACCGTAGAACGTCGAAGTGGTGCCTGCCATATGGGCAGTTTGGAAGTCGAGGTCGTTGATCTTCCCGGTACGTATTCGCTCGCTGCCCAAAGTGAAGACGAACGCATTGCCGCCCGCTTTTTGGCTGACCCAGCGGTGGACGTCATCGTGAATGTTCTGGACGCTTCAAACCTGGAGCGAAATCTTTATCTAACGACCCAGCTGCTTGAGCTCCACCGCCCCCTCGTGTTCGCCCTCAACATGACGGATGACGCTGAACGCAAGGGAATTCAAATCGACCTTGAAGCCCTGGCGATCTTACTCGGCGGCCCTGTAGTTCCCACAGTAGGCAATCGACACGAAGGAAATCAGGAACTCAAAGATGCCATCGCGCGAGTGGTTTCCGGTGAGGAATCCGCGCTTCGTCCGGTTTCCGTGAATTACGGTGACGATATCGAGCGAGAACTCGCGAAGTTGGCCCAGGAAATTGCTCGCGACGAACGGTTGGCATCCGAACAGCCTCCCCGCTGGCTTGCCCTGCAACTACTCGAAGCGGCACCTGAAGCAGAGGAATTGGTCGAACAAAGCCATGCTCGAAGTGCGATTCAGGCCCAGCTTCGAACCAGTCTTGATTTTTTGGAAAACCATCTTGGTGCCGACGGCGGCACCCTGCTGGCAGAACGCCGTTATGGGTTTTCACATGGCTTAGTAAAAGAAGCCATCAAAGAAACCGGCAACGGACAGCGCACCTTTACTGAAAAGCTCGATGGCCTTCTGACCCATCGCTGGCTAGGAATTCCGATCTTCATCGCCACCATGATCGGGGTTTACGCCCTTACCTTCATTCTGGGCAAATATCCGCAGGACTGGATTGCGGCGGGTTTCGCGCACCTTCATGACTGGGCCGCCACTCATGTCCCTCCCGGCGAATTGGCTAGCCTACTCGTGGATGGGATCATCCCTGGCGTTGGCGCTGTGGTGGTATTCGTTCCAGTAATCATGCTGCTCATGGGCTGCATCGCCTTCCTGGAGGACACGGGCTACATGGCCCGAGCGGCCTTCATCATGGATCGGCTAATGCACTTGATGGGACTTCACGGGAAGAGTTTTATTCCGCTCATTATGGGAACGGGATGCAACGTTCCAGCCGTGCAGGCCACACGCACCATTGAGAGTCGCACCGATCGCTTCATTACAATTCTGGTGTGCCCATTGGTTTCGTGTTCGGCCCGCCTGCAGGTCTACATCCTCATCGCCGGAACATTTTTTCCTCCAGTGCAGGCCGCATTAGCCATCATGGCTCTGCATTTTCTAGGCTTCGGCTTGGCAATGCTGATGGGCAAATTGCTGCGTTTGACCCTTTTTCGAGGCGATAATGCGCCCTTCGTGATGGAGCTTCCTCCCTACCGATTGCCTGTTCTAAAAAGCACCGTTATTCATATGTGGGAAAAAGGTCGCGTATTCCTCTCCCGCGCTGGAACCGTGATTCTCGCTGGCGCCACCTTGGTGTGGTTCCTGTCGCATTATCCAGGAATCGCCAATCGACAGTGGACGGCAGAACGTCAGCAGATGGAGGAAACCATCCGGGCCAGAAAGCTTCCCGCTGTTCAGGAAGCCCAGCAACTGACTGCGATTCAGCATGCCCATGAGAGCCGTGTGATGAATTCCAGCCTCGCCGCTCGCTTCGGGAAGCTGCTTCAGCCAGCCTTAGCGCCAATCCTGGATCCTGACCACAACAGGCCGGAGGCCTGGAAGGATGGCGTGGCACTCACCGCCGGATTTGTGGCCAAGGAAATTGTGGTTGGCACCATGGCGGTAGTGCACCAAGCCAGCGCCGAAAAAGCGGAGGAGGGTGCTCCCCTGAGCCCGCTTCAGGACACCCTAAAGCGACGCTCGGGAATGACGCCACTCACAGCTCTGGCCTTCCTGGTCTTCATCCTCATTTACACGCCATGCCTTGGCACCGTGGGCATGATCCTGAAGGAAACCCGCAGCTGGGCGTGGACTGCGTTTTCCATCGCTTATGGGCTGGGGCTGGGCTGGGTCCTAGCCTTCGCCACGGTTTACCTTGGCCGGATATTCGGCTACGCCTGAGGCCGGTATGACCCTACAAACTTGGATTGCCCTCACCCTTGTCACCCTTGCTGCGATTTACCTAGGCATCGGGTTCGTCAAAAGCCTTCGAGGTTCCGACAGCTGCGCCTCAGGATGTGGATCCTGTGATTCGAAAGTTTGCCCCGCTAAGCGCCTGACCAATGTTCAAAGAAATCAGGCCTAGCATACCCTTCGGCTCTAACGTTCTTCGTCCTTAAGTTCGCCCGCTTCGATCAGATTCGTAATGAAGCGCTGAAGCTCATCCTCGCCCAATATCCCGCGCCTCTGAAGCATTTTGATAATGCCCATGACCAGGGTCCGAGTTTGGAACGAATCCAGCTTTCGAGCCTGCAATCCAGCACCAGTCCTGGAATGGATAACCAGGGGTGAGTCCGCAGAGGCAATGTAGACCGGAGGGACCGGACTCTCAGCGGTTTTGACGGGATCCGAAGTGAAAAAATTAAAAGGATTGGGTGGGTCCGATGGAACAGGCAGCGGGGGGAGTTCCGCCGTGTTCGGCACATCGTCAAAAAAGGGATCCCGAGAATATTTCCCGGGTTCTGAGTGGTGAACGACAATCCCATCGGTCTGACTCGGTAAATCGAGAAAGACCGGCAGTGCTTTCCCAGGATTACTGATGCCCGCTTCGACCCGCCCCCCCAGCGCATCTAGTTTTCGATACTGTTCCGCCAGGGCCAGTTTCAGCGAGGAATGGGAAACAACCACCGGTTCAATATTCAGGCCCGACGCGAAGCGGGCACTATCGATGGAGTTCAGGTCCGAAGGGTCGGTCATGGCCAAAACCAGAGACCTTGGTTCCTTAAATGAAATGGGAAGAATATGCAGTTGCTCCGCCAACCGGCGGGGAATGCGCCTCAGCACGTCAACAGGCACATCCAAGGCGCGGGTATCCAGGCGAGGAACGCCAGTCTGATGAGCCAGGAAATCCATTAGGACCTCCTCGGACACAAACCCCATGGACACAAGGTTGCTACCCATGCGTCCTCCAGCGATCCGCTGGTGGCGCAAGGATTCCTGTAGCTGAGCCTGGTTGATGAGGCCAGCTTCAACAAGCATCTCTCCGAGCTTTTTTGTTTCCGCAGCCATTGGGTAAGAACCTTTCTGCATTAGAATTGGAAGAAGTCTACATTTAACACCAACGCTCCGCCAGCTACTAAGGATTCTCGATGGACTCCACCTCAGAAGCGCTGTTGAGATCGTCCCTCCACGACTTGGCGAATGTCCTTTCCGGAATTCGCGGAATACTTGAGTTGAGCGATCCCGAACAGCCTTTGACCCCAAGGGATAGGTTGCGGCTGGACGCAGTCATCACCGATGGGGTAATTGCCCTCGAGCGTTCCCGGCACCTAGGGATGGGCACCCTGCCTGAGTCCATGGTGGAGTCTGGCCTGGACTGGCGGCACCAGTTCTCCGAGCAATTACGACCCATGGGAACTCTCTTTCGACGGAATTTCAATATTCGCTTCGCGGGGGAGCTTACGGATGACCGTTGGCCCGGAGAGCTATTGCGCGGTTACGCGACGGCCCTCACGCGCCAGATTCTTCCCTATGTCCAAGGGGAAACCTTGGAAATCATTACCCAAAGCAACCCCAAAGAATGGTGCTTGGTTTGGCCGCAGGCCACGGTCATTCCCGAAAGTCTGAAGCCGGAATTGGCCGCCCGCCCCAGGGATATCAGTGCCCGCTGGGCTCTTAGGGTGGGTGAATCCCTGGGTGCAAGCCTTCGGGTCGATGGTGATGGGCTCACCGTTCGAGTGCCGCGTTTCTAGGGCGAACGCATTTGAACCCAAAAGCACCCCCACGTCATGCCATAGCCCTGGCATCAGCACTCGACCTTCTGGCAATCAAATACCAGCGACCGGATTCCATTGCGATGGATCCCTTGGCTGTTCCGCTTACCTATTTTGAGCCATGGGACCGAGAATTCGCAGCATGGGTTGCCGCCCACCTTGCCTACGGGCGGGTGGCACCAATGCTCAAGGCCATCCGGTGCGCGCTTGCCCCATTGGGATCTCACCCAGCGGCTTGGCTACGAAGCCGAAACCAGAAGGAAGCAAGAAAGACCTTGGAAAGCGCGCTAAAGGGCTGGGTGTGGCGGTTCCATACCCAACCCGACATCGTGGACTGGATCCTGACCTGGAAACGCCTGGACGAAGCCTCTGGATTTCAGGGGATCGAGAGCCACCTTCTGCCCGGGCCTGGGGCTTCCGCCGACGAGTCCCTTTCCCGCCTTGTGCAATCCCTGCGGTTGGACCTGCCCCAAAGCCGAGGCACCCGCTTCTCCCTGCCGGATCCACTGGAGGGCGCCGCTTGCAAGCGATGGCGGATGTTCCTTCGCTGGATGGTGCGGGAGGGCTGGCCCGACCTAGGGCAATGGAAGCATTACCCAAAAGATGCCCTGCGAATTCCGCTCGATACCCATGTTTCTCGGATTTCCCGGATGATTGGGCTTACCACCCGTGCCACTCCTGATGCCCGAATGGTTGAGGAAATCACAACCGCCCTGCGATTACTCGATCCACTCGACCCAATCTGCTTTGATTTCGCCCTATCGCACCTTGGTATCCTGGGTGATTGCCCTGGGGTGCGAAGCCTGCCAGGTTGTGCCCCCTGCCCTTTGGTCGCGATTTGCCGGGCCGGAGTGACAAAACGCAAAACCCCTTAGCATTCTTCTCCCGGAACAGTCCGGAGCCTCTACACTTGAAGTGGCTACCAGGAAGGACTCACACCTTTCCAAAAGGAGTGACTGACCGGTCGGGCCTTGGGCCCACCCACACGGTACCGCGCAATCCCATCATGTGTTTGCCATGCAAGTGCGACCTTTCATCCACCGCCCCAAGGAGAATTCCATGATCGTCCTGACCCTGAACGCGGGATCCAGCTCCCTCAAGTTCAACGTCATCAACATGGCCACGGAGGATTCAATTGCCGATGGAATCGCAGAGCGCATCGGGCTGAAGGAAGGTTTCGTGCGCTGGACCATCCAGGGCGAAAAGGGTCGCCTGGACGTCGACATGACCGACCATCGGCAGGCACTGAACCACATCATGGAAAAACTCCACGAAACGGTTCTGGTTGGCGAAGACGTCATGGGTGTCGGCCATCGGGTTGCCCACGGCGGCCCCAACTTCGGCGATCCCATGGTCATTACGCCCGACGTGCTGCGCGAAATCGAGGAGTTGGCCTTCTACGCGCCGCTGCATAATCCCGCCAACGCCATGGGCATCCGCACCGCTCAAGAAATGTTTCCCGGCGTTCCCCATGTGGCGGTTTTCGATACGGCCTTCCACCACAGCATGCCGGACTACGCCTACACGTACGGACTTCCCCACGAACTAAACAAGAAGCTCGGCCTCCGACGCTATGGCTTTCACGGCACCAGTCATCGCTACGTGGCTGAACGCACTGCCGCTTTGCTCGGCAAGCCCCTCGAAGATCTCAAGATCGTCACCTGCCACCTTGGCAATGGCAGTTCGGTCACTGCCGTGGATCGCGGCAAG
>JAIFMW010000198.1 GCA_020048105.1 Deltaproteobacteria bacterium | reverse complement strand
GCGGTCAATTCGAGAGAGAGAATTTCATCATCAGCCATCTCTGGCTTGTACATCATCAATGATTGCTTGTACATAGGAAAATGCCGCTCAGTGTTAACTGAACGGCATTACCCCAATTGGGGCGCTTTTTATTAGAGCATTGGAATTCTATTCTGCGATTTCTTCAACAGCCTTAGGTTCAGGCAGAACGTAGCCAACCAATTGAATGATGGCCATTTCGGCACCATCACCCAGACGGAACTGGCTGCTGGCAACGCCAGGTTTTCGGCCGGGTCCGCCGACCATACCCTTTAGAATCTGGGTGTAGCCGCCGGGACGCTCAGTGAAGCGAGCGCGAAATTCCGCCGAGAACAGCTTCTGAACGATGGTCTTCGAACCCAAACGAGCCATCGCCAGACGGCGATTGGCCACGGAGTCGTTTTTGGCGAGGGTAATAAAGGGCTCCACGTAGCGACGGAGTTCCTTGGCCTTCACCAGGGTAGTTTCGATACGCTCGTTCTGAATGAGCGAGGTAGCGAGGTTCTTCATGAGGGCTTTGCGCTGGTTGGTATTACGGCCCAGGCGCTTGCCGGCAACATTGTGACGCATGGTGGCGACTCCTTAGACTTCCTGGTCAGACTTCCTGCTCGATGCGCATACCAAGGGAGAGTCCGATTCGCTGCAACTCGTCCTTGATCTCCTGAAGAGATTTTTTGCCGAAATTTTTGGTCTTCATCAATTCGGCTTCGGTCCGCTGAACCAGCTCGCCGATCGTGGTGATGTTTGCGTTGCGCAGGCAGTTGTTGGCACGAACGGAAAGTTCGAGCTCTTCAACGGATTTGCCCAGCATGTTGTTAACGCTTTCGGTGCTAAGAATGATTTCGCCGGGCTCAGCTTCTACAACCTGCTCGTCTTGTTGAGCGAAAATCAGGAAGTGCTCCCGAAGGATCAAGGCGGCATCACTGACAGCATCTTTGGGATCCGTGGTGCCATTGGTCCAGACCTGGAGCGTCAGCTTTTCGTAATCGGTGCTATGGCCGACACGAGCAGGCTCAACCACGTAGTTTACGCGGCTGACAGGGCTATGATTGGAATCCAGGGGAATCCAACCCAGGCCCAGCTTCTCATCAAGGTTGCGATCCGCGGTGACAAACCCACGACCCGTTTTGATCTGGATCTCGATTTCCAACTCACCGTCCTCACCGAGGGTGGCGATGTGTACGTTGGGGTCCAAGACTTCGACATATTGATTGGTTTGGATCATGCCAGATGTCACCACGCCTTCGCCCTTGTGGCGAAGGACGACGACAGTGGATTCCGTCATGTGCAGGCGGAAGGGAATTTCCTTCAGATTGAGAAGGATGTGTGTGATGTCCTCCCAGACGCCTGGGAGAGTGGTGAATTCGTGTTGCACGCCTTTGACGCGAACATTGGTCACGGTCGCGCCGCGAATGCTGCTTAGCAGCACCCGTCGCAAGGCGTGGCCAGCTGTCGTCGCAAAACCCCTCTCAAACGGATAGGCGACGTATTCGCCGAACTTCTCCGTCTTTGTGGCGGCATTGACCTCCGCGAATCGCGGGCGCTGGAAATCGCTGATGTTCAGCATCCTGGTCCCCTTACTTGCTATACAGTTCGACGATCAGCTGCTCGTTGATCTCCAGGGGCACATCCTCACGAGTGGGGATAGCAATCACCTGGCCCTTGAACGCAGCTGCGTCGAGGGTGAGCCACTTAGGAATGCCACGGCCAGCGGCCGTTTCCACAGAAGATTTAACAAATTCATTCTGCTGGGCGCGCTCGAAGAGCTCGATGCTCTGGCCGCTCTTGGTCTGGAAGCTTGGGATATCTACCCTGCGACCGTTCACCTTCACATGGCCGTGCATAACCATCTGGCGGGCAGCGGCACGACTAGGCGTAAAGCCAAGGCGGAAGATAACGTTATCGAGGCGGCTTTCCAGGAAGGCAAGCAGGTTGTGGCCCGTTTGACCCTTTTTGGCATCGGCCTTTTCGAAATACAGCCGGAACTGTTTTTCGAGCACACCGTAGATGCGCTTGACCTTTTGCTTCTCGCGAAGCTGCAGGCTGTAACCGGTCGGTTTCTTCATTTTGCCCGCGCCGTGCTGGCCGGGGATCTTACCCTTGCGGGTTTCGAAGGAGCACTTCTCTTTGAAACAGCGCTCACCCTTGAGATAAAGCTTCATAGCCTCGCGACGGCAGAGGCGGCATACAGCGTCACAATAGCGTGCCATGTCTCTCCTCCTCTCTTAAACCCGGCGCCGCTTGGGGGGCCGGCAACCGTTGTGGGGGATGGGGGTGACGTCGCGGATGCTCGTCACCGAAATGCCAGCGGCGTTAAGGGCGCGAATAGCGCTCTCACGGCCGGCGCCAGGGCCTTTAACACGGACGTCGACAGAGCGAACGCCGTGCTCCTTGGCAGCCTCAGCGGCGACTCCGGAGGCGACCTGAGCGGCGAATGGCGTGCCCTTGCGGGTGCCACGGAAGCTCTGGTTACCACTGGAAGCCCAGCAAAGCATGTTCCCCATCGGATCAGAGATGGAGATGATCGTGTTGTTGAAAGAGGCCTGCACGTGAGCGATCCCGTGCGCGACGTTCTTCTTTTCTTTCTTTTTGACCACCTTCTTTCCGGCGGTCTTGGACTGGGTCTTGGCCATGTCAGTTCCTCAACTTACTTCTTTTTGCCGGCGACGGTCTTCCGCTTGCCCTTACGGGTGCGGGCGTTTGTGTGCGTGCGTTGTCCGTGGCAGGGAAGGCCCTTACGGTGCCGAATTCCCCGGTAGCAGCCAATATCCATCAGTCGCTTGATATCAAGGCCGATGTTCCTGCGGAGATCACCTTCCACCGTTTCTTCAGTGGTGATGACGCGACGGATACGGCCGACTTCATCTTCGGTGAGATCACGAACCTTGGTTCCAAAATCAACCTTTGCTCGGCTGAGAATGCTATGAGCCTTGGGGCGACCAATGCCAAAAATGTAGGTCAGCGCGATTTCGATGCGCTTGCCGACGGGCAGATCAATTCCTGAGATACGTGCCATGTCGTCTCCTTAACCCTGTCGCTGCTTGTGCTTGGGGTTCTTTTTGCAGATAACCCGATTGATACCTTCGCGCCGGACCACCTTGCAGTGTTCGCACAGCTTCTTGATAGAGGGCCGTACTTTCATGGTTTCCTCTCGGTTGACTACTTGAATCGGTAAATGATGCGACCTCGAGTGAGATCGTAAGGGGTGACTTCGACAAGAACGCGATCACCAGGGAGGATGCGGATGAAGTTCTTGCGCATCTTTCCGCTGATGTGGGCGAGGACCTGATGTTTGTTCTCAAGCGCAACGCGGAAAACCGCATTGGGAAGGGATTCCACTACCGTGGCTTCAAGCTCAATGGCTTCTTCCTTGCTCAAGCGCGCTCCTCAGTATCTTCGAATTTTTGAAAGATCTTAACTACGGTTACAAAGACGTCATCGGGCATTCCCGTGCCATCTACGAGCCGGTAGCTGGACTTACCCGAGTAAAAGGCCTGGAGCGGTTTGAAGGTTGCGTAAAATTCCTTCATCCGACTCTTGAAGGCCTCGGCAGTGTCGTCAGCGCGGTGCTTCAGGCTACTTCCGCACAAATCGCAAACAGCATCCACCTTGGCGGGCTTTCGGTCCAGATGATAGATCGCTCCGCAGGCATTGTTGCTGCATACTCGGCGCTTTACCACTCGGTCTTCCAATGCTTCTTCGGGGACTTCGATATCAACCACGAGCCCCAACCGAATGCTCTGCGCGGAGAGGAAGTCCGCAAGTGCTTCAGCTTGTTGCAGGGTTCGAGGATAGCCATCGAACAACACATTCCGGTTCTCGTCTTGCAGCCGCGCAAAGACAAGTCCATTGACGGTGTCGTCGTCCACGAGTTTTCCAGCAGCCATTATGGCTTTGGCCCGAAGGCCGACTTCCGTTCCTTTCGAAACGGCATCTCTCAGAATATCACCCGTTGACAGGTGCACCAAGGAGAAATTTTCAACCAAGCGCTTTGCTTGTGTCCCCTTGCCACTACCGGGAGGGCCAAGAAGAACATGCACTAACATTTCTCGTTTTTCGCTCATTGCGGTTTAGCCTCCGCGCGAGCGGAACGGCCTCCGCGAACTCGCCCCTGCTCCAAGAATCCGTCGTAATGACGCATCACTTGATAACTTTCGAGCTGGGAGACAGTGTCCATGGCGACACCCACAACAATCAGAAGCGAGGTGCCTCCGAAGTAGAAGTTGAGGCCAGGCATGCTGTTGGTAATAACCAAGGGGACGATCGAAACCGCCGCTAGGTAAACTGCACCAACAAACGTCAACTTGGATAAAACACCATCCATGTAGACACTGGTTTCTTTGCCTGGTCGGATACCGGGGATATAACCGCCGGAGCGCTTCATGTTCTCAGCCGTCTCATCGGGGTTGAATACGATGCTGGTATAGAAGAAGGCAAAAAAGACAACTGTGACCACAAAAATCAAAGCGTAATACCAGAAATGCGTTTGTGGACTAATGTAGCTTGCCGCCTTGGCCAGCCATTCCCACTTTGTGAATTGGGCAATCGTGGCCGGGAAGAAAATCACAGAACTAGCGAAAATCACCGGCATGACGCCTGCGGTATTGACCTTGAGCGGCAGATAGGAACTACGCTGGCTGGCCATGTTCGAAGAATCAACCCGTCGAGCGTAGTGAATGGGGATCCGGCGGTAGGCATTTTCCACCAGAACCACCGCCAGCAACACCGCCACCATGGCCGCGATCAACAGGAAGAATACGCCCGGAGGAGCCACGTTCCCTTGTTGCATTAGCGAATCGCGAAACATGGAGCCTAATGTTTCAAGTGCTTTTGGAAGACCGGAGACAATTCCCGCGAAGATCAGCAACGAAATGCCATTTCCAACACCTCGTTCCGTAATCTGTTCACCAATCCACATTACGAATATCGTGCCTGTGGCAAGCGTGAATGCACACATCAGCTTGAAACCAACACCTGGATTGACAACAACTTCGGGTCCAAGACCTTGAGCCATGGAAGCAATTGTGTAGCCCTGAATCAAACCAAGACCAACAGTGAGAAAACGAGTCCACTGATTGATTTTTTGCCGACCCGCATCGCCTTCTTTCTTCTGAAGGTTCTCAAGAGTCGGGATCACCGCCCCCATCAACTGAAGGATGATACTGGCGGTAATGTAAGGCGTGATGCCGAGCGCAAAAATCGAAAACTTCTTGAAGGCACCACCGGAGAACAGATCCACAACGTTCAGCAGATCCCCTGCTTTGCCGAGATTCTTGGCCAGCATCTCCGGATTAACGCCGGGCACGGACACGTGCACGCCGAGGCGGTAGATGAGCAGCATCACGAGCGTAAAAATCAACCGCTTGCGAAGCTCGGGGTTGGAAAACAGGTGGCGGAGGCGTTCCATCTGGGTCCGACCCTACCGAACTGGCGCGTTAGCGGGTTCTTCGATCGTGCCGCCCTTGGCCAAAATCGCCTCTCGCGCACCTTTGGTGATGCGGTCAGCGACAACATTGACCTTCAAGCTGAGCTCGCCGGATGCCAAGACCACAATCTTTTGAATGGTGGAATTGACCAATTTCTTGTCGCGAAGGCTGGACAGGCTGACGGTTTCGCCGTCCTGAAAGTTATTGGAAATCAGAGCTAGACCAATCTCCTTGGTCACAGCGGCATGGACATTCGTGAATCCGCGCTTGGGGAGACGACGCACCAGAGACATCTGACCGCCTTCGAATCCACGCTTGCTGCTGTAGCCGCGGCGGGATTTTTGTCCCTTTTCGCCAGCTCCGGAAGTCTTGCCAGTGCCAGAACCAGGGCCACGACCAACGCGTTTCCGGTTCTTTACGGCGCCCTCTGCGGGCTTGAGTTCATTGAGCTTCATGACCTACTCCTTGACCGACACGGCGACGAGGTGCGGAACGAGCTTGACCATGCCATGCACGTTTGGCGTGTATTCGCACTGCCGGGTGTCTCCCACTTTCTTGAGCCCCAGTGTCTGCATAAAGGCACGATGTTTAGGCGTGGTGCAGATAATAGAACGCACGAGCTTGATGACGACCTGCTTTCCGATCAGGTTGGACATATTAGGCCTCCGCCTGGTCGATGCCACGGTTGGTCATGACCGTGTAGGGATCCATGAGTCCATTGAAACCAGCAAAGGTGGCGCGAACCACGTTATGCGGATTCGATGAGCCCAGGCTCTTCGTGAGAACGTTATTGATTCCGGCAGCTTCCATGACGGCGCGCACAGTGGAACCAGCGATGATACCGGTGCCCTCGGGCGCGGGCTTCATCAACACCGAGCCAGATCCAAAGCGACCCGTAATGGGGTGAGGAATAGAACCAGTGGAGGTGACAGGCACCTTCGTCATATTGCGCTTGGCGGCTTCGATGCCCTTTTTGATGGCGGAGGGCACTTCGAGTGCCTTGCCTAGGCCGAAACCAACTTTGCCCCTACCGTCACCAACGACAACCAGCGCGGAAAAGGAGAAGTTCTTGCCGCCCTTCACCACCTTGGTGACTCGGCCAACATAGATAACCTGATCCTTAAACTCGCCCTGCTGTGGGGTCTCGGCGTTGTGCTTCGTTTCTACGGACATGAGCCCCCCTCAGAACTGCAACCCGGCAGCCCGGGCGCTGTCAGCCAGCGCCTTGACGCGGCCGTGATAGACGTAGCCATTGCGATCGAAGACCACCGCGGTGATGCCCTGCTCTTGGAGCCGAGCGGCGATGCTGGCACCGACGACCTTTGCGGCCTCGATATTGGCGCCATTGGTCAACTGATCGCGTGTTCCCTTTTCCAGGCTGGAGGCGGAAGCGAGCGTTACACCCTTCGTATCATCCACGGCCTGAACGTAAATACGCTTCAGGCTCTTGTAGATGGTGAGACGGGGACGTTCGGGAGTTCCTGAGATGCGACTCCGAATGCGAGTCTTCGTCTTCTGGCGACGAACCTTAATATCGTTAGCCATGGTCTCCCCTTACTTCCCGGTCTTGCCGGCCTTGCGGCGGATGACTTCGCCCGTGTATTGGACGCCCTTGCCCTTGTATGGCTCAGGCTTGCGATATTTCCGGATGTCAGCGGCCACCTGTCCTACCGCCTGCCGATCATGACCGGTGACGATGACATGGGTGTTCTTCTCGACGGCGATCGTGATACCAGCGGGCGCGTCGTAGAAGATTGGATGGCTGAAGCCAAGATCAAGGCGCAACTTGGCGCCATCGATCGCAGCCTTGTAGCCGACACCGACGATATCCAATTCCTTTTTCCAACCTTCGGTCACACCCGTGACAGCGTTCTGGAGTAGAGCGCGAGTCAAGCCATGGAAAGCCCGGGTTTGAGCTTCTTCATTGGCACGAATGAGGTTGATGGAATCGGCCTGGATATCTAGCGTGATCCCCTGGGGGACCGGGCAGAGTAGCGTGCCCTTAGCGCCTTCGACGACGGCCTCAGCCCCGTTGACAGTGACTTTGACGCCTTTCGGCAGCGTCACGGGCTTTTTTCCGATGCGAGACATGATTGAATCCTTTGAATCGGGTTGAGCGAAAATTACCAAACGTGAGCGAGGAGCTCGCCACCCACGTTCTGTTTACGAGCATCTTTGCCCGTTAGCAGACCCTTGGGGGTGGTGAGGATGGCAATGCCTAGGCCGCCATTTACATCAACGATCTCGCTGGCACCAACATAAACACGCAGGCCAGGACTAGAGATGCGCTTGAGTCCGTGAATGACGGGCTCGCCGCCCTTCACATACTTCAAGCTCACAACGATGTAGTTGCGGCCATCATGCTCCACGCTCTTATAGCCGTGAATGTAGCCCTCCTGCTTGAGGATGGCGGACAGACGCTCTTTCATCTTGGACGTAGGCACGACGACCGCATCGTGACGAGCCATAAGGCCGTTACGAAGGCGCGTGAGGTAATCAGCAATTGGATCGGTGTGCATGGTTTCCTCTTCTTACCAGGAGGACTTCTGAACGCCTGGAAGTTCACCCGCGAGGGCATGCTTCCGGAAGCAAAGTCGGCAGAGTTCAAATTTGCGCATGTAGCCCCGAGGACGACCGCACAGCTTGCAGCGATTGCGGTGCTGGGTCGAGAACTTGGGCTTGGAGGCGTCTTTATAAATCTTCGCGATGCGAGCCATGGATTCTCCTAACTACTTACGGAAGGGCATCCCGAGGTGGGCGAGCATGGCTCGAGCCTCGGCATCGGTGGGCGCACTGGTCACAAAGGTCACGTTCATGCCCTTGATCTTGTCCACCTTGGAGTAATCGATTTCCTGAAAGATCAGCTGATCCTTGAGTCCCAGCGTGTAGTTACCGCGGCCGTCAAAGGACTTGGTGGGTACGCCACGGAAATCACGAACACGAGGAAGAGACAAGCTCACCAATCGGTCGAAGAATTCCCACATGCGTTCGCCACGCAGAGTCACCATGCAAGCGATGGGCATGCCTTCGCGCAGTTTGAACTGGGCGACACTCTTCTTGGCTTTGCGAATCACCGGCTTTTGGCCGACGATCGCAGTGAGCTCTTCGACAGCAACATCCAGGGTCTTGATGTTCTGGATGGCTTCGCCGACGCCCATGTTGATGACGATTTTCTGGAGGCGAGGCACCTGCATTGTGCTGGTGTACGCAAACTCCTCTTTCAGCTTCGACACCACTTCGGTGCGATAGCGAGCCTTAATACGTGGCTCTGCATTGCTAGGCATTCGATCCTCCATTTCCGGGGGGCGACTACGCCCTGCGGGTTCGGGAGAGCGAAAGGGCTTGGGTACCGGCGATCCGGCCCGTTTCCTTTCAACCTCAAGTTTTCAATCAAATCCGCCGACGGCGTTCCATCGGCGGGACGACCATTCTCTCACGATTCACCGAATCGCAAAGTGTTTTTAATCGCTTAAACCGTCCGCTTCCGCGTGGGCTTCTGGGTTGCAGGATCCACCAACATCACGTTAGACGCGTGGATGGGTGATTCCTTGGTGACGATACCGCCTTCATCCCCAGTCTGAGGATTAGGCTTGGTGGCCTTTTTGATCATGTTGATACCGGCGACCACAACTCGATTGGTTGTGGGGCTGACCTTCGTTACCTGGCCGCGCTTACCGCGATCCTTGCCGGTGATGATAAGGACTTCGTCGCCCTTTTTGAGCTTCATCTTGACTGGCTTATCCATCACAACACCTCAGGGGCGAGGGAGACGATCTTCATATATTTCCGTTCGCGCAGTTCGCGGGCCACGGGTCCAAAGACACGCGTTCCAACCGGTTCGCCATCCTTCTTGATGATAACGGCAGCGTTTTCATCGAAACGAATGTAGGACCCGTCTTTGCGACGGAAAGCCTTGCGTTGCCGTACGACGACGGCTTGCACAACAGCCTTTTTCTTGACTGTGCCGCCAGGAATTGCTTCCTTCACAGAGGCAGTGATGACATCGCCAATTTGAGCGATCTTGCCCACCCCGCCGCCAAGCGGAAGGATGCAGCAGATTTTTTTGGCGCCGGAATTATCGGCCACCGTGAGCATGGTTCCCATCTGAATCATGTCGCCTCCTTACTCGCCAGCTTTCTGGACGATCTCTAAGACCGCCCAGCGCTTGCGCTTGGACAGGGGCCGCGACTCTACGATCTTGACCACGTCGCCGATCTGGCAGGCGTTGGTCTCGTCGTGAGCCATGAATTTCTTGCTCTGTTTTACCGTGCGACTGTAGAGCGGGTGCTGAAACTTGCGTTCCACCCGAACCACGACCGTCTTATCGGCCTTGTTGGATACCACGATGCCGCTGCGGATCATTTTCTGTTCTTGGCTCATGGTCTACCTCACGCCAACTTCATCTTGAGCGCGGTTTTGACGCGGGCGAGTTCACGGCGTGTATTCCGGATCTCGGCGGTGTTTTCCACCTGCCCCACGGCATGCTGGAAGCGAAGGGTAAATCGCTTGGCGGCCAAGTCGGCCTCCAACTGTGCGAGTTCCTCAATGCTCTTGCCAGCCAATTCGCTGAATGGATTCTTTTTGTTCATCTCGATCCTCTCACTCTTCCGGCGGCGTACGGGAGACGAAGTTGGAGGCCACACAGAGTTTCATCTGGGCCAACCGAAGAGCTTCGCGGGCGGTCGCCTCGTCCACGCCCTCCATCTCGAAGAGGATCTTGCCAGGACGAACCACGGCCACCCAACCATCCGGTGCGCCCTTGCCGGAACCCATGCGGGTTTCAGCAGGCTTGCTGGTGGTGGGCTTATCAGGGAAGATCCGGATCCAAATTCGACCACCGCGCTTGATGTGGCGCGTCATGGCGATACGGGCTGCCTCGATCTGACGGTTGGTAATCCAGGCGTGTTCAAGTGCCTTCAAACCATAATCGCCGAAAGACAGTTCGTTGCCTCGGGTAGCGACGCCGCGGGTGCGGCCTTTCATAACTTTCCGGTGTTGGACTTTCTTCGGCATCAACATTGATTCACCTCAGCGCTTCACGGTTTCGAGGGCCGCTTCGCCCAGATTGACCCAGACCTTGATGCCGATGATGCCGTAGGTCGTGTGGGCTTCTGCGAAGCCATACTCGACATTGGCGCGGATGGTCTGCAAGGGCATCTGGCCGGAGAGGTAATCCTCGGTCCGAGCGATCTCGGCGCCATTTAGGCGACCGGCGACCTTGATCTTGAAACCCTTGGCGCCGAAACGAATCGCGGCTTCTTCAGCCTTGCGCATGGCGCGGCGGAAGGCGATACGACGCTCGAGCTGCTGGGCAACGCCCTCGGCCACAAGCTGGGCATCAATTTCAGGCTTCTTGATTTCCTGGATATCAACACTGACGGGGCGCTTGAGGCGAGTCTGCAGTTCCTCGCGGAGCTTGTCGATCTCGGCGCCTTTGCGGCCAATGACGATACCCGGACGAGCGGTAAAAATACGCACCGTGACCTTGTCGGCAGCACGCTCAATATCAATCTTGGACACCATGGCATTGAGGCCGTGGAGCTGGGCCTTCAATTCCTTGCGGAGCTTCAGATCTTCGTGGAGCAAGGACGCGTAATCACGCTTTGCATACCACTTGCTCTTCCAGTTCTTGGTAAAAATGACGCGGAAGCCGTACGGATGGACTTTTTGACCCATGACTACTCCTCCCGGCCGAGCTGAACGGTGATGTGACAGGTGCGTTTTTGCACCCGATACGCGCGACCCATGGGTGCAGGGCGAACCCGCTTCATTCGAAAGCCCTCGTCAACAAAGACGCTACGGACAATCAGTTGATCGGGATTTACGCTGGCATCCTTGTCGATGGCATTGGCGATGGCAGAGTCGAGCAGCTTCTTGATGGGCGCGGCGGCGTATTTCTTGGTGCTAGCGAGTACCCACTGGGCCTCACCCACACGCTTGCCGCGAATCAAATCGACCACAAGACGGGCCTTCTGGGCAGATCCGCGCAGGTGGCGGATGGTGGCACTGGAAACGATTTCGGACATATTACTTCCCCTTCGCCTTGGCGTCGGCCTTGCCGGCGTGACCCCTGAAGGTGCGTGTTTGGGAGAATTCGCCCAACTTGTGACCAACCATATTGTCGGTGACATAGACCGGAATGAACTTGTTGCCGTTATGGACAGCAATGGTCATACCAATCATCTGAGGAAGAACGGTCGAACGACGGGACCACGTTTTGATAACGCGCTTGTCCATCGTAGCAATAGCGACATCGACCTTCTTCTGGAGGTGGGCATCAATGAAGGGACCTTTTTTCAGCGAACGTGCCATGGCAGCCTCTCCTAGTTGATCCGCTTGACGATGAACTTGGTGGTGCG
>JAIFMW010000194.1 GCA_020048105.1 Deltaproteobacteria bacterium | reverse complement strand
GACCACCCTTGACCTTTTCGAGCACCACGCCGTGAACGGTGAGGTTGGCCTTGAAGGCCTTCTCCACTTCGTCCCAGATCTTCATCTTCTCGGCGCGATCGCGGGAGAGACGGACGTTGCCGTTGACGTCTTCGAGATGCTCGACGAGCACTTCGACGACCTCGCCGACCTGAACACCCTGGGTGCCGTCGGGGTTATTGAACTCATCGATGTTGACCGTACCCGAGCCCTTGTAGCCGATGTCGACAATGACATCCTTGCCACGGATCTCGACCACCACGCCACGCACGACTTGTTCTTCGCGCAGTGCACGGGTCTCGCCCTGAAGGCCAGCGATGAATTCTAGGCTATCCGGGGATTCGTCCCCGATCAGCGATGCATCAAGTACGGTGATACCGCCCATCTGCTTAGTCGCCTTGCCTTTGATGAGAGAAGATAATTTGGACATTCAGTCCACCTCGTTTTGTTGCCCCCTGTAGGGGCTGGATTCCCGGCACGTGCGTCCGGCAGAACGACTAGCCTATCGCGGAGATGGCCTGAAATCCATGGAAAAGTCCGAACTCATCGACATCTGCTAGGGTGGATCCACTATCTGGAGGGCCCTGTCGTGATTAACAAAGTGGTCGCATCGGCCGACGAGGCCATTCGGGATGTGCAAGACGGAATGACCCTTGTGGTCGGTGGGTTCGGTCTCTGTGGGATTCCCGAAAACCTCATCGCTGCCTTGGTGCGTCGAAGCGTGAAGGGTCTCACCTGCGTTTCCAATAACGCCGGTGTGGACGATTGGGGCCTGGGCCTGCTGCTGCAAACCCATCAGATTCGCAAAATGGTTTCCAGCTACGTCGGTGAGAATTCTGAATTCGAGCGCCAATATCTGTCGGGCGAACTGGAGGTGGAATTTGTTCCTCAGGGCACCCTGGCCGAGCGCATGCGGGCAGGTGGCTCAGGCATTCCCGCCTTCTTTACACCGGCGGGTTATGGCACCCAGGTGGCCGAAGGCAAGGAAACCCGTGAATTCGATGGCAAGCACTATGTGATGGAGCGCGGCATCCTGGGTGATTTCTCCTTCGTCGCGGCCTGGAAGGCCGATCGGATGGGGAACCTGGTGTTTCGTAAAACCGCCCGCAACTTCAACCCCATGGCGGCGACCGCTGGAAAAATTTGCATCGCCGAAGTGGAAGAGCTGGTGGAGGTGGGTGAATTGGATCCCGATCAGATCCATACACCGGGGGTATTTGTACATCGGGTGGTGGTGGCACCACGTTCCAAACGCATTGAACAACGTACGGTACGAAAGTAAAAAATCACCACGGAGACACGGAGGACACTGAGAAGAAAAGAAAGAGAAACGTTTTTTGCTTTTCTCCGTGCTCTCCGTGTCTCCGTGGTGAACCTCTTTTTGGAGTGATCCATGCCCCTCACCCGTGAACAAATCGTGCAACGCGCTGCCCAGGAATTGCGGGATGGCTACTACGTGAACTTGGGTATTGGTATTCCCACCCTGGTGGCCAATGCGATTCCCGAGGGCGTAGAGGTTATCCTTCAATCGGAGAACGGGATTTTGGGGCTTGGCCCCTTTCCTTCGGAAGAACAGGTGGATGCCGATCTCATCAACGCGGGAAAACAGACCGTGACGGTGCTGCCCGGCGCGGCCTTCTTCTCCTCTGCCGATTCTTTCGCCATGATTCGGGCGGGGAAGATTGATCTCTCCATCCTGGGTGCCATGCAGGTTTCGGAAACGGGTGATATTGCCAACTGGATGATCCCCGGCGCCATGGTGAAGGGCATGGGCGGCGCCATGGATCTGGTGGCGGGCGCCAAGCGCTTGGTGGTCACCATGGAACACGTTTCCCGAAAGGGTGAGAAGAAAATATTGAAGGCCTGCACACTGCCGCTTACTGGCGTTGGGTGTGTGAATCGCATCATTACCGATTACGCCGTGATGGATGTGACACCGCAG
Source organism: Deltaproteobacteria bacterium (assembly GCA_020048105.1). GTDB lineage: Bacteria > Acidobacteriota > Holophagae > Holophagales > Holophagaceae > JAYREN01. The sequence continues at coordinate 10,104 of JAIFMW010000194.1, read as the reverse complement.
GGCTTGAAGCTCGTGGAGCGGGCACCCGGAGTGACCGTAGACGAAATCCAAGCCTTGACCGAGGCCGAACTAATCATTGAAGGGACCGTTTTAGAGATGGTGTTCTAGGCGCACCCAGGGCTGAACATTACCCGCGCTTCTTTACTGCACCACGCACAGTGCCCTTGGGCACCTTGGCTTTGGCGGGGCGATCCCCGGGACGAGCGGGCTTGGCTGTGGGGCGGCTGGCGGAACGGCCACTGGCGGGTCGCTCGGAGGAGCGTTCTCCCGGGCGACCACTGGGCTTGCCGCCGGGGCGAGTGGGGCGGCTGCCTGGGCGAGCATCCCGCGAGGGGCGTGCGCCTTCGCGCGGAGCTCGGCCCCTTTCGGAAGGCTGTCGCTTTTCTGGGACGAAGTCCGCTTCGCGCAGGGTCGCGGGTGCCGCGAGGGTTGGCATGAAGACCGTGCGTTTTCCCTTGGCGTCGGAGGCCTGGGCTTCCACCACCCAGGCGGAAACGCGGCGCAGATCCTCGTCGACGCCCGTGATTTCAACCTTCACGGCATCGCCGATCTGGAAGACCATCTGGCCATTCATGCCCGTGGCGCGGGTGCGGTGTTCATCCACCACGAAATTGCCACCCAAGGCGCCGAGGGGCACCCCCACTTCGACAAAAGGACTGGCAAGGCGCACAAAGGCTACTTTCAGAGAGAAACCCTGAATATAGCCATCGAATTTCAGGCCGATCTTGGCCTTCATCAGCAGGCAGGTCTTCCAGCGATCATTTTCGCGTTCGGCTTCGGTCGCGGTTTGTTCCGTATCGGTGCATTGCTTGGCGGTGACAGCCAGTTGAGTGTGCAGGCCTTCGGGAATGCCCTGATGGCGAAGGACCCTGCGCAGCCAGCGATGCACGATCAGATCGGGATAGCGGCGGATGGGGCTGGTGAAGTGCAGGTAATCCTCCAGCGCCAGCCCTGAATGGCCGATGTTCTCGGCGCTGTACTCAGCGCGCTTCAGGGAGCGCAGCAGCATGGTGTTCAGCATGGCTTCCAGAGGGCCGCCGCTGATTTTTTCGAGTAAGGCATTGAGCACTTCGGGCGTGGGTGTCTCGAAGGGTCGCATGAGCCCAAAGGTGGAGGCGATTTCCTTGAAGACCTCGAGCTTCATGGGATCGGGTGCGCCGTGAATGCGGTAGATGGTGGGGATTTTGAGGTGGGTGAAGAACGTGGCCACGGCCTCGTTGGCCAGCAACATGTATTCCTCGATCATGCGGTGGGCATCATGGTGGCCGTATTTCCGCGCGTCGATGGGCAGCCCTTCGTCGTCGAAAACGAATTCCGTTTCGTCGGTGTTCAGATTCAAGGCTCCGCGATCCATGCGCTCGGCCGTGAGCTTGCGCGAGAGCACCAGCGCCTGGTCCAGCATTTCGCAGACTTCCTCGCCGAACTCGGCGCGGGTGCGTTTATCCAGATCCAGACAGGCGGTCTTGACCTGGTCGTAGGTGAGGCGCTTGCGGCTCTTGATGACGCTTTCGGTGAATCGCGTATCGACCACTTCGAGATCGGCGGAAATGGTCATCCAGGCCGTCATGGTCAGACGGTCCACGCCTTCGCGCAGGCTGCAGAGTTCGCCACTGAGGCGCTCGGGCAGCATGGGAATGCATTCATCGGGGAAATATACCGAGGTGCCCCGGGTGTTGGCCTCCTTGTCCAAGGGGCCCCCCTCTTTGACGTAATGGCTGACATCGGCGATGTGCACGCCCAGGAGCCAACCGCCGCCTTCGTTTTCCGGCAGCACTTCCAGGCTGATGGCATCGTCGAAATCCTTGGCCGTGGGTGGATCCACCGTGACCGTGAGGAGGTTTCGAAGATCCTCTCTGCCTGTGCACCATTCCTCGGGTATTTCGGTAGGGAAGGGCGCCAGCTCATCCATGACGGCGGTGGGGAATTCGGTACGCAGGTTGTAAAGCGCCGCCGTGAGCTTGTTTTCGATTTTCAGATCGGTGGGGCGTCCCAACCGTGCCACAACCACACCCTTGAGTTGTTGCAACTCCGGGTTGGGATCGAGCTTGATGCTGACTAGGTCCCCATCACCGGCCAGATCCGTGGGCAGCACGCTGATGATCTGGGAAAGGCGGGGTTCCAGGGGCACGGCGCGCCAGCCCCAGGGTTGTTGTTGCAAGTGGGCGGGAATGGGGTTTTCCGAGCGGGAAATCACCTTGATGATGCGCCCCCGGGCCCGACCATCGCGGGTTTCACCGGAAACTTCGGCCAACACCTTATCGCCGTGGACGGCGCTATGGGCATCTCGCCAATCCACCAGCATGTCCATGCCCGCGCCCTTGCGCACGCCAAGGGGACGCAGGAAGCCGCCGGTGCCTTCCGGTTGGCCCAGGTAAGTGGCCTCGAAGGGCTCGAAGCCACGAGACATGGGGGCCGCCGAAGGGGCTTCCACCCGCCGGGCCGGCCGGGGATCCGAATCCCTACCTTTCTTGGGTCGTTGGGGCTGGGGGATGAAGGAGTGGTTCTTGCGCGCCATGTACTGAGCCTAACGGAAAATGAGGATTCACCGCGAAGCCACACTTTGCTCGGTGCTGGTTGGGCTGGCGGAATGATCGGGTCGAATCGAACGGAAGCGGGGCCCAAAGTGGGTCATGGGGTGCGTGGAAGCACGGATGGAATTATTGATAGCACCAGCAGTGTCGCCATCGACCAGTTGAAAATTCGCAGATGTAATGGGTTGGAAAGCCATTTCTTAACCATGGTGCCGAAGAGTGCCCATGAGGAAACGGCGGAAAAGGCCAAGACGATGTTGGTCACACCCCCGATCAACAAGCTGGCCCAGAAGGTTTGGGGAATGGTGAAGGAACTGACGACAGTGACAGCGGCAATCCAGGCCTTCGGATTGATCCATTGGAAGGCGGCGGATTGGGGAGCGGTGATGGGTGCGGATGCTTTGCGCCCTTCACCGATACCCTTGGAGGTGGCGATCTTCCATGCCAGGTAGACGAGGTACGTGATGGATGCATATTTCAGGATGGTATAGGCCAAAGGGGCGGCCTTGAGGAGCCTTCCGAGTCCCGCACCCACCAGCACGAGCATGATGGAAAAGCCGAGGCAGACGCCGAGAATATGAGGAAGGGTGCGGCGATACCCGTAGTTTGCCCCTGAGGCCAAGGCCATAAGGTTGTTTGGTCCCGGAGTGAAGGCCGAGACCGAAGAAAAAAGTACGAGCCCCATGAAAAGTGTCCACGTCATGCCTGGATTCTATCCAGGCATGACGTGGCGCTGAGTGCAGCGAATGGTCAAGGTTCTGGTGGTTTACTTTGACTCAGCGCTTAACCAGCAGTTGTCGGGCCAGCCAACCCTGGGCACGCCCCAAAGCTAAGGCCAGGTGCAAGGATCCTGCAAGGCTCAGCACCCCGAGGAAACTAAGGCCGAACAAGAGCCATACGGGGGGCAGGTTGCCTGGGCCGTATTGATTGCAAAGCATGGTGAATTCGCCGTCCAGATGGTTGCCAAAAAGGCGCATCAGGGGGGCCGCCATGAGCGTTACGGAAACCGAGAAGGAGGTCACCATCGCCGTGAAATAAAAAATCCCAAAGGGCATGTGCAGAAGGAGGTAAATGAGGCTGGTCCAGGTGTAGCCATCCTTGAAGAGATTTCCCAACCGCTCGGTCCAGCGTCGTCCAACGGGAAGGACGGTGGGTCGCCGAGGCATGCGGACATCGAGGAGCGCTTCCACGACGCGTCCTTCGGCGAGGGCCAAGGCTCGGCTCGAACCCAGGAAGAAGATCAGCAGTGGAAAGCCAATGACGAGAATCATCAAACTCAGCGAGATGCTGAGGCCGGTCACCACCCAGGTGAAGGCGAAGATGCCCACAGGCAGGGAAAGAAACAGGTAGAGCACCGAGGTGTAGGCCTTGGGATCTGAAAAAACGCCGAAGAAGGATGGCCAGGGGCGATCGCCTGGATCCACCTCCCGAGTGGGGGGTCTGGGGGCGGCCAGGGCTTCGGCCACCACCTGTTCGCGCTGCCGATAGGTTTCGGCGAGTTGCTCGGGTGTGCCATGGTTCGCCAGGATTTTTTCTAGAGCTTGGTTTGGCGGGAGCAGGGGGTCTTCCCAAGCCAAGCGAGACATTTCCCGATCGATGCGTTGTTGGGCGTCGTAGAGGGCATCTTGGATCAACGCCTTGTCGCTGCCCACCAAGGCTGCCCGCATGGCATCCAGATAAGTGCTAAGCGTATAGGACATGGCAGAGCCTCCCAGGGGATCGTTGAGTCAGCCTAAATCTTTTCCGGACCGAAATCCTTTCGGATCGGTGAGTGATGGCCATGAGTCGGCGGACGACCCGAGTTCCCGGGAAAGCCCCCTCCGGGTTAAACTGCCGGACTGGTTATTGGAGCGCCCACCATGTCTGAAATCCTGACCCCTGTTTCATTTGGCGAATTGCTCGATAAGATCGCCATTCTGGAAATCAAGTCCGAACGCATGACCGACGCCGCCAAGCTGGTCAATGTCCGCAAAGAGCTGGACGCGCTCAACGCCACCTGGGCTACTCATCCCGCCTCGAAGACGGATATTCAGGACATGAAAGCCGCCCTGAAGGCCGTCAACGAGCGCCTTTGGGTGATCGAGGACGATATTCGGGCCCAGGAAAAGCAGCAGGCCTTTGGTGCCGAGTTCATTCGTTTGGCCCGCGCCGTGTATTTCGAGAACGATGAACGCTCCCGCGTCAAGAAAGCCATCAATCTGGCGTTGGGTTCTGCCTATGTCGAAGAAAAGTCCTACGAGGAATACCGCTAGGACTTAGCGCGAAAGGTCTCGAAGCGTGCGATCACTTCTTCGATGGTGATCAGGTTCATGACGCCTGGAAATTCCACACGCTTGCCCCAGGGGATTTGGCTCGAGGGTTTGCCCAGGAATTTCCGAGCCGCCTCGTCGTAATGGTCCGAGGAATAACTCAAGTCTGAGTAGGGGCCACAGCGCTGCAGATCGGTGCAGGCATAGAGTCCGAGCACCTTGGTGCCCATGGCATTGGCCATATGGGCTGGGCCTGAATCCGGGGATAGCACCAGCGTGGCGCGTTCGAGCAGGGCGAGCAGTTGCTTCAGGGTGTCCTTGCCGATGAGGTCGATCACCGGAGCCTTCATGGCGGCCTGAATGGCGGAGCCGGTAGCGCGTTCCAGTTGGCTGCGCCCGCCGCAAAGCGCAATGCGCCAGCCCTTCGATGCTGCGTAGTCAGCCACGGCCGCATAGCGCTCGGGTGCCCAATTGCGCAGCTCATGGCTGGAACAGGGTGAAACCAGGAGGGTCGGCTGCTCACCGGGGAGATGTTCCAGGGCCCATTCCCGGGCCGCAGCGGGTACCGGCAAATTCCACTCGACCTGGTTCTGCACAAGTCCGAGGGGTTCGCAGAACTTTCCAAAGACATCGAGGACGTGATGCCCGCCTGTTGGTATTCGTTCATTGATGAAGAGGCTGTGACCTTCCTTGCTGCGGCCAGGATCAAAGCCGATGCGCCGATCGGCCTGAATGAACGCGGACAGAAGGTTGGCGCGGAGGGCCAACTGCATTTGGAACAGCACCTCGAAGCGCCGTCCCGCAAGCTTTTGGCGAAGATCCCGAAGGCCCGCCCAGCCCGATTTTTTGTCAAAGGCGATGAATTCGATGTTCTCCAGGCCTTCGAGAAGTTTGGCCTCCCCCTTGCCGATGATCCAGGTGATGGGCACGTCGGGCCAGGCGCGGCGCAGGGTGCGAATCAAGGGCACCGCATGCGTGGCGTCGCCCAGCGCCGAAAGGCGCAACATGCAGATCGAGCGGGGGGCTGTGGGGAGGTTCATGGCGCAACCTTTTCTCGCGGGAATATCTCAAGATAGCGAACCAAGGCTTTCTCCGCGCTCTCCGCGCCTCCGCGTGAAATAGAAATGAATCACGCGGAGGCGCGGAGAGCGCGGAGAAAAGAGCATAGAAGAAAAGGTGGGAACTTCAGGATTGATCCTCCGTGATCCCTCCCTCTATTGGAGTTAATGGCGGTCGCTGATCTTTTTGCAGTCGGCGATGAATTCCCGGGCCTCTTCGGCGGTGGGTTTGCGATCGGCGTTGGCCTTCTGGGCTGCGGAGAGCCGTTCCATCGCCTTGCCTAGATCCCTCAGGTCATCTTTGGTGTAGTTCTTGGCTTTGGCCTGCAGCTCATCGAGCACCTTCTTGGCTTCGGCGCGCTCGGCTTCGGGAAGGGCAGGCAGGGCGATGAAGCCGCCGCCCATGGTGATCATTTGCGATGCGAAGGCCTGGGGTCCGCCTGCCTGTTCCATCTTTTTCTTGGCGTAGATGCCCACGCCGACACAGGTGGCGATGACCAGCAGCAGCAGGCTGGCGCAGCCAATGCCGACATACATCCAAACGCTTTTCTTTTGACCTTCGGCCATGGCTCTCTCCTGTATGGGTGGAAAACCAGGATATCAGGCCCTTTTCCAGCCCACGCTGCCGTCTTTGCGGTCTTCCAGCAAGATTCCCATGGCCTTGAGTTCATCGCGGACGCGGTCGGATTCGGCCCAATTCTTGGCGGCCTTGGCAGCCTTGCGAGCTTCGATGAGGGCTTCCACGTCGGCATCCAGATTGGATTCCTCGTGGGGCCAACCGGCGAAAATGGCGTTGGTCTCATCGAGAAATGCCAGCACGGCGTCGCGTTCTTCACGGGTCAGGGCGATGCGGTCGTCCTGGGCATTGAGGTCGCTGACGAGGGTGAAGATGGCGGCGAGAGCCTCGGGTGTGTTGAGGTCATCGGAAAGCGAGGCCCAGAAGGCTTCGCGAGCATCGTTGGTGCGGCGGATCGGATCGATGGCTTCCTTCCATTCGCCGCCTCCGGGAGAGGTGACGTTGTCTTCCATCCGCTTCCGGAAGGTGCGCAGGCGCTCCAGCGCACTCTTGGCGCCCTTCAATCCCTCGAAACTGAAGTTGTAGAGCTTGCGGTAGTGGTTGCTCTGAATCGCGTAGCGGAAGGTGATGGGGTCGATGCCCTTTTCTTGGAGATCGCGCAGAGTGTAGAAGTTGCCCAGGGACTTGGACATCTTCACGCCCTCCACCAGCAGAAATTCGCCGTGGACCCAGTGCTTAACCCACTGGTGGCCGGTGGCGCCTTCACTTTGGGCGATTTCATTTTCGTGGTGGGGAAAGATCAGATCCACGCCCCCGCTGTGGATATCGACGCGTTCGCCCAGCAATTCCATGCCCATGGCCGAGCATTCGATATGCCAACCCGGACGACCGGCCCCCCAGGGCGAATCCCAAGAAGGTTCGCCAGGCTTGGTGGATTTCCAGAGTACGAAATCACTCACGGATTCCCGCTCGTATTCATCGGAGTCCACGCTGGTGCCCTGTTGCATGCCTTCGCGATCAAGATGCGCCAGGCAGCCGTAGTGGGGCAGCCCCGCGATGCGGTAGTACACGCTGCCTTCCCTCGCGTAGGCGAGGTCCTTGGTTTCCAGACGCTGGATTAGCTGAATCATCTGGGGGATGTAATCGGTGGCTCTGGGCAGAAAAGTAAAGCTGGCCTGGGCGATGCCGACGGCTTCGAGATCCTGAAAAAAGGCTTGGGTATAGCGGTCTGTCAGGTCTTTCATGGCCGCGTGGCGGGCCGGGTTATCAGTCTCAATGGGCAGGTCTTTTTGGCTATCACGGATGATCTTGTCTTCGACATCGGTGATATTCATGCAATGGCGGACCTCGTAACCGGCCACCTGAAAGGTGCGCTTGAGAAGATCCTGAAACAGGAAGGTGCGCAGGTTGCCGATATGGGCAAAGTTGTAGACGGTCGGACCGCAGGTGTAGAGGGTCACCACTCCGGGGGTCAGAGGCTCTACGGGTTCGACTTTCCGGTTTAGGGTGTTGAAGAGGTGGAGGGGGCGTGTCATCGTCATCCCTCAAGTCAATCACCATTCTCTGCAGTCCCCAAGTCTTCTGCGCAGGTTGCCTGATGAAGCTACCCTCCTTCGGAAAGCCCAAAGTCGATGATTCGGTAGCCCAGGCCGAGCGGGTGTTGCGACTGGATGCTGAAGTTACGAGTCTGCGGGTCGAAGTACAGGATTTGCGCGAACTGCTCGGCCATCTTGATAGCGAGCGCGATCTTCTACTCCTGGCTAGCGAGCAGTTGAAACCGGGCATGTCGGCCCAAGCCCTTGCTGAAACCATGCACGCCCTGGTCTTTCGTCCTTTCGATTTGGCTTCCTTTTATGTGGCGCAAGTGGATTTGGAAAAGGATCTTTTGACCTTCCCGCTCTATCACGAAGGGGGCAAGGCGCGGCACTTGGGCCCCTATGTTTTGTCCGAAAGACCCGGCCTGACGGCGAAGGCTCTTTTTTCCAAAAAGCCTGTGTACACCCGCACCCTCGAGGAAGCTCAAACCCAGGGAGCCATTTTTACCCCAGCCGAAAAGGGATCGGGACTGATTCCCTCGAGTTGGTACGGCGTTCCACTGGGGGACCCCGATCGGCCTCTAGGTCTAGTGAGCTTCCAGAGCTTTCATGCGGATGCCTTCTCCGAGGACCGGCGTCGCATCATGAACGCTCTAGCGGTTCTGTTGGGAGCCGCCCTGCAGGGTTATCGCTAGATTGCACCTGCCACCAATGCCATTAGATTGGGAGGCAAAGTGCGGGCGCGCCCATCGGGGCCGGTTACCAGATGGACCGTGCGCCCTTCTACGAGGCGTATGCCCTCCCGGGTGATCTCATAACCAAACACAACCTTCCGGCGATTGGCTTCCAAAAGGCGGGTGCGCACTTCCACCAATTCGTCATAGCGAGCCGGAGCGCGGAATTTTACGAAGAGTTCCGCCACGCTCATCATCACGCCTTGGCGTTCCCATTCGGCATAGCTCTGGCCCTGCTCGCGCAGGAAATCGGAACGGCCCAGTTCCATCCAGATCGGATAGGTCGCGTGATGGACGATGCCCATGGCATCGGTTTCGGCATAGCGGACACGGATGGTGGTCGTAGATTCCAGGCTCATGGATTCATTCTGGCAAAAAAAGGCGCCCCATGTGGGGCGCCCATCCAAGGAAAGGAGATTTCGGCTATTCGAGGACGACCTTGACGACATCACCATCGTTGGTGGTGATTTCCAACAGCAGATCGCCCACTTTGGAGTTTTCAAGCAACTTGATCAGCGCATCGGGCTTGATGCCTTTCTTGTTTTCGCCGTTGATCTTGATGTCGCTATCGCCCGCCATTTCAAGCACACCCTTGGCCAAGCTGATGGGCAAGCGCATGTGGATCTCGGTGGGGCCTTCCTTCTTTGCCTCTTTCTGGCCGTGATTGTGGTTGAACTTGCCGCTCTTGCTGACAATGTCCACCTTGATGAACTTGGCTTGCTGAGCCGCCATGGGAATGGCCAGAGCCAGCGCCAGAGATAAAGGAAGGGTGAGGGCTCGCATGGAAGCCTCCTGGAAAGGGTTGGGGTGCGGGGTTTTGGGTGGCGGTGACCGCCGCTTCAAGAGGGATTACGGAGGATCAGGGAAGCAGGTTAGTGGATTATTCTCGGAGGCCGGGTCGCGTTGGCATCCTTCCGGCATCTTACTTATCAACGCCCCTCTGGGGTTCTTTTCGGAGTGTCCATGAAGGCTCTTGCTGCCCTCTTTCTTGCCGCCGTCCCCATGCTGGCCCAGAGTGCCGTGGTTTGGGAACACGATCTCGTAGCCGCCCAGAAGCGCGCCAAGGCGGAAAAGAAATTGCTTTTCGTCGATATCTGGGCCGAGTGGTGCCCTCCCTGCCAGCACCTGAAGAAGAAGGTCTTCCCCACCCCTGAGGCTCAGAAGGCCCTTGGCGCTTACGTGGCCGTTGCCTTGATGACCGAATCGAAGGATCGCACCCAGAACCCAACGAACATGAAGTTGGCCGAGCGCTACAAGGTGGAAGGTTATCCAACCCTTTTAATCCTGGATGCCGAGGGCAAGGAACTGCGTCGGCAAGTGGGGGCCTTCCGCACGGGTGCTGAGTTTGCGGCTTGGCTCGGATCGAAATAAGCCTAAAGATCCTTCACGCCGCCCTGGGGCTTTTGCTTCTGGGGCAGGCGCTGATTGATTCCCTCTAATTCATCTTGCCGGGCCCCCATGCTGGGCCTGGGTGGAGGCG
>JAIFMW010000039.1 GCA_020048105.1 Deltaproteobacteria bacterium | reverse complement strand
TTCATTTTTGGGTTTTCGCTCAAGACAGGAAAACAGCATGAACCCAGCCCATGATGGGTTTCCCCCGGAAATCCGCGAAGAACCAAAAAAAAGAAGGCTGATTCAGTGATGAAGGCCTAGCTTCGCCCAATGCTCAGCATGTCCGCCGCCCACTCCACCCACAGCGCTGCGGGGCTATCGATGCCTCCGCGATCTGCCAAGACTTCCGAAGTGGGTTCGGCGATGGAGAGCACGGGGATATCGGGCATGCCGTAGACGGTGGCGCACATCAGGCAACGAGCGACTTCGCCCAGCGTTACGATCTTCAGTCGGTTCATGGACCGCGCCTGGCACCCGAGCACCAGGGTTTGCAGGCGATGGAGATTCCAGGCGTGAAGGAGTTTCTCCACATCGGCAATCTCGCCTTTGCCTCGGTAGCCCGCGTAGGTCATGGCCAAACCAATGGTGCGGGGTGGGGCCGCATCCCAAAAGCCACCGCGCCCCAGGGCGAACTCCGCGTCTTTTTTGTGCAACAGACCCGCCTTGGCCAAGGCCTGCCACAACAAATGGGCGCTGCCGGCGTCGTCTTCCCAGAAGGGCATGAACTGGCGCAGAGCCAAATCATCGGCAAAACCGCCCACCAGCAAAATCAAGATCGGACCCTTTTCGGGAAACAGCGTGGGCAAATCCAAGGGCCGGTATTTCCGCCGCTCGGGAACCGCCTTTCCGGGGCTTGGCTCTGGCTGGCGCCGCTCAAGTTCGGGAGCATTGGCATGGTTGACGATCAGACGAGAACCTTCCGCCGTGGGTTCCACGTTCAAGCGCCCCAATTCCAGACGCCAATGGATTTCTTCGCAGCTGATTTCGGCGGTGTCATGGGGGGATGGCTCAGGGCGATTCCCGATCTCGTTGCTCACGGGGACTCCTCGGGGGCTTGGCGATCCTAGTTGTAGCATCCCTAGAGGCGTGACGACCAAGGGGATCCACATTGCATCCCGGCGCCTTCGCAACCCTAGGAGTTTTGTTCAGGTAGGGCTTCAACCTTCTTGAGGATTCGTCCCTCCAACGAAGCAGGGACCCTCGGGCTCCCCAAAGGGAGCGGAACATGAAGCGGCCAACGAGGATTTCAAGGCAATGGATACTGGCCGTGACTCTAACAGTTCTCGGCTGCGGCAGCGGGGAAACCACGACCACAGGCACGGCATCCATTCCAGCCCCCATAGCCGACTTTACCGTCAGTGTTTCCCAGGGCGTGGCACCCCTCACCGTGGACTTCACGGACACTTCCATGGGCAGCATCACCAGCCGCAGTTGGACCTTTGGCGATGGCACCACGAGCACGGCCACGCATCCATCCCATACTTTTTCCGCAGTGGGAAGCTACACAGTGGCCCTGACGGCCTTGGGACCGGGAGGATCCACCACCAAGACCCAAGCAAATTGCGTGATCGTGACTGGGCCCACAACCTCCACCGCTTGGCGTTTCGCGGTGGTGGGCGATACCCATGTTCAACCGAGCGCCTATGGCATCCCCACGGAGCTCGCTGCCGCCATACTCGCCGATTCGCCCCGTCTGGTGTTGGTTCCGGGCGATATCGTGGACGGCGGTTTGGCAGCCACCGGCGCCACGCTGAAGACAGAACTCGAACTCTTTCAGTCGGTGATGTCGCCCCTCACGCGCGCAGGGATTCCCGTCTACCCAATTCGGGGCAACCACGAGGATGACGCCAAAGATGACCTAACGGCTTGGAATGCCGTGTTCACGGGCACGGCCGCCCTGCCCTCCAATGGCCCCGCTGGGGAGGAAAACCTCACGTATTCCTTCACCAAGAACAACGCCTTGTTCATTGGTCTGGACCAGTACGTCAACCTGCACCAAGTCAACCAGACTTGGCTGAATGCCCAACTTGCGGCCAACACGCGCCCCCATGTCTTTGTCTTTGGCCACGAGCCAGCCTTCAAGGTTTTTCATACGGATTGCCTGGATGACCTCGTGCCCGAGCGTGATGCCTTTTGGAAGAGCTTGGCGGCCAGCGGAGCCCGCACGTATTTTTGCGGCCACGATCATTTCTTCGACATGGCTCGCCTGGACGACGGGGATGGTGAGCCGAACAACGATCTCTTCCAGGTGCTCGTGGGTTCCGGTGGGGGTGATCTGCACGACAAATTCAACTACGTGGGCTCGAATTCCACTTACATCCCAACGCAACTTTCGCACCTCATGAACAACGGCTATCTGCTGGTGGAACTCAGCGGCGAAACCGATAGCGATTTAAATGTGACCCTCACCTTCAAACAGCGCGTGGTCGCGACCAACGGCACGGTTTCCTACGCCCCGGCCTATTCCTTCACCTACACGGCGGCTTCCAAGCTGAAATACCCCGTGGTGGATACCGGTCAGGTGGCCACCTACAACGCCACCACGGAGATCACCGCTCCTGCTGCAGGAGCGGCCTTCTACGGCCAGGACGCTCAGCATGCGGGCCTGTCGCCCAGCTACAAGGACAACGGTGATGGAACCCTATCCGACCTGAACACGGGCCTCATGTGGGTGAAGGCCCGGGGGCCCAAAACATCCTGGGCCGCCGCCTCCACAGGCGCATCGTCCTGCGTGGTTGGGGGCTATGGTGACTGGCGCATGCCCACCATCAAGGAGTTGTATTCCCTGATCCTGTTCACGGGAGCGCAAGGCCCCAGCCTATATGATCCTGCGGGCTACCTGCCCTTTATCGATTCCAGCCACTTCGATTTCGTATTCGGTGCCGGCACCACCACCGAGCGGATCATCGATTGCCAGGATTGGTCCTCCACGGTGTACGTGGGAACAATCATGGCCAATAACCAAACAGCCGCCTTCGGCGTGAACTTCGCCGATGGCCGAATCAAGGGCTATCCCACCACGTCCACCAACTACGTGCGCTACGTCCGAGGAAACCCCAACTATGGGCAGAATGAATTCCGGAATAACGGGGATGGCACCATCACCGACCTCGCCACCCGCTTGATGTGGTCCCAGACCGACAGCGCCGTGGGCCTGGATTGGCAATCCGCGCTGGCCTGGGTGCAAGCGAAGAATGCTTTGGCTTACCTAGGGCACAACGATTGGCGCCTGCCCAATGCCAAAGAATTGCAAAGCCTTGTGGATTACAGCCATGCCCCCAAGGCCTCAGACATCGCGAAGCAAGGCCCGGCACTGGATCCCATCTTTGCCTGCACTGCCATCCCCGACGAGGCTGGCGGAACCGACTATCCCTTTTACTGGACCAGCACCAGTTTCAAGGACGGCACACCCGGCAGCGTCCCCGCGGCTTACGTCACCTTCGGTCGGGCGTTGGGATTCATGAAACCAATCGGGAGCACTAGCTACCAACTCCTGGATGTCCATGGCGCCGGAGCTCAGCGCAGCGATCCCAAGGCCGGCAACGTAACCGATTACCTATTGGGAACGGATGCCAGCGGCCACCCGGTGTATGGACGAGGACCTCAGGGCGATGTGGTGCGGATCAACAACTTTGTTCGCCTGGTGCGGGACGCGAGGTAGGCGCCGCCAGCCTGGTTAGAAACTCCGCCGCGGCACAGTAGCGTTGGCCACCAGGAGCCCTAGCATCAGCGCCAGCGTGACCACCAGGGCCTGAAAGCCTGCCTGAAGGCCCTGAAGCGTTTGCTGATGCAGCAACATCGTGAGACCCCGGAAGCCCATGCTACCGGGCAACAACAGCAGCAGTGCTGGCAGTAACAGCACTGCTGCAGGGCGTCGCGCACGCCGGGCGTAGAGGTTGCAGGCGGCTCCCAAGCCCCAGGCCGCCAGCCCGGCTCCGGCTTCGGGCCCCAGGGCACGGGTACCTACCGTGACCAAACCCCAGGCCAGCAAGCTGGCGCCCAGCGTCCAACCGTAGTCCTTCATGCGTCCCTGAAAGATCATCAAAAAACTGAGGGGCAGAATCGCCAGCACCGGGGCCAGGGTCCAATGGGGCAGAGCCGTTGGCTCGATGGGCGGACCGCTCAGCCAGGACCCGCCCAAACGCTGCCCCAAGCCAACCCCAAAGGCCAAGAGCATGAAGATGAGGCCCGTACCTGCCAAGCGGGCCGTGCCCGATACTAGGTTCCCAGTACCCAGTTCCTGCATGGAAACAAGTAAGCCTAAACCCGGAACCAGCACGATGAGACCGCTCAGCACCAACACCGACTGGGAACTGCCCGGCAGCAAACTCACCAGAAAGTCGCGTTTGCGTCAATTGCACCGTTAGTCCCACAACGAGTCCCAGCAAGGCTCCCAGCAGCATTTCCCGCCAACCGCCCCCAAAGATGCGGGCCATGCCTGCCGAAGCCAAGCCATAGGCCGCCACCACACGGCTCGGCCCATAGCGCCGAGGTTTCACCAGGAGCCAAGCCAGGTATTCCCGGGCCTGAGCCACATTCATGCGGCCCTCCAGCACCAGATCCACGGTGCCTTCCACATCGGCCAATTTTTCCAGATTGGATTCCCCCGCCTCGATGCGTTGCAGGTAGGTCTTGCTGTGATGCCCTTCCTTGCGTAGCGAGGCCAGAAAGCCCGTGGGCGTGGCGTAGAGCGCGCCCTCCAATCCCAGACTGGTGGCCACGCGCCCCAAAGCCTTTTCCAGCGTGGGAGCACTCCCGCCGAAGGTTTGCAAGGCTCGGCCCAATTCCAGCACGAAGGCCACCTCGGGAATGGAACTGGCCGGGGCGCTGGATTCAACGGGATCAGGAAGGGCGGCGGACATGGAGAACCTCTCGGCCAAGATAGCGCTGTTTGTTAGGTTGTCGCTGGCCAGCCCGAGAAAAGGCGTTCACCACAGAGGACACAAAGAGCACAAAGAAAGACAAAAGCGGGCACAGAGTTTTGAGAGAAAGACACAAAGAAGGTTCCAGCAATGGTTTTGACGGGCGGAAGCGCTTCATTGAGGATCCGTCAAGGCGACTCCCCACACCAAACCGTGCGCCCGCCACGCCCCCCCCAACGCTTGCCTCTCTGTGCCTTATCTTTCCCCCTTTGTGCCTTTTTTGCTTTTCTTTGTGCTCTTTGTGTCCTTTGTGGTGAAGGTTCTTTTTTCAGACCATGCGATTCACCTCGCCCTTGATGGAATCTTTACGCGATCGGCCCACACCTTGACACCCTCTTGATCTGAATCACCCGACCCTGATTCATGGAGGTGTTCCATGACTGGGCTCCGAATTTTGGCGGCCATCCTGGCTTCGGGCTTGGCGGTGTATCTCGTGGTGGCGTTGCTGCGCCCGGAGCGGTTCCAATGAGGACGCTCTTGATGGCCCTGTTCGCAGCCTTGCTCCTGGCGTTGGTATTACTGTCGCGCCCCATTGGGGAATACCTCGGGGATGTATTGGAACGAGAGCCCATTCCCTCCGCCCGCTTTTTGGAGCCACTTGAGCGCGGGCTCTATCGAGCCATGGGCATCGGTTTCAACGACCGGATGGATTGGAAGCAGTACCTCACGGCCGTCCTGGCGTTCAATGGGCTGGGTTTCCTGTGCCTGCTCGCCCTTCTAAAATTCCAGGCTCAACTTCCCCTAAACCCGCAGGGACTTGGGCCCATGAGCGGCCCGTTGGCCTTCAATACGGCCATCAGCTTCGTCACCAATACGAACTGGCAGGCCTATTCGGGCGAGGTGGCGTTGAGCTACCTCAGTCAAGCCCTGGGGCTGACCGTTCAGAATTTTCTCTCTGCAGCCACAGGACTGGCGGTCATGGCAGCAGTAGCCCGAGGCGTTCGGCGGCGGAAATCCACCAACCTGGGCAGTTTCTGGGTGGACGTGGTGCGCATCACGCTCTATGTGCTGCTGCCCCTCGCCGTGCTGTTCGCACTTTTTCTGGTCAGCCAAGGGGTGGTCCAAACGTGGGTCCCTTACCTGAAGGCCCTCTGGGTGGCCCCGCCCGTTCCCGGCGCCCCGACGGAGCAGGTCATTGCGATGGGCCCGGCGGCCTCTCAGATCGCCATCAAGATGCTCGGCAGCAACGGAGGTGGGTTCTTCGGTACCAACGGAGCTCATCCTTTCGAAAATCCGACCGCCCTTGCCAACTTGATTCAGATTCTTTCCATCCTCTTGATCCCGGCAGCCTGTTGTTTCGCCTACGGCAAGCTGGTGCGGGACCGACGCCAGGGCTGGGCTTTGTTTGTCGCCATGGGCCTTCTGCTGGCCCTGGCCACCGGATTGGCCGGATGGGCTGAACGACGGCCCGTGGCGGCCCTTCAACAACCTGGAATCGTGCAAACGGCGGGCAGCTTAGAAGGCAAGGAAGTTCGATTCGGCGTGGAGAGTTCGGTGCTCTGGTCCATGGCCACCACCGCCGCCAGCAATGGCAGCGTGAATGCCCAACACGATGCCATGGCGCCCCTGGCGGGCCTCTCCCAAATGGTGCTGATGCAGATTGGTGAAGTGGCCTATGGCGGCGTGGGTTCTGGCCTCTACGGGATGCTCATCTTTGTCATTATCGGGGTCTTTGTGTCTGGGCTGATGGTGGGAAGAACGCCGGAATACTTGGGCAAGAAGATCGACGCCTTCGAGATGAAGATGGCGGCTCTGGTGGTGCTTATTCCTTCTGCCCTCGTGTTGGTGGGTACTGCCGCCACCGTGCTCCATGGACAAGTGGGCCAGTGGGTGTCCAATCCTGGGCCCCATGGTTTCAGTCAGGTGCTCTATGCCTGGTCCAGTGCCGCCAACAACAACGGCAGCGCCTTTGCCGGGTTAACTGCCGACAATACGTTCCTGAATATCGGCCTCGGGCTCGCCATGCTGCTGGGGCGCTTCGCCCCCATCGCTGCGGTGTTGGCCTTGGCGGGTTCTCTGGCCAGCAAGAAGCGAACCCCGCCCGGCCCAGGAACCTTGCCCACCCACAGTCCCTTTTTCATTGGAGTCCTGGTGGCCATCGTGCTGCTCGTGGGAGCCCTGACCTTCCTCCCGGCCTTGGCCGTCGGCCCCCTGGCCGAACATTTCGCCTCGTTCTGAAGGGTGCCCCATGACTGAAACCATTGAACGATCACCCGCCAAGCTCCTGAATGGCCCTCTGCTTAAACGAGCTTTGGTGGACGCATTGCGAAAGCTCGACCCGCGTCACCAGTTGCGAAACCCCGTCATGTTCGTGGTCTGGGTGTGCAGCGCGTTTGTCACCCTGCTCTGGCTCCACAGTCTGGGTGGCGGCGGCGAAGCGCGACCGAGCTTCATCCTGCAAATTGCCATCTGGCTCTGGTTTACCCTCTACTTTGCCAACGTCGCCGAAGCCTTGGCCGAAGGCCGAGGCAAGGCCCAGGCCGATGCGCTCCGAGCGAGCCGCAAACAAGTGACGGCCAAGAAACTACACAGAGCCTCCGAACGCACCTGGACACCCGCCGACAGTGGGAGCCTGCGCCTGGGCGACCTCGTGCTGATCGAGGCGGGCGACACCATCCCCTTGGATGGCGAAGTGATCGAAGGCATCGCCTCGGTGAACGAGGCGGCCGTGACCGGAGAAAGCGCCCCCGTCATTCGCGAGAGTGGTGGGGATCGATCCGCCGTCACCGGTGGCACCGAGGTGCTTTCCGATTGGATCGTGGTGAGAATAACTTCGAATCCGGGCGATAGTTTTCTGGATCGCATGATCGCCATGGTGGAAGGCGCCAAGCGCCAGAAGACCCCCAACGAGATCGCCCTGGATATCCTGTTGGCCAGCCTCACTCTGATTTTTCTGCTGGCCGTAGCGACCCTGCTGCCCTTCAGCCAGTTCGCCGTGAAAGCAACGGGGCTGGGGTCCCCCATCACCTTGACGGTTCTGGTGGCCCTGCTGGTTTGTTTGATTCCCACCACCATCGGCGGGCTCCTCAGCGCCATCGGCATCGCCGGAATGGACCGGATGATCCGAGCCAATGTGATCGCCACCTCCGGCCGTGCCGTGGAAGCCGCAGGCGACGTAGACGTACTGCTGCTCGATAAGACCGGCACCATCACCCTGGGCAACCGTGAAGCGGTGGCCTTCCTTCCCGCGCCGGGCGTTACCGAAATGGCCATGGCGGAAGCCGCCCAGTTGGCTTCCCTCCCCGACGAAACACCCGAAGGCCGCAGCGTTGTGGTGCTCGCGAAAGAAACCTTCGGACTCCGGGAGCGCGATCTTCAAAATCTCCATCTGACCTTCGTCCCTTTCACGGCCCAGACCCGCATGAGCGGCGTAGATCTGGATGACCGGCGCATCCGCAAGGGAGCAACGGATTCGGTCGCGGCCTGGATCGAAGCCGAAGGCGGGTTCTTTCCCATTGAGGTCCGGGAAATCGCGGAACGCATTGCCCGAGAAGGTGGCACCCCGCTGGTAGTGGCGGATGGCCCATTGGCTTTGGGCGTCATTCACCTCAAGGACATCGTCAAAGGCGGTATTCACGAACGCTTTGCGGAACTGCGCCGCATGGGCATCAAGACCGTCATGGTCACCGGCGACAATCCGCTTACGGCTGCTGCAATTGCTGCAGAAGCGGGCGTCGATGATTTCTTGGCTCAGGCAACCCCGGAACGCAAGCTTCGGCTCATCCGGGATTACCAGGCCGGAGGACGGCTGGTGGCCATGACGGGAGATGGTACCAACGATGCCCCAGCACTTGCGCAAGCCGATGTGGCGGTGGCCATGAACAGCGGCACCCAGGCCGCCAAGGAAGCAGGCAACATGGTGGATCTCGATTCCAACCCCACCAAGCTCATCGAGATTGTGCGTATCGGCAAACAGATGCTGATGACGCGGGGATCCCTGACCACCTTCAGCATCGCCAATGACGTGGCCAAGTATTTCGCCATCCTCCCAGCGGCCTTTCTGCTGACCTATCCCCAACTCAAGGCCTTGGATGTGATGCGCCTGCACAGCCCCGAAAGCGCCGTGCTTTCGGCTGTGATCTTCAACGCCCTCATCATCGTGGCGCTGATTCCCTTGGCCCTGCGCGGCGTAAAATTCCGCACGCTCCCAGCAGCGGATCTGTTGCGCCGCAACCTCCTGCTCTACGGGCTGGGCGGGCTGATGGTTCCGTTTCTGGGCATCAAGATCCTCGACCTGCTGGTCGTTGCGCTGCACCTGGTTTGATCGGAGGTTTTCATGTCGATGCTGCGTCCATTGTTGGTTTCTTTTTCGGCCCTCACCCTAACTACCGGCGTGATCTATCCCGTGCTTGTGACCGGACTTGCCCGAGGGATCTTCCCCCGGCAATCCCAGGGCAGCCTTGCCGTGATTGATGGCCAACGACGAGGTTCTCACTTGATTGCCCAAGCCACCGAAGATCCCCGTTTTTTCTGGGGTCGCCCCAGTCTGACGGCCCCCTTTCCAACCCATGCTGCAGCCAGCGCTGGATCCACTCTGGCGGCTTCCAACCCAGCCCTTCGTGAGGCCGTGGTTCGGCGCATTCAAGCCTTGCAAACTTCAAACCCCGATCAACGGGCCGCCATTCCCCAGGACCTGATTACGGCCAGCGCCAGCGGCTTGGACCCGCACATTTCCCTGGAGGCCGCTCGATGGCAGGTACCGAGGATTGCGCGATTGCGATCGATCCCTGCCAGCGAGTTGCTAGCCATGGTGGAAAGCCACGCGCAGCATGCACCCATTGGAACAACCTTTGTGACCGTGGTGGATCTGAACGTGGCCCTGCTGAGCACAGGAAAGTAGTTCCATGGTCATGCCCTGGTTCCTTCCGCTTGCCCTGGGAATCGGGCTCCTGGCGACCAAAACGGCGATTGAGGAAAAGAGGACAACCTTCAAATCTCCCCGACACGGCAGCATCTGGCTGCTTCTTTCGATCGGTTGGTTTCCACTTCTGATCTGGTTTATCAACAACCTCCTGCCACAGTATTGATCTGGATTCCCATGCAAACCCGCCCCGATCCCGAACAATTGCTCAAGCGCGTGCAGGACGAAGAGGCGCGGTTCCAGCGGGCACGATTAAAAGTCTTCTTTGGTGCGGCCCCGGGTGTGGGGAAAACCTACGCCATGCTCCAGGAGGCTCACCACAAGAAAGCCGAGGGCATCGATGTTGTAGTCGGGGTTGCGGAAACCCATCGCCGGGCCGAAACGATGGCGCTCCTGGAGGGCCTGGAAGTTCTGCCGCGACGCTCCGGCATGTATCGCGGTGTTGATCTGGAGGAGTTCGATCTAGATGGGGCCTTGGCTCGCCGCCCTGGGTTAATCCTGGTGGATGAGCTGGCCCATACGAACACGCCGGGCTCCCGCCACCCCAAGCGATGGCAAGACGTGATGGAGCTGCTCGATGCAGGCATCGATGTGGCCACCACGGTTAATGTTCAGCACCTCGAAAGCCTCCGGGAAATCGTCGCCCAAATCACGGGCGTGGTGGTAAACGAGCGCATTCCCGACACGGTGCTCGAGCGCAGTGACGAAATGGAACTGGTGGATATCTCCGTGGAGGAACTCCAGGGGCGCCTCCAGGAGGGAAAGATCTACGTGCCCGATCAGGCCCGGCATGCTATCCAACGGTTTTTCCGAAAGGGCAATCTGCTGGCCCTGCGCGAACTGGCCCTGCGACGCACGGCAGATTTGGTCGATGCGGATATGCGTCGCTACCGTGATGCCGAGGGCATTGAAGATACGTGGGCGGCAGGTCAGCGGCTGCTGGTGGGCATCACCCCCCGTCTTTCTAGCGAAACCCTCATCCGTGAAGCCCGGCGAATGTCAGAGGCTTTGGGTGCTGCCTGGATTGCCGTTTTTGTGGACGAAGGGAATCGTCTCTCGGACAACGAGCGTGAACGCCTAGAATCTCACCTTCGTCTGGTGGAGCGTCTGGGAGGCGAAGGCGTTGCACTCCCAGGCCACGGAACCCTGGCCGAAGATCTGCTTTCCTTGGCGCGGAACCGCAATGTCACCCAGATTCTGATTGGGCAATCCAATCGCTCCGCATGGCTGGAGCGGCTACGGGGCGGGTTGTTGTTTGAGCTTTCTCGCCAAGCTGGCCGCATTCATGTCCATGTCATCCCCGTGGAGCAACGCGAAACGGAAGCAGCTCCTTCCAAACCCTTAGCCCCGTGGTGGCCGGGCTTCCCAACCTTGGGGCTTTGCGGACTCTATGTGGGGCTGGCCACGGCCGTCGGGCTCCTCGCTTCGTCTCGAATTGAACTCACCGATATCGTCATGCTCTTCACGATCCCAATTTTGCTCGGCGGGATTCGCCACGGCAGAGCGGCGGCTCTGGCCGCTTCCGTTCTGTCGGTGCTGGCCTTCGATTTCTTTTTCGTCCCCCCGCGATTCACCTTTGCGGTGGGCGATGTCCGCCATCTTGGGACCTTCGCCATCATGCTGGGCATGGGCTTGGTGATCGGCAACCTGACCGAGCGCCTTAGGCAACAAGCCATCCGAGCCCAGCACCGGGAGCTGAGGACCCTGGCCCTCTACCGGCTAGGGGAATCCCTTGTGCAGGCTGGAGACCAGACCAGTACCGTGGCTTCTGCGGTGCGGGCGGTCGAGGCGCAATTCCAGACCCAGGTCACGTTCTACCTGGCAGGGGAAACTGGTGCCTTGGAATCCGTGGATGATTTGAGCCATCCAGTGGTGGATGAAACCGATCGAAGCGTGGCCCAGTGGGCCTTTGATCACGGCCAGGTAGCAGGACAGGGAACCGGTGTGCTCCCCGCATCCAAGGCGCTTTTCCTGCCGCTGCGAGGGGCCAAGGGAATGCTGGGCGTGATGGCACTGAAAAGCGGCGAGGGGCCGCTGTGGCAGGAACCCGATCAGCGCCATCTCCTGGAGAGCTTTGCCAACCAAACGGCCATGGCTCTGGAGCGGGCGGCGCTATCGGCCGAGGCCCAAAGCACTCGCCTCAAGGCCGAACGGGAAGAACTCCGGAGCACGCTACTGTCGTCAATTTCCCATGATCTAAGAACCCCCTTGGCTGGCATCACCGGGGCCGTGACCACGCTGATTGAGGATCCTGGGGTGCTCTCGGACCTGGAACGCACAGCACTCATGGGGTCCATCCAAGATGAAGCCTTTCGGATGCACCGGCTGGTCAGCAACCTCCTGGACCTCACCCGGCTCGAATCGGGGGCCGTGGCGCTTCATCGGGAATGGGTGCCTGCGGAAGAAGTGGTCGGTTCTGCCCTGAGCCACTTGGGGCGCCCAGGGGAAGGCCGGGACATTCAGGTTAGCCTGGAGCGACCAGGCCTCCTCCTGCATTGCGATTCGATCCTTCTGGAACAAGTGGTGATCAATCTGGTCGAGAATGCTCTGAAGTTTTCGCCCGTCGAGCAACCCGTTGAAGTCCGGGTTTTCGCCACCGGCAAGGCAACCACGATCATGGTCTGCGACCGCGGGCCCGGCATTCCCGAAGGCTTCGAATCGAAAATCTTCGACAAGCTGTTTCGCCTTCCCGGACGCACGCCGGGATCCGGTTCCGGGGCTGGCCTCGGCCTTGCCATTTGCCAGGGTATTGTTCAGGCCCACGGGGGCAAGATTCAGGTGACCAATCGCCCGGATGGGGGAGCCCAATTTGTGGTTTTCATCCCCTTCGAGGGAGAACCCCCTGCCATTCCAGCCGAGGAGGATCCGGGTGAGTGATGCTGGCGACCTGATCCTGGTGATCGACGATGAGCCCCAACTGCTGCGGTTTCTTGGCGCCGCACTGAAATCCCATGGCTATCGGGTGCTCACCGCCACCAACGCGGAAGAGGGCGAACGCCTTGCTCTGAGCCATATCCCTGCGGCTATCTTGCTGGACCTGGGACTCCCGGATCGGGATGGATTGGAAGTGGTCGGAGCCCTCCGCTCTTGGTCCGATATCCCCATCATCGTGATCAGCGCCCGGGGGAAGGAAGACGACAAAGTGATGGCTCTGGAATCCGGCGCCAACGACTACCTCACCAAACCCTTTGGTACCCGGGAATTGATCGCCCGTATTCGCGTGGCGCTTCGGAACCGGATTGGAGTTCCCGCGTCGGTTACGTTGTACGAATCGGGCGAAATCCGGGTGGACCTGGAAGGCCATGTCGTTACACGACGAGGCGAGATCATCCACCTCACACCCAACGAATTCAAGCTCCTGGTGGTCCTCCTGCGCCACCCAGGAAAGGTGCTCACCCACAACCAACTCCTGAAGGAGGTCTGGGGTTCGGCGAATCTTCAGCAAACTCACTACCTGCGGGTCTACATGAACCAACTCCGCCACAAGCTGGAAGACGATCCGACTCGACCACGGTACCTACAAACGGAGCTCGGGGTGGGGTACCGGTTGGTGGAGGGCTGAGAGGCAAAGCTTGCCCCTCGCCACACATCTCTCGTCTTCATTACGCTCTGGGAGTGCCGGGTTGGAATCGACCTCGGCAGAACTGATTGAAGCATCCATCCATGGCGCGGCGAAACATTCAAAAAGGACTACATTCCCAAACGCCAAAAAGTAGGTTGTCCTTCACAAAAAATGCCCGGCGATTGCCGGGCATTTTTCTGAAATGGGAAAGAAGAAAAACTATTCTTCGGGCTCGTCGTATTCGGCGTTGTGCCAAACATTCTGAACGTCGTCGTTGTCTTCAAGCAGATCGATGAGCTTGAGGAAACTCTTGAGCTTACCGGCGTCGATCTCGGCGCTGGTGCTGGCGGCGTTGATGATCTTGGCTTCAAGCACTGGCAGCTTGGCAGCGTCCACGGCATCCTTCACGGCCTGGTAGGACTCGGGTGTGGTCTTGATGATCCAGACTTCACCGTCTAGCACCACATCATCGGCCCCGGCTTCGAGGGCCACTTCCATGATTTTGTCTTCGGAGATCTCGCCTTCCACCACGATCTGCCCCTGGCGGGTGAAGAGGTAGGACACGCTGCCCACGGCACCCAGATCGCCGCCAAACTTGGAGAAGTAGCTACGAATTTCAGGCGTGGTGCGGTTCTTGTTATCGGTCATAGCTTCGACGATGATCGCCGCGCCGCCGGGCCCGTAGGCCTCGTACGTGACTTCTTCGTAGGTCACGCCTTCCAGCTCGCCGGTGCCCTTCTTGATGGCACGCTCCCAGTTTTCCTTGGGCATGTTCGCGCCCTTGGCTTGATCGACGGCCAGCCGCAACCGGGGATTGGCGTTCACATCGCCACCACCCAAACGCGAGGCCACGGTGATTTCCTTAAGGATCTTAGTGAAGGCTTTGCCGCGCTTGGCATCGGCAGCGCCCTTCTTGTGCTTGATCGTGGACCATTTACTGTGGCCGGACATGAATGACTCCCAAAAGGCGTGGACAGGACTTCAGCGAGATAGATCAGCCGCGAAGACCGCGCTTCGAAACGCGGGCGTAAGGCGGTGGTTCTTGGCGAAGCATGGGGCGTTCGAGCATGAACTGGTACCACTGGTCCCCATAGACCTTCATCTTCATGGCTTTCCCGTTCTGCAGGAGGCTGCGGTTGGTCAGCAGGCGCTCGTCACCTTTGCAGATCTTGAGGCCACGATTGATGACTTCGATAGCAGCGTCACGTTCGTGCATTTCATTGAGTGCGAAGGCATAGACCCCATACAGCAGACTTTCCTTTTTCCCGGCCTTCAACGCCAAATCAAAGGTCTGCTTGGCCTTCTTCTTCTCTCCACGCTTCCATTGAAGAATGGCGAGCATGGACTTGGCGACGTAGTGCTGCATGGAGGCAGATTTTAGAAGTGGCTCAGCTTCGTCATTCTTCTTGCGAAGATACTGGACCACGCCAATTTGACCATCGATGGAACCCTTCACCATAAACTGGCGAGGCCCCAGCTTGTAGCCCTCTTTCATGACCGTGATTGCCGCATCGAATTGCTGCTTTTTCATCAGCTCCCCGGCCCGTGTAAAGATCTTTTCCAGCTCTGTCTGAACCTTACGGCCAAGCCAAATAAAGAGACCAACGCCTCCGACTAGGCCCAGTGGAATACCCAACCAAAGACGGATGCCAAGCAGTTTCGAAATCAGGACCATGACGATGGCAACGCCAAGGCCCAGTAGAAGATTGATCACACGTTCTCCCCGAGGCAGCCCGAAGGCCAAGGGGCTAGTCTACCCTTGGAAGCAGCCCCTTTCCATGGTTGGTTCAGCCGATGACACCGCTCCGTGGTCGGGGGGCGGGTCGCTTCTTGCGCACCGTTCGCTTCACAGCGGCAGGCGTGCCTTCCCCCTGTATTTTCCGGGGCCTACCCGGACCGCGCTTGGGCTTAGTTGGATCGATTTTCTTTACTTTGATCGCACGTTTGACGGGTTTTGCTTTCTTTACGGTTTCTTTCTGAACAATGGCCTTGGCAGCCCTTCCTGTGACCACAACGCGGGTGCCATCCTTTAGTTTTTTAACTTTGCTGCCAGGCTTTCGGCCGCGTTTTAGGCTCATCTGCAGAGGATCTAAGCCCAAAAAGTCCTTTTCGGCCTGTTCCTGCAGGCGCATCATTTCGCCTTTATCCTTCTCGTGATCATGTCCACACAAGTGAAGAAAACCGTGAATCACCAGTGTCTCGACTTCACGTCGCCGACTGACTCCCATCTTCTTGGCCATTTTCTCGGCCACGGGAAGGCAAATAACAAGATCGCCAAGATGAGGAAAGGCACCTTTTTCGGCTTCGGATGGAAAACTCAATACATCAGTCGTCTGATTGATTCCGCGATGCTCACGATTCAGTCGACGCATGATGCGATCATCCACATAAGAGATCGAAATCCCTTGTGCCTCAGGCGCGAATCGGTCTCGCAGCTGTTTTAGCAGATCACCCAGTGAGCGGTCACCGGGGCCACGCAACTTGCTGCGCGTGGACCAATCAACCTTGAAAGAAGTGAGCGAGTCATTCATGACGATTCCCGTGATTAGCTATTTTCAGCTTCATCATTATCTTAATTACCACCGAAAATGTCAACATACATAGGCATTTTTCCAGGATTGCCAATGGTAATCTTAAATATTTTTAAATGTTTTAGTCGATGGAATCGCAACAAATCAGGGTATTTTTGTCCTATGGAACCTGTTGTCCCGCCCTCAATCATGGCCCCGATCGAGCAATTCCTGGCGCTCCTGGAGCACTGGAATGCACGGCATGCTCTTACCGCCCTTCCCCCCAAACATCGCTTTGAGGAACTCATTCAGGATGCCTGTGCCCTTCTTCCTTACCTGGCAGAATTGCGCCCTGGCTCCAAGCTGATCGACTTCGGAACGGGCATGGGCGTGCCATCCGCCATTCTTGCGATGGCAAGGCCCGACCTGGAAATTCATGCAGTTGACAAATCCAAGAAAAAAATCGCCTTCGTTCGCCAAGCTGCGCTGGAATTGGGCCTCAGCAACCTGATTCCCGTTGCGGGTCGAACCGAAGAGCTACCGCCAATGGGAGCAGATCTAGGCACCGCCAAGGCTGTAGGCAGCCTGCCTCTTC
>JAIFMW010000111.1 GCA_020048105.1 Deltaproteobacteria bacterium | reverse complement strand
AAATAGCTGAACACTCGAATGGGCAGGGCCTTGGCGGCGGCTAGGCGGCGATAGATCGCAAGGGTCGTGGCATCACCACCCATATCGCAGGCCGCCGTAAAGCCCAGGTTGCGAAGTGCCAGAAGGCCTTGCTTAACCCAGGCTTCCCGGTTTTCCATCGTGGGCGGAGGCAGCACTTTTTCCACTAATTCCATCGCCAAATCCACCAGGATGCCCGTGGGGTTCCCGGTGGCATCGCGTAGGATCTGACCCCCTTTGGGGTCGGCTGTAGCGGCTGTGATCCCGGCGGCCTTCAAGGCTGCCGAGTTGGCCCACATGGCGTGTCCGTCCACGCGAACTAGGGCCGCCGGGCGGGACCCGGTAACCCGATCCAGATCGGCGGCCGCTGGGAAAGCCTGGCCCGGCCAGAGATTTTGATCCCAGCCTCGGCCCTGCACCCAACCGTTGGGGTTGGCGGCACACCAGGTTTGAACTCGCGTTAGGGCTTCTTCCAGACTTTTCGTGCTGCCGAGATCCGTATAGAAGGCCAATTTGCCTAGGCCTTCCACATGACAGTGGCCCTCGACGAAGCCCGGTAGCAGGGTTCCACCTTCGAGATTGACGACCTGGGCCTTAGGAAAACGCTTGATTAGATTGGCTTTCAGGCCGATGGCTGCGATTTTTTCGCCGCGAATCGCGAGGGCTTGGCCGGATTGGGCCTTCCCCTGAACGCCGTCATCCTGCCAAAGATCGGCACCGGCAAGGATTACGATGGGAGGCGGAGGCGGCGGGGTCGCAAGCATGGGATCACCAGGTGAAAGTTTTCCCAGTCTAAGGTGTTGCGCAGCAATAATCGAAAATTGGCGCGTTGGTTTGGCAGGAGTGGTCACGGCGCTCGTGACAAAGTTGGCTCTTCAGGCCTGATAACCTAATGCAATCCATGGGAGGCTTCATGTTTCAGCCCGATTTCCTGAACCAGGTCCGCGAGCAATTGGCTACCAAGGAAGATCCAGCGAAGTTGCGCTCCCCCAAGTTCGAGACCACCTCGGGCATCACGCTCAAAAATAGCTATACCCCAGCCGATACCGAAACCTTCAATCCGATCAGGGATCTAGGCAAGCCCGGCAGCTATCCCTTTACCCGCCACGTCCAGCCTACGGGCTTCCGGGGGCGGTTATGGACCATGCGCCAGTACGCCGGTTTCGGCACGGCCGAGGAATCCAACACCCGCTACCGCTACTTGCTGGATCAGGGCCAGACGGGCCTATCCGTGGCCTTCGATTTGCCCACGCAGATCGGCATGGATCCCGACCATCCCATGAGCCTGGGTGAAGTGGGCAAGGTGGGCGTGTCCTGCTGCTCCATCCGCGATATGCGCACGCTGTTCAAGGACATCCCCTTGGATAAGGTGTCGACCTCCATGACCATCAACGCCCCAGCGGCCGTGATGTTGAGCCTCTACCTGGCCGTGGCCGAAGAGCAGGGTGTGCGTTTTGATCAGGTGAGCGGCACCATCCAAAACGACATTCTGAAGGAATACATGGCCCGCGGCACCTACATCTACCCGCCCCGGCCTTCCATGCGCCTGATCACTGACATCTTCTCCTTTTGCTCAGAGCAGGTGCCCAACTGGAACACCATTTCCATTTCGGGCTATCACATCCGCGAAGCGGGCTGCACCGCCGCCCAGGAAATCGCCTTCACGCTGGCCGATGGCATCGCTTACATCGAAGCCGGTCTCAAAGCTGGTCTGAAGATCGAAGCCTTCGCGCCACGGCTCAGTTTCTTCTTCAACGCCCACAACCAATTTTTCGAAGAAGTGGCCAAGTACCGCGCTGCCCGGCGCATGTGGGCCAAGATCATCAAGGAGCGCTTCGGCTGCAACGATCCCAAGAGCCAGATGCTGCGCTTCCATACCCAGACCGCTGGTTCAACGCTCACGGCTCAGCAGCCCGATAACAACATCGTGCGCACCACGGTGCAGGCCATGGCCGCCGTCATCGGTGGCACCCAGTCCCTGCACACCAATAGCCGGGATGAGGCGCTGGCCTTGCCCACCGAAATTTCCGCCCGCATTGCCCTGCGCACCCAGCAGATTCTGGCCTACGAGCATCGCATCGCGGATGTGGTGGATCCCTTCGGTGGTTCCTACTTCATCGAGAGCCTGACCGATGAACTTCAGGCCATGGCCGAAGCCCTTATCGCCAAGGTCGATGAAGCCGGTGGCATGGTCGCGGCCATTGAAAAGGGCATTCCCCAGCGTGAAATCCAGAACGCCGCCTACGCCTATCAGAAGGCCGTGGAGCGGGACGAACAGATCGTGGTGGGCGTCAACAAATTTGCCATCAAGAATGAGCCCAAGCCTGATCTCTTGCGGGTGGACGAGGCGCTGGGCGCCATGCGTCGCAAGCAGGTGGCTGAGTATCGCAGCCTGCGTGATAACGATGCTGTGCGCACCAAGCTTGAAACGCTAAAGGCCAAGGCCACCGCGACAGACAATCTGATGCCCTACATTCTGGATGCCGTGAAGGCCGAAGCCACCGTAGGCGAAGTTTCCGATACCTTGCGCGAAGTCTACGGGGAATATCAGGAACGGCTGGTCCTCTAAACCAATTTCACACGGATTATTCTCGGCTTGGTTCTCCGGGTTCATTCTGATCGAATCCACCTGGATGACTCTTGCCCTAAGACTTTAGGAAGTCATGAAACGACATGTCCTCTTTGTGAGCGATGACGCTCAAGCCTTGAGCTCTCTCGAATCCCTGGTCAAACCCATGGAACGCGAGTGGCAGATGCATTTTGCTCCAGGCGGTCACGAAGCCTTGGCCTGGCTGCAGAGCCAGCCCGTCGAGGTGCTGGTGACTTCGTTGGCCATGGCTGAAATCAGTGGTGGCCAGGTGCTTCGTGCGGCCCTGGAGTTGCACCCGACGGCACTTCGAATTGCGTTGTCGACGCCGGCCGATCGCGACCAAGTAGCTCAAAATATAACCACCATCCACCAGGCTCTTCCTGTTCCATTTGACCTGGACCAACTCCTGGCCATGGTGGCCAATGCAGGGCACCTCGCACGTGTGGGCGCGGACCCGGCTGTGACCCGGTACCTCGGACAAATCGAAAATCTGCCTTCCGTTCCCGGACTCTACCGGGAGCTCTGCCGGGCGCTGGAGAACGAGGAAACCACGGTGCGGCAGGTGGGCGAAATCGTTCGGCAGGATGTGGGTATGACCGCCAAAATCCTGCAATTGGTCAACAGCGCCTTTTTTGGGTTGCGACGTTCGGTGCCTGATATTCAGGATGCCGTGGCCTTTCTGGGCACGGACACCATCAAGGCTCTGGTGCTGGTTCACGGAGTGTTCGACCAGGTTGGTCAGCTGGGCACGCAGCGACTTTCCATCGTGGACGTATGGAAGCACAGCTTGAGTGTGGCGAAGGGCGCCCGGGCCCTGGCGGCGATGGAAGGATTGTCCCGGCCGCTCTGCGCTGAGGCCTTCCTGGGCGGGATGCTCCATGACGTGGGCATCCTCGTGCTGGCCAAGGGCTTTCCCGAACGCTATGACCGTGTCGTGGAACGGGTTCAACCCAATCAAGTAACGATGATTTCGGCCGAGAAGAAAGAATTTGGCTTGGCACACCCTGAGGTTGGGGCTTTTCTGCTGGGGATGTGGGGTATCCAGCCTGCAGTGCTCGAGGCTGTCAGCCTGCATCACACGCCCAGCAGCATTCGGACATCAAGGCTTAGCCCTTTACTGGCCGTGCATCTGGCCGACATTCTCTGCGGTGCGCCGGGCCATCACATTCTGTATGAGAATTCGCGGTTGGATGATGTCGCCATCGATGGGCTAGGTTTGCGGGAACGGATCGCAGGCTGGCGGCAGGTCCTATCCCAGTCTGGGTGGTAGCAGGTGGGCCGATTTCCCCTACAATCAGGGCAGCATGATTCCTGATGTCCGAAGGCCCATTGATCGTTGGCTTCTCCTCTGTGCGCTGCTCTTGGTGGCCATTGGAATGGTTTGGGTCTATTCGGCGTCGGGCCTGAAAAGCAGCGTTGCCACAACCTTCCTGGCGCAACAAGTTGTGGCAGGAGTTATCGGCATTGCCATGATGCTGGCATTGAGCCAAGTTGAACTGGGGATGCTGCGCGAAAGGCCGCGCCCCCTGCAGATCACCTACGTAATCTTTGTGCTGCTATTGGTGGCAGTGTTCTTTTTTCCCGATGTGAAGGGCGCGCATCGCTGGATCCGGATTTTCGGTCAACGCTTCCAACCGTCCGAATTTTTCAAGCCTCTTGCGGTGCTGATCACAGCTTGGTGGATGGTACGCCACCAGGAGGTTTGGGGCCGAATTCAGGATTCCCTGCCCAAGTTGGTGATGTTGATCTTGATTCTGGGATTGCCCTTGGGATTGATTCTTTTTGAACCGGATTTCGGCACTACAGCCTTAGTGATTCTCGTGGTCTTTGTGCTGGTTCTCTTAGGTGGATTGCATCGGACGCTCTTGGCAGGCTTTGGCGGTGTCATTCTCCTAGGGGTTTCCGTGGCGGTGATTGCCAGTCCCTACCGCATGGCGCGGATGATGAGCTTCCGAAACCCCGAAGCCGATCCGCTCGGGAAGGGGCACCAGGCGCTGCAAAGCCTTATCGCCGTGGGCAACGGAGGCCTGGTGGGTGTTGGCGTGGGCAACAGCATGCAGAAACTGTTCTATCTGCCAGAAGCCCACAACGATTTTATTTTTGCGGTGATTGCCGAAGAAGCTGGGTTGGTGGGTACTGTCATTGTGCTTCTGCTGTTTTCGGCGATTCTCTGGCGGGGATATCGCATCGCGCGCCGCGTGCGAGATAGTTTCCTGCGCCTGTGTGCCATCGGATTCACCCTAATGCTTGTCATGCAGGCCTTCATGAATATGAGCGTCGTCTTGAGCATCGCCCCTAACAAGGGCATTCCGCTGCCCTTCATTAGCTACGGCGGGACCAGTCTCATGGCGTCCCTGGCCATCCTTGGATTGCTGCTGGCCATCAGCAAGGAAGCGAGCGAATAAACATGGAACAACCCATTGCGAAACATGTCGTCATTGCGGGCGCCACAGGCCTAATTGGGAAGGAACTGACGCGCCAACTGCACGAGCGCCCCGGTGTTTCCTTCACGGCGCTAGTCCGGAAAACAGGGATTCTCACGAACCTCTCGGATCGTGTGCGTGAGGTTATCTTCGATTTCGAGGATCCGGCTTCGTATGCCAAATTGGGCAGCGAAATTCGGTGCGATGTGCTTCTTTGCGCACTGGGCACAACCCTGAAGAAAGCCGGTAGTCACGAAGCCTTTCGGAAGGTTGATCTGGACTATCCCCGTGCCCTGATGAACCGGGCTGCTGCCTTGGATTCCAAGCCGATTTTTGGATTGGTTAGTTCCATCGGCGCTGCCCAGCCCAAAGGCTTCTACCTTCAGACCAAGGCGGAGGTGGAAAAGGCTCTACTGGATTCCGGGCTGCCCTACCTGATCGTGCGGCCTTCTCTGTTGTTAGGGGATCGGGAAGAGTTTCGGTTAGGAGAACGGCTGTCCGCGGTCCTGCTGGCGAAACCCTATTTGGCGCTGGCACGGACCTTTCTGCCGAACTCGCCCCAAATCTGGAAATATGCGCCCATCGAGGCCTCAAAAGTCGCCGAGGCCCTGCTTCGCATCTGCGTGGATGAGCCCCCGTATCAGCAGGGGCGAGTCCTGAGTGGTATCGCGCTTCATCACCCGATTCTTGGCTGAACCCTCCCGCGCATTGCTGCGGCGGCGGCCATTCATCAGCATTTCCGCGAGCATCATTCGCAAGCCTTGATCCAAGACCCGTCGCAGGACTTCCTGGCGATCCCAAGGAAACGTCGGGTCGGCTTCCCGAAGGAGCAGGAGCAAGGCGTCGAGGCGATCCTCGGTGTGCAGATCCAAGCCTAGGTCCAAGGTTCCCATGACGACCTCGATGCCTCCAAAATGGATGAACTAACTGGGGCTACGAAGGTAGTGATGCCGGGTTTAACTTGGTTCCTCGTAATCTAAATTTATGGGACGACTTCAACCGAGACACTTTGCATTGGCCGTCACGGCCCTCGCTTTTTTCGTAGATACGCTTCTCTACTGTTTGCTAGTGCCCTTGTTGCCGAGGTACGCCAAGGAGCTACAGCTCACGCAGTCACAGGTCGGTGTGCTCTTCTGGAGCTATGCGCTGGCGCTGCTCTTGGCGACCTTTCCGGTGGCCCGACTCACGGATCGCTACGGGCGCAAGGCGCCCATGCTTTGGGGTTTGGGGGGATTGGCCTTCGCGACTCTGGCCTTTGCCTATAGCCGCAGCTATGAGGTGCTCTTGGTGGCGCGGGTGCTCCAGGGTGTGGCTGGAGCCGCCACGTGGTTGCCCGGCATGGCCTTGGTGGCAGATCACTTCCCCAAAGAATCCAGAGGCAGCGCCATGGGCACGGTTTTCGCCGGGGCCAACCTTGGGCTTCTCGTCGGGCCGCCCCTATCTGGTTTTTTGGATCACTACTTTGGCCGCATGGCCCCCTTTCATGTAGGCATCGCACTGGTGGCGCTGGATGCGTTGGGTCGAGCCTTTTTGCTCAAGGAAACCCAGGCCATCCGCGAACCTCCGATTCCCTGGAGAGTTCTGCTGCGCAATCGGGTGGTGCTCGTATTCGCAGGGGCCTTAGCCCTGGGCTCGGGTTTCTGGACCCTAATGGAATCGGCCCTACCGTTGGATTTTGCCAAACGCCTTGCCCTGGGACCGCGCAGCATCGGATTTCTATTCGGCATTGCCGCCCTGGCGCACACCCTCAGCAGTCCCTGGATGGGAGCCATTTCGGATCGGGTGGGCCGGGTGAGGGTCCTGCGAATCGGCCTCGTGACAGCCTTGTTTCTGTTGCCTCTTCCCGTCCTAATGCCAAGCGTCTGGACCGTGGGGCTCGCCATGGCCGCCCTGGGCTTGAACCTGAGCTTTATCGTTAGTCCCTGCAGCCCTGCGGTGGCGGACCAGGTCGAGCGCCTGAATAGTCAGAGCTTTGCCTCTGGGTTTTCCATCCTGAACATTGCCTATTCCATCGGCATGGTGATGGGGCCACTGGTGGGAGGGCTGCTCATCGATGTGTTTGGCACGCGCTGGGCCTTTGGAGTCATCGGATTGGGCTTTGCGGCCTATTTAATGGTCACTCGGGGTGTGCAATCCGGGGGGACCCCTTTGTCCGAGAAAAGCGAAGTATCCGAGATTAAATTCTGATGGCTCGATAGATCCAGCGGTCCGCTTCGGGGTGCCACGGTCTGCCATCCAACCCGCTCCAAACCTGATCCAATCCAAAGCCCGCCTGTGCGAGGAACTCCAGCACCTCATTCCCAGTTGGGATCCAAATGTCGTGCCGGAAGCGTTCCCCATCCATGATGCGATCGGTCCAGATGCGGCGTCGGTCGGGGCTCCAGCGAACCCGTTCGCGATAGCCCGCTGGGGTGGGGAACCAGGTGTTTTCGATGGATGCTGAAGCATTTTTCAAGAAATCATGCCCGGTAAGGTCGAGCAGAAGAACGCCCCTCGGTTTCAACACCCGCGCGAATTCCCGCAATTGGGTCAAATTCTCGGCGTCCGAGGCGAAATAACCCCAGCTCGTAAAGGCGCAGAAAACGCCATCGACGCAGGCTTCACGGAAGGGCAGGGCGCGGAAATCCAGTCGCACCAGGGGGGCAGGGTATTCCCTTGCGTGGCGTTCAAGGTTCAAGGCACTGAGATCCCCCCCGATCACACAAAGGCCACGATCCTCCAATGCCGGTTGGAGACGCCCCCAGCCGCAAGGTAAGTCCAGGACGGAACTACCCACGGGAAGATCGAGCAAATCCGCAAGGGCAGGGCCTTCCAGGGCAGCCTCCGCCTCTTTATCGGCATAAATACGAAAGTAGAGGGGATGATCGAAGTCGCGCGCAAACCAATCCATGAGGCGAGTGTGGCAGGGTTCAGGCTTCGCAAGATTCCATGTCCCCGGGTAGTCTGATAGATCAACTCCGGGGTCCTTGTGCGGACCTCCCAGCGCACGAGGGCGCCATGAGCGACGTGACGAATACCCCTATTCCTGCCCATCAGGGCGGCGGCGAGATCGCTGCGGACGCGCCGAAGGCCGCGAAGAAGAAATATTCGGTCTTCCTTCCCCGCACGGATTTGCCGATGAAGGCGGATCTGCCGCAGCGCGAGCCCAAACGCTTGGAACTGTGGAAGAGCGAAAAACTCTACGAGCGGGTCGAAGCCAAGCGTCGCGCCGATAATGCCGCAGGCAAGGGCAAGGGACGCCGCATCCTGCATGACGGCCCACCCTACGCCAATGGCGCCATTCACATCGGCCACGCCCTGAACAAGATCCTCAAAGATATGGTGGTCAAATCCCTGTGGCTGGATGGCTACGAATCGCCCTACATTCCCGGCTGGGATTGCCACGGGCTGCCCATCGAACATGCGGTGGAAAAGGATCTCGGGCCCAAGCGTCGCGAAATGCCCCGCTCGGAATTCCTGGCCAAATGCCGCGCCTACGCTTCGAAATGGATCGATACGCAGCGCACCGGTTTTCAGCGACTCGGCGTCCTGGGGGCCTGGGACGCGCCCTACGTCACCATGGAGCCCAAGTACGAAGCCGCCGTGGTGCGGCTGCTCGGCGAGCTGTTCGAAAGCGGTTCGGTGCGTCGCAAGCTGAAGGTGGTGCATTGGAGCTATGGTGCCCGCACCGCTTTGGCCGAGGCCGAAGTCGAACACGCGGATAAGACCAGCCCTGCCATCACGGTGGCCTTCCCGGTTTCCGATGAGGAAGCCCGGCACCTCGATCTGCCCACGCCCCTCTACTTGCCCATCTGGACCACCACACCCTGGACGCTGCCCAGCAATTTGGCCATCGCCATGCATCCCGATATGGAATATGCCGTGGTGAAGGCCGTCGATCGCTACTACATCGTGGCCGTGTCGCTGTTGGAAGATTTCCAGAAGAAACTCGGTGTGGAACTTCATACCAAGGGCATCCGCAAGGGATTGGCTTTCCAGAGCCTCAAGGCTCGCCATGCATGGCTGGATCGCGAATCGCCGGTGCTGCTGGCCGATTACGTTACGGCGGATACGGGCACTGGACTTGTGCACACGGCCCCCGATCATGGCGTGGATGACTTCAACTTGGCGCATCACCTGGGGTTGTTGCAGCTGGTGGGGCCCGATGGCCGCTTTGTTCCGGCGGTCAATGATCCAGATCTCGAAGGGAAAAATATCTTCGACACCAACCCCATCGTAGTGGAGAAACTCCGCGCCATTGGGGCCTTGCTGCACCTGGAAAGCCTTCAGCACAGCTACCCCCACTGCTGGCGCACCAAGACGCCGATTTTCTTCCGGGCCACAGAACAGTGGTTTATCACCATGGATGATGAACTCACCGGTAAGGGCAAGAGCCTTCGGGAACTCGGCCTGGACGGCGTGGATGCTACCAAATGGGTGCCCGCTCAGGGCCGCAACCGCATTCACGCCATGATCAGTGGTCGTCCCGACTGGTGCATCTCGCGCCAGCGCAGCTGGGGCACGCCGATCACCGTGCTCCGCTGCAGCGAATGCGGCGAACCGATGGTGAATGCGGATGTCTTCACCAAGGCCGCCGCTGCCATCGAAGAAGTGGGCATCGAAGCCTGGTTCGATATGCCCTTGGAGCAGTTGAAACCTGCGGGTGCGACGTGCACCGCGTGCGGTTCCACCACCTTCCAGAAAGAGACGGACATCCTGGATGTGTGGATCGATTCCGGTGTTTCGGCCACGGTGGTCTGCCAGACGAGTCCCGAGTTGACGCCCGAGGATTACGGCAACTTCATCTATCTGGAAGGTTCGGATCAGCATCGGGGTTGGTTCCATTCGTCCCTGCTCTTCAACTTGGCCGCCAGCGGCAAGAAGCCCTACGACACGGTTGTCACGCACGGTTTCGTGTTGGATGGCAAAGGGCAGAAAATGTCCAAATCCCTGGGCAATGTGATCACGCCCGAGGAAATCATGAAGACCCTGGGCGCCGGAGGAAATCATGAAGACCCTGGGCGCCGATATCTTGCGCCTGTGGGTGGCCAGCGTGGATTACAGCGAGGACATCCGCATCTCCAAGGAAATTCTGGAGCGCAACGCCGATGCCTATCGCAAGATGCGCAATACCCTGCGCTTCCTGCTGGGCACCCTGGCGGAATTCGATCCGGCGCAAGATAACGCGGAAGAAGCTGAGTGGACGCCCCTGGATCGCTGGATCTGGAACGCCTTCCTGCGCTTGACGAAGCAGGTTCGTGAGGCGTATCTGTCCTACGATTTCCTGACGGCCAGCCAGGCGATTCTGTCGTTCTGTCAGCTCGAATTATCGGGACGCTACTTCGAAATCATCAAGGATCGGTTGTACTGCGATGCCATGGATAGCCCACGCCGCCGCAGTTGCCGCACCGTCAGCAAGAAACTGGCTGAAGGCTTGGCGATTCTCATGGCGCCGGTGATCAGCTTCACCGCCGATGAAGCCTGGGCCAATATTCCCTGCACGGAAGGCAGCGTGTTCGAACAGCGCTTCCCCGAAGTCGAAGGCGCGGAGCCTTCGGCAACCTGGGATCGTTTCTGGGAAATCCGTGAAGCGGTGCAGGCGGCCATGGAGCCTCACCGCGC
Organism: Deltaproteobacteria bacterium; assembly: GCA_020048105.1. Taxonomy (GTDB): domain Bacteria; phylum Acidobacteriota; class Holophagae; order Holophagales; family Holophagaceae; genus JAYREN01. Next base: position 32,356 of record JAIFMW010000111.1, on the reverse strand, counting down.
CGCCAAGACCATCGGCACCAGCCTGGATGCCGTGGTGACACTCACCCTTGGTGAGGCCGATCGCGCCGTGCTTGCCGCTCTGGGCGAAGCGGTCGATGAGCTCCTGGTTGTATCAAACCTTATCGTTTTGGATGGTGTTGATCTCGATGTGCAAGTTCAGGCTCACGAAGGCACGAAATGTCCTCGCTGCTGGAATCATCGCGGGGGCAGCGGGCAGGGCGAGGATGCCGATCTTTGCCCCAGGTGCTGGAGTGTTTTCAGTGATGGGAGGTCCGCGTGAAGCGGCGACTTCTCTGGCTTCTGCTCCCGGCTGTGGCTCTGCTGCTTGATTGGTCCAGCAAGCTCTGGGTGCTGGCTCACCTGAAGCCGCACGAGCCCATGACGGTCATCCCCGGTTTCTTCTATCTGACGCTGGGGTTTAATTCTGGAGCCATTTTTGGTTCGTTTGCCACGGCTCCAGCTTGGGTGCGCAATTTGGTTTTCCTGGTGGCCGGGGTCGCGGCGGTTGGCTATTTTGGCTACGAATTTTTGAAAGAGAATACGCCAACCCTGCAACGTTGGGCCCTGGGCTTGATTCTTGGTGGTGCCTTAGGGAATGGCCTGGACCGGATCAACCACGGTGCAGTGGTGGATTTTCTCGATTTCATTTTCTTCGGCTGGCACTACTGGACCTTCAACTTCGCCGATAGCTGCATCGTCTGCGGCGCGATTTTGATGGGACTATCGCTGGTCTTCGGCAAAACCGTTGAGGATGTGAAACCACGCCACAAGGATGAATTCACGGCTTTTTGAGGGCGAGGGCGGCCAACAGGAAGTCCAAAAGAGGTTCGGCACCCTGCACCTGCTGCTGCGCCACCCAAAGGGGAAAATCGAGGGCTTCCAGATGGGTCGGGCCGAGCTTGACGGCGTCTTTTTCCGTGCAGACCAAGCCCTCGGCCCCCGCGAGACGTGCTTCCCTCACCACCTGCTGAAGGGTGCCCTTGGTGATCGCTTGATGATCGCGGAAGCTGCGATAGCCCACCCAGGGATGGCCCGCAAGGATCAAATCGGCATAAAAGGCTTCGGGATGACCCAGGGCGCAGAACGCAAAGAGCGGTCCGGATTGTGTTTCAAGTTGGGCAGAACCCTCGGGAAGGGCCCGCAGGCCACCGATGACGAAATCGATCCAAAACACCGGACCACCAGAACCATAGCGTTGCCACCAAGCCAGGATTTCTTCTCGGGGGGCTCGGGCACCCCTTGTCACGACCATGGCATGAGCACGCTGGGCGCATTCCATGGGTTCACGCAGATCGCCGAGAGGCAGCGTTTTCCCATTGCCCCAGCGACGCACTCCATCCAATAGCAGCAAATCCACATCGCGATGCAGGGCGCGATGTTGAAAGCCATCATCCAGCAGCAGTAAACGCGGATTCCGCCCCAAGGCTCGTAGTCCCGCCACCGTTCGTTTGCGGCCCACGATCACCCGCCCAGGGCCGAGGCGACGGGCCATCATCAGGGGCTCGTCGCCAGTTTGGGAGGGGTTGGAATCCGGAGCCACATCCATGGGGTCCACATCCCGCCGCCCCCCGTAGCCACGTGACAGAATCACGTTGCTCCACCCTGCGGCCTGAAGGCCTTCGGCCAGATACAGGGTCAAGGGGGTCTTGCCGGTGCCGCCACTGCTGAGATTGCCAATGGAAATCACCGGCACGGGTAGTTGGGTGGCGCGCTCAGGGTGGGCATCAAAGGCCCGGTTGCGTACCCGGATCGCAGCGCCGTACAGGGGCGATAAAGGGGCAAGGATCCAGCGAAGTAGGCGCATTCATTGAGAATAGCCCACTCGGCAAAAAGGCACGCCTCGATGCCTCATTTCCTCCGGCCGCAGAGCAGGGTATGGTTAATCCAGCTTTGGAAACCCCACATGACCGATTCGAGTTTTATCGAGCAAAGCCGACTTCGCTTCAGCGAGGGCGAAGTTGTGTATCGCAAGGGCGAAATGGCCCAGCAGATGTACATCCTACTTTCCGGAAAAGTGCGGCTATATGTGGGCCAAGAGCCGGTCGGTGATTGGTCCGAGGAACTCTCCAAGGGGGATTTCTTTGGGGAAGGCAGTCTGCTGGAGCCGATCCCTCGCGGCAATACCGTGGTGGCGCTAGAGGACACGGATCTCATCGCCATTTCCAGGGGCACGTTTCTGCGCATGATCCGCCAGAACCCGGAAGTCTCCGTGAAAATGATGCAGCGTTTGGCCCAGCGCAATCGTGAGCTTGGTAGCCGCACCGATTCCGAAGGCGGACGAACCCGCAATCGCGCGGTGCCGACCAACACTGCCCTGGTCTCCGTCGTTTCCGGTAAAAAATTTCCGATCACGGCCCATGGCGCCTTGGTGGGCCGCTTCGATCCCAACACCGGGATTCATCCCGATATCGACCTCACCGACGAAGATCCTCAGCTCAGCATCTCGCGTCGCCATGCCCGTGTGCTCTGCGAGCACAACCGCTACTTCCTGGTGGAAGAACACGGCGTGGCCAATGGCACCTACATCAAGGGTGATCGCTTGGCCCCGGGCGATGCGCGCGAACTGAAACCCGGTGATCGCGTGGGTTTCGGCATGGTCGTTCTCTTCTTCGAGAAGGCCACCTAGGTGAGCATGCGGGTCGAAGTCTGGCACGACGAGCATGGCGTGACATGGGAATTGGTGCAACTCGGCCTCGATGAAATCGGCGGCGCTTGCATCATTCGGGAAGGCCTCTCCAGTTTGGATGTAGCCGATGGGGATGCCCGCGAAGGCGTGGAAATCATCGCCCGCTTCGGCGATCCCGAAGATGCTCGGGATTATCTTTATTCCGAAGGCTTTGAGCCCGTTTGATTTTTCTCGGTACAAAACGAGTCCCGGCATTGCCGGGACTCGTTTTGGAAGGGGGAATTATTTGGCGAGGGACAGGGCTTTCGCGGCCTTGGTTAACTCTGGGAGGACCTCGAAGAGATCACCCACAATCCCATAGTTCGCCAACTTGAAGATCGGCGCTTCGGGATCCTTGTTGATGGCGACGATGACCTTGGAGCCGCTCATGCCGGCGACGTGCTGAATGGCGCCGCTGATGCCGCAGGCAATGTAGAGCGTGGGGCTCACGACCTTGCCGGTCTGTCCCACCTGCATGCTATGGGGAATGCCCCAGCCCGCATCCACGGCGGCTCGGCTAGCACCCACCACGCCACCGATGGCGTCCGCCAGATCTTCGAGCAGCTTGAAGTTGGCGCCTTCCTTCAGTCCACGGCCACCAGCAACGATCACGTCGGCCTCGGTGAGATCCTGCTTGCCGCCGCCCTTGGCGAGGATTTCCTTCACGATGGCCTTGAAGTCCACCGCAGGCACGGGCAGGGTTTCCACGGCGCCGGCCTTGGGGCATTCGGTCGCCGAGAAGACATTGGGCCGGGTGCTGGCCACCTGGATGCCGCTGGTGAAATCCACCGTGGCAAAGGCCTTGCCCGCATACACGGGGCGAATGGCCTGGAGCTTTCCACCCACCAGCGCGAGGCTGGTCACTTCGGCGGCGTAGCCCGCGTCGAGCTTGGCGGCCACGCGGGGCAGCACATCCTTGCCCAGGGGCGTCGCGGCGCCCAGGAGGGCGGTTGCGCCCTTGGCCTTCACCGCATCGGCAATGACGGCGGCAAACAGATCGCTGGAATAGGCACCGAGAGCGGGGCCTTCCACCTTGATGATGGCATCGGCGCCGAAGGCGGCGGCATCACTGGAACCGGCACAGGAAGCGCCCACGAACAGGGCGGCCACGGGTGCCTCGCCGGAGAGCTTGCGTGCCTCGGAAAGCGCTTCCAGGCTTGCTTTGCGGATCTTGCCATCTTTGAGTTCACAAAAAACCAGAATCATCGTTATCCCCTCAATTCACGTTGGTCGATAATTACAGAACCTTGGCTTCGTCGCGCAGCAGGCCCAGGAGTGTTTGAGCCTGGGTGGCGGCGTCACCATCAAGTTTCCGGCCTTCGGGTCGGGCGGGCGGAAGGGTGAGGGCGCTCACAGCCATGGCGGCCGTGACGGCGGCACCATCCACTTCTTCGATGGTCTTTTTCTTGGCGGCCATGATGCCCTTCAGACTGGCGTAGCGAGGCTCGTTGAGGCCACGCTGTGCTGTGATCACGGCGGGCAGGGTGCCTTCGACCACTTCCGTGCCACCGTCGCCTTCGCGTTCGGCGCGGAAGGTGCTTTCACTCACTTCCAGCTTGGTGACGAGGTTGGCTTGGGAGATTCCCAGCAATTCGGCGACCATGGCGCCTACCGCACCGTTATCGGAGCCGAAGCCCTTGTTGCCGAAGAGCACCAGATCGAAGCCCTTGCCTTCGGCATAGGCCGCCAGGATCTTGGCCACGGCCAGGGGATCGCCGGTCTCGGTGGATTTCAGCAGCACAGCGTTGTCGGCGCCCAGGGCCAATGAATTCCGCAGCACATCTTTGGCTTTCTCTTCGCCTACGGAAACGGTTGTCACTTCCGCGCCCTTGGCTTCCTTCAGGCGCAGGCCTTCTTCCAGGGCGTATTCGTCGTAGGGACTAGTGATCCACTTGACGTCGGCTGGGTCCAGGCTGGTTCCGCCCGCGGCTACTTTGATTTTTGTTTCGGTGTCGGGCACCTGCTTGAGGGCGACCAGGATCTTCATGTGGACTCCATTCGAAGCCGCCTTTTGGGGACGGCGTAGCCGATGATTCTAACCTCGGACTCTGGATTCCGCTGAGAAGCGCGGGCGAGTAGCCTGAAAGGATGATGTCTATCGATCCGGATTTCTCGAACGCTTTGGTGCTTACCGGTGGCGGTACTGGCGGGCATTACTTCCCGGCGCTGGCGCTGGCTCAAGGTGCCAAGCTGCGCTGGGCTGAACTTCCCATCGTATTCGTGGGTGCCAAGCGCGGCATCGAAGCCGGTAAGCTTCCCGAGAGCGGCTGGCCCTATTTGCTTTTGGATGTGGAAGGATTCCTTGGACGTTCGCCCCTTCGGGTGGTGAAAAGCATGGGGAAGCTTTGGCGAGCGATGGCCGAACTGCGAGCTCAGTGGAAGCTTCAGCGTCCGCGGGCCGTCATCGCCACGGGGGGCTACGCTTCGGCACCGGCCCTCTTTGCCGCTCGCTCCATGGGCATTCCCTACTTTTTACATGAATCCAACGCCGAGCCCGGCTGGCTGATTCGCCTCTTGGCCCCGGGAGCGGAGCGGGTCTGGTGCGGCATGGCGGCGGCAGAGAGCAGGCTGCCTCGGGCGCGCTGCCGATTCGTGGGAACGCCCGTGCGGGAAGATTTTCTGCGGGAATTTGCAGGGGTTGATGTGCTTCAGCCTCCCTATCGATTGCTGGTGTTGGGTGGCAGCGGCGGGGCCCGCCCTTTGAACGAGGCTCTTATGGGGCTGGCGCCACAACTCTTGGAGCGCTTTCCCGATTGGGAAGTTGTGCATCAGACCGGAGTGCGGGATTTCGAGGAATTAACCAAGCGCGAGCATGACGCGCGGCATCGCCTGGCGCCCTTTTTGGAGTCGATGGCCACCGAATTGGAGGCGGCCAGTGTGGTGATCTCTCGCTCGGGCGCCAGCACTTGCGCGGAACTGAAGGCCTGTGGTCGCCCGGCGATCCTGGTGCCTTTTCCCGCCAGTGCCGGAGACCATCAGCGGCAAAACGCACGGGCCATGGCCCAGGACGGGCAGGCCGTGGTTGTGGAACAGGGCCCCGACTTTCAGGCGAGGCTGCTGGCCGAACTGATGCGTTTGATGGGCGATCTCGCCCAACGTCGGGAACTCTCGCGCGCCAAACCGAACCGTGCGGTGGAACTCTGTCTTTTGGATCTAGCGCCCCGGATTTGAGCCCGTGGCTTACACTGGGAGAATGCATCAGCGCACTTGGCTCTCAATCCTGACCTTTCCCTTGGTGGCCGCCTTCACCTACCCGATGGTGGTGCGGCATTCGGATCCCCCACGAAAAGAATCTAAACCTGCCAACCAGGACCCCCTGGCGGGTCTATCGGATATCCAGGATGTGCTGGCCCTGGTGCGGGAACACTACGTCGACGCTCCCGATATGGGCAAGGTGATCGCGGGCGGCATTCAAGGCACGCTGGAACGCGCGCACCCACTGAACGCCTACCTCAGTCCCGAAGATTTGCGGCTGCCCGATCCCGGCAGCGCCGATCCTGGCCTGAAGCTTCGCAAGAGCCAGATCTATGCTCAGGTCATCGCCGTGCATCCCAATGGCCCTGCAGCAAAAGCTGGAGTGCATGTGGGCGATATCATTCGAAAGCTCGATGGTCAGAGCCTTGGCCCCATGAGCGCCTGGACCGTGGAACGCAGTCTCCGCGGCATCGAGGGTAGCGAGGTCACCATGCTGTGGTACGACGGCATGGCGGGTACCACCAAAAAACTTACCCTCAAGCGCGGAAAAAATTCCCGACTTGCCATCGGCATACGGAAAGAACCCACGGCCAGTGTTGTGACCCTGCACGATCTTGAGGCAGGGCGGTTCCAGGAACTTCAGGCGGTTCTGAATACCTTGGATGCGCGACTGCCTTTGGTTTTGGATCTTCGCCAATGCGTCGGTGGCGATCTCACCGAAGCGAGCCAAGTTGCTGGGTTGTTCGCGGGAAAGGTTCCTTTTTTAACCATTCAAGAGGCCGGGAAGCCCGAGCGTGTCTTGGAAGCTATGGGTGAGAAAAAAGCAGCCTTCGCCAAGGTCGCGGTGCTCACCGGGTTTGGCTCCATCGGGCCCGCCGAGGCTCTAGCTGCCGCCCTCAAGAAACAATCCTTGCCAACCTTTGGAGAACGCACGGCCGCCATGGGCGTCGAGCGCACGCGATTCCAGTTGCGGACCGGTGGTGCGGCGGAGATCGTCAATCGCCGTTGGGTCGGGGCCGGGGGCGAAAAGCTGGATCGCCAGGGGTTCCTTCCCGAGTTCCTAATCCGTGCCCAACGAGGCGTGAAAATCGAAGAAGATCCCCTGCCCAGGATTCTCGAGCAGCTCGAGAAGAAGCCCATTCCCAAGGCCGAAGTCAAACCTGCGATGCATGCCTTTAAGCAGAATTTTGATCGCGGACGCTTCGACAGGGAACCGCGCGCGCGGGAGATCGTCTGAATCATGGCCGGTCGCAAGCGCAGTTCAGGCCGACGGTCTACCGGTGTTCTCGCCTTCTGGGGCGTGGCGATGCTTTTGCTTGGCCTTGGCTTGGGTTTAGTGCTCAGCAATCAGGGCTGTAAAAAGAAATCCCAACGCCCACCTCAAGACCAGGAAACCAAACGATCCGAACCTCCGCGTAAACCGAAACCCAGTTCTCCCGTGGCCGTGCCGGGGAGATTGCCGGACAAGGCCACGGACAAACCGCAAGCGGCACCCCAGCCCACCGCAGCGCTGCCCCGGTTGGCTTTAGTGATCGATGATTTCGGCTACGCCGCTCCCGAGCTCGTAAGGCGCCTTTGTGCTCAACCGGTGGCCTTTTCCGCGGCCGTGCTGCCCTTCCAGGAGTTCACACAGGAAAGCGCCGCCATCGCCCATGGCGCGGGCAAGGAAATCCTGCTGCACCTGCCCATGGAACCCATTGGATATCCAGGACCTGGAAAAGACCCAGGTCCCAATGCCGTGATGTTCGAACTGCCCGAGGCCGAAATTCGGGCCCGCGTAAAAAAAGCACTTTTGGATGTTCCTTGGCGCAAAGGTGTGAACAACCACATGGGTAGCCGCATTACACCGGATCGTCCGCGCATGAAATGGATTCTTCAGGAGATCAAGGCGGCTCATTGCTTTTTTCTGGATAGCCGCACCGAAAAAGATTCAGTGGCCTTTGATATGGCCGTCGAACTTAAGATCCCGGCGGCACAGCGCAAGGTGTTCCTGGATGACGACAAGGCCTTCGAAGCCATGGCCAAGCAGTGGGAGCGTGCCCTGACGCTTGCCCGGGCTGAAGGACAGGTCATCATCATCGGCCACATTTATCCGGAGACCGTGGAGGCTCTAGAAAAACTCATCCCGCGCAGCAAAGGGCAAGTGAACTTTGTAAAGGTTTCAGAACTGGTACACTGAGGCGTGACGAAGTCCACGAACCGGAGCTTCGTCACAGAAATGACACGTACCTGTTCCATAATCAGCACAGGGGCCTGAGCCCCACCGGAGGTTTCATGTCCTTGAACGCACTCATCCGCTGGCTTAAGCCCAAGGAAATGGTTTTCTTCGACCTGCTCGAAGCATCCGCAGCAAACGTACTTGAAGCTGCCAAATTCTTCGAAAAGGAAGTAGGGGCCGAAAATCGAGAAGAATGGGGCGATTTCCGCAGAGCGATGAAAGTGCTCGAGCATAAGGGCGACGAAATAACCCATGAAATTATTGATCGCCTGGATCGGACTTTTGTTACACCGATCGAACGTGAAGATATCCTGACCTTGGCCCACGCCTTGGATGATGTGCTCGATGATCTGGACGCCATCGCAGATCGTCTGGTTCTCTATAACGTTAAGACAGTGCTACCGGCCTATCGGGAGCTGGCTTCCATGAATGTCTCGGGCTGCCAGGAACTGGTTTTTCTGGTGGGTAGTTTGCGCAACATGTCCAATCCCGAAGAAATCCGTAAGCACATACGCATTGTCAGCGAACTGGAAAACCAGACCGATGCTGTCTACCACACCGCTCTTTCCGCTCTATTCTCCAATAGTCCAGACCCCATCATGTTGATCAAGTGGAAGGAGCTCCTGGATACCCTGGAAGCCGCCGTAGATCGCATCGATCATGCCGCCAAGGTAGTCGGTTCCACCGTCATGAAGAACGCTTGAGGATTCGGGACCATGCTTGAATACGTCCCTCTGGCGTTGATCGCCATCGTTTTGTTCTCCTGGTGTATCGATTACATTAACGGGTTTCACGACACCGCCAATGCCATTGCCACCGTCGTGTCCACGGGCGTGATGCCCGCGAAATACGCCATCGTCATGGCCGCGGTGCTGAATTTTACCGGTGCACTCATGGGCACCTCTGTGGCGACTACGATTGCAAAGGGCTTGGCCGATAGTTCTCAGATGGTGCCAGCGGTCATTATTGCGGCGCTTTTGGCTGCTATTTTTTGGGATTTGCTGACCTGGTGGTTTGGCATTCCGAGCAGCACTAGTCATACCTTAATGGGTGGCTTGGCCGGGGCCGTCCTGGCGCATGCCGGGGTTTCAGGTCTCAAATGGGCTAAATTGCGGGAAATCGGTGCCTTCATTGTGATTTCGCCTGCCCTTGGCTTCTTGGTTGCCGCCGCGCTTATTATCGGCATTCTTTGGATCGTGCGCCGCATGTCGATCCATAAAGTAAACTTCGCTTTCCGAAAATTGCAGTTGGTTTCCGCAGGCGCTATGGCCTTCACCCATGGACAAAACGACGCTCAGAAGGCGATGGGCATCATTTGTTTGGGCCTCATTACCTACGGCTACCTGCCGGCTGGCGCTGGCAATGTTCCGGTGCCTCTGTGGGTGAAAATTGGTTCAGCCCTCATGATGGGCGCGGGCACGGCGGGTGGTGGTTGGAAGATCATCAAGACCCTGGGGCACAAGATCGCCAAGCTGAAGCCCATTCATGGCTTTGCTGCCGAAACCGCTGCGGCCATCGTGCTCTTCACTACCGCACATTTCGGGATTCCCGTTTCGACCACCCACTCCATCAGTGGCGCGATCATGGGCGTGGGCACGAGCATGAACCCCAGCGCCGTGCGGTGGGGGTTGGCAGGTAATATCTTCATTGCTTGGCTGCTGACGATTCCGGTTAGCGCCCTGCTGGCAATGACCTTCTACAAGACACTCGTGGCTGTGGCGCCAGGCCTCAAGGTCAATCCTCGATTGGCCCAGGTTAAGGTTGTGACCCCAATGCCACCCACAGGTAAGCCATGATTTGATTGTTGGTATCGCAATAAACGCCCGTGCCTTTTGGTGCGGGCGTTTTGTTTACAGAAACGTCACGGCCTGATCGTTGGGGCGCCCTAGTTTGTACCTGGGCACTTCCCAAGGAGGGCGCCATGCGATCCCACACCTTTCACCTCCATTCCATGCAACCGCTTCATCGAATCGTCCTGTGGGCAGAGGGGTCCCGTTCCCCGATTCCTTCTGGCAGGGGATGGCTTGATCTGTTGCTTATCCTAGGCGGTGCTTTGCTTGCCTATTTCCTATTCCCGGCTGGGATGGAGTAGCAAGGCTTTCCGCAATCGTCGCACCTCCGTCACAGAGTCGCCACATAGGGCCCGTACTGTGATTCCAGGAGGAACAAACGATGAGCATGCTTCGGATTGCAACGCTAGGTGCCATGGTGGCAGCGGCGAGTCTTCAGGGCCAAACCGTGGTCCAGGGTGCAGGCGCGACCTTCCCGTACCCCCTTTATTCGAAATGGATGTCGGAGTACCAAAAGGTGCAGCCATCCGTGAATGTCAACTATCAGTCCATCGGGAGCGGCGGGGGCATCAAGCAGATCCTCGAAGGCACCGTGGATTTCGGCGCCACGGATGCGCCCATGACCGCCCAGGAGCGGGCCAAGGCCAAGTCGCCCATCTTCCACCTCCCGGTCACCCTCGGCAGCGTGGTGGTCTCTTACAACGTTCCCGGTGTGAGTGCTTCGTTGAAGCTGACGCCCGAAGTGTTGTCGGGCATTTTTATGGGGCAAATCACCAAATGGAATGATGCCCGCCTGACCGGTATTAACCCTGGTGTTTCCTTGCCTGCCACGCCCATTACCGTGGCCTATCGTTCCGACGGCAGCGGCACCACGGCAGTGTTTACGGAATATTTAGCCAAGGTCAGTGTCGATTGGAAGAGTAAGGTTGGGGTTGGCAAGAGCGTGAAGTTCCCCGTGGGTTTGGGCGGCAAGGGCAACGAAGGCGTCACCGGTCTAGTGAAGACCACGCCCGGTGCCATCGGGTATTTGGAACTGGCCTACGCGAAGCAGAATAAGCTTCCTGTTGCCTCCATTCGAAACAAGGCTGGCAAGTTCATCACGCCCAGCCCCGAAGCCACCACTTCGGCGGCTACCGGTAACGAGATTCCTGCGGATCTGTGCATGTCCATCACGGATAGCAATGGCGCCAAGGATTACCCCATCGCTTCCTATAGCTACATCCTGGTCTACGAAAATGCCAAGGATCCCGTCAAGGGCAAGGCTGTGGCCGATTACCTGTGGTGGGCGATTCATGACGGTCAGAAGTTCGCTGCGGCCCTCGATTACGCTCCGCTGCCTAAGGATGTGCTGCCCAAGGTCGAAGCCAAGCTGAAGAGCTTGAAGGCCAACGGTCAAATCCTGATTACCCGGAAGTAAGATGACCCTGAAGCAAGACACGAATTCGCCATCGGTGGGAGCCCCGGAATCCTGGGTTTCCCGCCTTTGGCGGTCATTGCAGTCGTTGCGGTCATCGCTGTCGTTGCGAAAAGGTTCCGTTGTCAATCCGGCGGATCGGGCCTTTCTCTGGGTGACCGGAATTCTTGCTGGCATGGTGATTCTGGTTCTAGGGGCAATCACGCTCCAGATGATTCGTACCTCCATGCTTTCCATTCGGCAATTCGGATGGCATTTCCTGGTCAGCAAAGACTGGGATCCAGTGCTGGATGCCTACGGGGCGCTGCCCTACATCTATGGAACCGTGGTGTCGAGTCTGTTGGCGCTTGCGCTGGCGGTACCGATCGCCTTGGGCATTGCCATCTACCTAGCGGAGCTGGCACCCAACTGGGTGCGTCGCCCCTTAGGGTTCCTGGTGGAACTCCTGGCCGCCATTCCTAGCGTCATCTACGGGCTCTGGGGCATCTTTGTGTTGGCGCCCTGGTTGCGAGAAACGGTACAGCCCTTCCTTGCAAAGACCTTGGGCTTTCTGCCGTTCTTTCAGGGAACGCCACGCGGCCTCGGGCTCATGGCGGGTGTTTTGATCCTGGCCATCATGATCCTGCCCACGATCGCTTCGGTAAGCCGTGACGTGCTGGAGGCTGTTCCAAGTACCCTTCGCGAAGGGGCCTTGGCCCTGGGCGCAACGCGCTGGGAAATGGTGCGCAAGGCCGTATTGCCTTCCGCCAGTTCGGGGATCTTGGGAGCCGTGATTTTGGGTCTGGGTCGAGCCTTGGGTGAAACCATGGCGGTGACCATGGTGATTGGTAATCGCGCGGAAATTTCGCTCTCCCTCTTCGATCCTTCGTATTCTCTGGCCAGCGTCATCGCCAATGAATATGCCGAAGCCTCGGGAGATCTCTATCTGGCAGCGCTCACGGAATTGGGTCTGATCCTCTTCGGCGTGACCGTTGTGCTTAACATCGTGGCCCGTCTCCTTATTTGGCGCGTTGGCAAGGTGCCGGCTGGCGCAGGGAGAGCTTGATGTTGGATCATTTTCAGCGGCGAAAAATTACAGATATCGTGGCTCGTTGGGCCTGCCTGGGCATGGTGTTTTTGGCCCTGGTGCCCTTGGCGAGTGTCCTCTACGACCTCACGCTCAAGGGGTTGGGTGGCTTTAGCTGGGCCTTCTTTACTCAGCTGCCAAAACCCGTGGGTGAAACCGGTGGCGGCATGGCGAACGCTTTCATGGGGTCGGCCATTCTCGTGGGGCTGGGCTGTGCTTTCGGGATTCCGGTAGGAGTGCTCGGAGGCGTTTACCTCGCCGAATTCGGTAATAACCGCTTCGGCAAAATCGTGAGGTTTGCCGCGGATGTAATGTCCGGGGTGCCTTCCATCACGGTGGGTATTTTTGTATACACCATGGTCGTTCTGACGATGCACCGTTTCTCGGCCTTGGCCGGTGGGATCGCGCTGGCCATCCTGATGCTGCCTACCGTCATGCGGACCACGGAGGAACTCCTCCGATTGGTGCCCGATTCTCTGAGGGAAGCCGGGCTTGCCCTGGGGATACCCAAGTGGCGCGTGATCTTGGGCGTGGTGCTGCGCACGGGTGCGCCAGGCATCGCGACGGGCATTATGCTGGCGGTGGCGCGGGCAGCCGGGGAAACGGCACCGCTACTCTTCACCGCCTTTGGTAGTCGCTTTCTTTCTTTGAAGCTCGATCAGCCCATGGGGTCGCTGCCGGTGCAGATTTACACCTACGCCGTATCCCCCTATGAAGATTGGCATCAACAAGCTTGGGCAGCGGCCCTGGCTCTGGTGTTGCTGGTGTTGGTGCTCAATGTCCTGGCTCGGGTGATGACTCGCCAACCTGGCCAAGGGAGGTAACGAATGAACGCGCTTTCTTCAACGCTCGCCATGCCCCGACTCGATCTGCACGATTCGGCTTCCTTGTTGGTTTCGGATCAGGAGGCGCAGAGTCCCGCCCGTGCTTCCCAATCGGCGAAAATGGCCACGGAAAATCTTTCCGCTTGGTTCGGCAAAAACAAGATCTTGAAAGAGATCTCTCTGCCGATCCGCGAAAAGCGAGTGACCGCCCTTATCGGGCCTTCTGGGTGCGGCAAATCCACCTACATTCGCTGCCTCAATCGCTTGCACGAAGTGATCCCCGGTGCGCGCATGGAGGGTCGGGTGCTGCTCGATGGGCAGGATGTCTACACCCGCGCCATGGATCCCGTGGCTTTGCGTCGCCGTGTGGGCATGGTCTTTCAGCGGCCGAATCCCTTTCCCACCCTGAGCATTCGAGATAATGTTCTGGCGGGTTGGAAGCTGGCTGGCATGCGCCCCGAGCGCCCTGATGATCTGGTGGAGCGTTCCCTGCGTCAGGCCGCCCTTTGGGATGAAGTGAAGGATGTCTTGAATCGCAGCGGCACGAGTCTGAGCGGTGGACAGCAGCAGCGCCTCTGTATCGCTCGGGCCTTAGCGCTGGAACCCGAAGTCCTGTTGATGGATGAACCCTGTTCGGCGCTGGATCCCATTGCCACTGCCAAGGTGGAAGAACTCATTCACCAACTCGGCGAAAAATACACCATCGTCATCGTTACCCACAGCATGCAGCAGGCGGCGCGTGTGTCCCATTACACGGCTTTCCTTTACCTGGGCGATCTGGTGGAATGCAATACCACCGATGCTCTTTTTACCCGGCCCGCCGATCGGCGCACGGAAGACTACATCACGGGCCGCTTCGGCTGAAAAAAACACCACGGCGACACGGAGGACACGGAGGGATCGCGGAGAATGAAACAATCGCAGGTGTCCCTTCGTCGTCCTTGCTCCAGGATCTTTCTCCCGAGCTTTTTCTCCGTGCACTCCGTGTCTCCGTGGTGATTTCTTTTTAGGATTCGATATGACACTGCACACCGACAAAGGTTTTGAAGACGAACTCGCGAAGCTGCGCGAGAAGATTTTGCTCATGGGTGCCAAGGTGGAAACCATGGTGGCCACAAGCGTTCGCGCCTTTCATGAACAAGACAACGCTCTGGCCAACCGCACCATTGAATTCGATCACGATATCAATCGTCTGGAAGTAGAGATCGACGGGTTCTGCCTTAATATCCTGGCGCGTCGTCAGCCGGTGGCCTCGGATCTGCGCTTCATCACCACGGCACTGAAGCTAGTAACGGATTTGGAACGCATTGGTGATTTGGCCGTGAATATCAGCGAACGGGTGTTGGATATTTCCTCCGATCCACCGCGCCGCGATTGGCCGGATATTTTGACCATGGCCGATATCGTGCAGAACATGGTTCGCGATGCGCTCGACGCTTTTGTGGCGGCGGATTCCGCCAAAGCCAAATGGGTAATTGAACGAGATCGTGGAGTGGACGCAATCTATTCCCAACTTTTCCACCAAGTGCTGCTCGTCATGATGGAAGATCGCACTGCCATTCAACGCGGCATGGGCGTGCAGGCCATTGCCAAGTACCTCGAACGGATTGGCGATCACGCCACGAATCTAGCCGAGATGGTGGTGTTTCTAACTCAAGGTACCGATATTCGCCACCCCGAAAGTTTGGGGCCAGAAGCTCACTAGGCCTCGCTCTCGGAACTCCAACCTTGCCGCCAAAGTTGAGTTTATTCTCAAAAATAGAATCACACTTCTCATCGGTGTTCATCGGTGGCAAATGTTTTTTTATGTTTTGTGAACTACTGAAAATCGAAAACGAAGAAGAAAATTTGGCCACCGATGAACACTGATGGACACCGATAAAAGAGAAAAGCGAGAGTTGTGCGGTTCGAAAATTCGAATGTTGCATGCTTGGTTTACACGGATCCATTTCCAAAAAATGAGCCAAATTTCTCGACACAAAATTGACACTCGATAGTTCCTGAATCGTGGCGGAACCTTCATGGAACCTTCACATAGCTCCGTCACCATGGAATCTGTTGAGCTTCTCGGAAGAAACCAATTCTGGGTACGCCCGGACTTTTCACGGAGGACACATGTCCCGTAATCTTCGTTTGCTTGCCGGCACCGCCATCGCGCTGGCTGGTCTCTCCACCGCTCAGGCCCAGGCGCCCAAGATCAGCGGCCTCCTGCAGGTCTGGTATACCCAGATGCTGGACAACAATCTCCGTTTGAACAGCACGAGTGTGGCACCGAACAAGTACTACAACCTCCGCAGCGAATTCCAGGAGAACAGCTTCAGCATCCGCCGTGCGGAAATCAAGTTCTCGGGCAAGATCACGGATGAGGTTTCCTACGAGGCGATGATCGATCCCACCATCAGCTCCGGCAGCATTCTGCAGGACGCCGCCATTATCTACAAAACCCCATTTGGTGCGGAACTGAAGGTGGGGCAGTTCAAGACCCTCCAGGGTCACGAGACCTCTTCCTCGGAACTGGTCCTGGTGGAGCGTTCTCAGTCTGGACGCCAGATCACTGACAACCGTGATCGTGGCGCGGCCCTAAGCTTCCCCTTCGGCGATCCCAAGGCCTTTGGCGGCAAGATCCACGTGGGTGTCTTTGGTGGGAGCGCCAAGAACAACGACGTCAATGCCCAGAAAGAGTACGCAGCCCGCCTGGAAATGAACTACGGCAGGGCGCACAAGTTCGGCTTCTACGCCCTGCAGGGAAGTTCCGATGTTAAGGATACGACCGCCGCGGCTATCGCGCCTGCCGCGCCTCCCGCAGGCTGGCCTAATCAGGCAGCCATCTACGACAACAAGGACAAGACGAGCAATCTGGGCGCTTTCTACCAGTTCAGCACCTCCGATTGGTATGCCTCCTTTGAAGCCCTCACTGGACAGCTGGGCCGCCGCTTCCCCACCCTCGCCGCGAGCGCTCCCGCGGTGAAGCGGGAGCATCTTGACCAGAAGTTCCTCACCTACACGGCCACCATGGGCTACACCTTTGGTAACCACACGGTCCTTGGCCGCTACGACTTCATGAACTACAACCAGGGTGGCGACTGGTACACGCCCTACAACCCATACACCCACACCGCCTTGGGTACGCCCCGCCTCGTGAACGGTTCTGCCGTGGACTACACCCCTGAGTTCACGGAGATCACCCTTGGCTACACCTATGCCTTCAAGCCGGACAGTGTGAAGGCCGCCAACATCAAGGTGAACTACGTCATGCGCAGCAAGAACTTCCTGGTGCCCCGCGCTACCCCCACCATCCAGACCGGTGAGCAGGGTGGTGATAGCCTCGTGGTGGCCTTCCAGATCGCGTTCTGATTTAAATCTCAATTCGCCAAAGAGAGCGCCCCTGTTGGGGCGCTTTCTTGTCGACAAAGTCATTTGATCGCTAGGCGTGTGCGCCTAGGTCGAGTAGGTCATCAGAAGGTGCGTTTATCGAATCGTGAGGTGACAAATTGGCGATTACGAATAAGTCCCATGAGGTTAGTGCCGCTCGCTGGCTGCCGTTTACGCTTTTCCTATTGGGGGTAATCCTAGTGCTCGTGGGCGGTTGGCGAATGGTGCATAGACCCATCCAGAGCAACCCTGAGCCAGCGGGTTGGGTCTTTTTGCGCTGATCGCGGATTGCACCTCCACGATGGGGTCTGCGGGAAAACCACCACTTTGGGCGACGAATCTGCGGACTTGTCACACACCCTTCACGTCTTCTTCACCCTGGGTGCAGATCCTTTCTGACAGGAGGAAAGCGATGCTGCACGCTGCGTTGATGCCCTTGGTTTCCAGAATTGAATCCAGTCCCACTGCCAGACCTCAAATCCTCGATCACAGAACGGGGGGAAATGCTACTCCTGTGGAGGTTCCTTGGAGCGCGCAAAATAGTTTCTCCAACACCGTGACTTTGGACAGCTTGTTGGATGGCGCCGAGTTGCGATTTCGGGCTGCAATCATCGGTGCGCTGGTTCTGGAAGGCTTCGAATTGCATGAGCCGCAGCCCTACCTGCAGCACCCCACCGACCTGCTGAGGGCCGTTGCGCGAATCAATTTGCTCGATTTTGGAATTACCTGGAAATCGTTTCATCAGGATCTGCTCACCGCCGAAAGATTCGGCATTCTGGTGGACTTGAGCCTTCAGAGCGCGCCTTCCGTGCAGTTTGCCTCGTTCCTTCAATCGGGAACACCCAGCAATCGCCTCCTTTAGGGGCCACGCATCGATCAAGTTCACCGCAATTTTTTGGCGGATGATGCCGTCGGGCTATGGCCGCGATGTTCCAAACAGGGATGCCAGCATTTTTTTGGCCTCCCCATCACCGGCCTTGGCCGCTTTCTCTAACCATTTCCTGGCCAGGGTTTCCGATTTTTCGACGCAGCGCCCTTCATAGTGCCAGGCACCCAGAAAACTCATGGCCTCGGGATGGCCTTGCTCGGCGGCTTTGCGAAGCCAGGTTGCACCCTCGGCTTCTTCGGCAACGCCGAGATTGGCGAGGTTCAGGGCCAACATGAACATAAATTCAGGATTCCCTTTTTCGGCCTGCCCTCGCAGTTCCTTGCGCATCGCCTGAGCCAGAGGGGAGTTGGCATTTTCCTGCCAGCGTTTGCGCGATGCTTCGGGGGTGGATTCTTTCAAAATTTCCTGAATCCGATTCTTCTCGGCAGCGGCTTTCGCATCCAGGGTTGCTTCCAGTTCAGCAGGATTTGGCGATGGTTTCAGATCCCGGATATAGCCCGTTTCCAGATCCAGAGCCACGGCACCGTGCCCGAGCGTATCCAGCCAGAGCACATCTTCCTGGAGCGCCGCGAAGCGAGGCCTCCAGGCTTCATCGGCCGGATGCCACCGATGTTCGATTGGGAAACCCTCTCCCGAGGCTTTCCAGAACAGGGCCTGGGGCGTCCAATGGACCTCGGCTTTGCGAGTGGCTATTTCCAGGTTGAGGCTGGCGGCCTCCTTGGGCCAGCGAACCCATCGCTCGGGGATGATCGAAGGCCGCCGTGGCTGAACGAGGCTTTGGCCATGATGCGACAGGGCCCAGGCAAAGCCTTCCTTCTGCCCGCGAGAATAGACCGAGCCTTCCACCGCACCCCACGCCCAAATTCGCAAACCCGTGGCGGTGTCTAATTCCACTCGTAGGGGGTCAGGAGCCAGCGTCACGCCCTCGGGCAAGGGGCCCAGCAGCTTTGGAGCTGGTGGCGTTGCCAGCCGGTCTGGAAGCAGCACGAAGGGCTTCCTGCCGGTGTCGAGCGCCCTACGCACCATGGCGGCCCCATTCTCGAAGCCCTGAGCAAATTCGGCCCGTTCGCGGTCAGGAATGGCTGCCGCTGGTTTGGTTCCGGCCTCCTGCACCTGGGCCGCCCAAATCTGGGTGGCAGAAAGAGCAGGTCTGGGCGTGGGTGCCTTACAGGCTAAAAGCAGCAGGAACAGGGGGCCTAGGGTCCGGGCAAATCGCATGGATCGACCTCGCAATGGGAGTAGATCCAACATACGAACCAGTTCGTAATATGTCAACGAACTCATTCGTACATTTACATCGTTGTGACAACCTGTGTTGTTCTGGTTCAGAGCCGGTCACTTCACTTGGACCGTAAGTTGGGTCCAAAACCTTATTGCGACACCGTTTTCCAGAGACGGGGGGAGGTGTTTGCCCATGGCTAGTTCGATGGCTCTGGCTTCACGATCGCTGCCTTTCGCTGCGCCATCTTGAACAAGGGCCTGTCGAATACGCCCTTTCTCGTCTACAAACACGCGGAGCTTAACCGGACTGGTCGGCGTGGGAAGTGGGAGGCTTTGGGGAGCTGGGCTAATCGGTTTCACAACGATTGGCTGAGACTCCGGAAGAGGGTTGGGCACCGGTGTTGATTCGCTCGGCGCATGGAGAGGTTCGGGAAGTTGAACTGCCTGGAGGGAACGAGGGGAAGGCGGTTGGCCAGCTGTTTCGATGGGCGCCCTCAAGCGGGATGGAAGCATCCAGGCGCCTAAGGCAGCGGCACCCACCAGAAAGGCTGCCGCGTAGGTTGCGACACGCTTGAACAGGGGCATTCGGCTCGGCTGGAGTGGTTCGGTCAGGCTTTCTGCCGGTGTCTCAAGCAAGGCGAAGAGCCTTGGATTCAGGCGCTCGGCTTCCATGGCCTGTTTTTCCAGCTCCACTTCCTTGCGAAACAAGGTGTGCATCGTGAAGGCAAGGCCGAAGGTGGTGGGGTTGAAGGAATCGTCGCCAAACATGGTGTTTTCGAGGTGGGCCTCCAGTGCTTCAAGGTCGGCAAAGGGGCGACTCAAGCCCAGCAATCGAGCCAAGAGTTCCTTGATGAGAACGGGCAGGGGCTCCGTGCCTTCGGGCGATTGCAGACGCGCGGTTTCAATCGAGTGGTCCAGGGGGATATCCATGGGCAACGGTTTGTGAAACAGCATCTTGAAGAGCAGGGCGCCCATCTGGAAAGCATCGTGCATGATGCCTTCGCGATGAGGTCCTTGGCGGTAGGGCGCCATGGCTTCCATCGCGCCAGGAACGTTGGGCAGGATGTCTTCGAGAATCGTGATGACAGGCGCGTCCAGTAATTCTACGAGGCCATCAAAGCCAACCCAGACTCGGTGGGGCGAGAGGAAGCCCAAGGGCAGCTTGGCGCGATGCAGCTGCGCGATATGGTGAGAGAGCACCCAGATCAGAAACAGCGATTGATCGAGGCCGAAGGGGAGTTCCTGCTCTTCGGCCACGCGTAGGACCGTGGCGAGGCTTCGCCCTTGGCAAAGGGGCCAGACCAAGTGGGGCGCATCGTCTTGGCTCAGATGGACACCTTGGAACAGCTGGACACTGCCGAGGTAAATGAGATTTCGACGAATTTCGCTGTGGCGCGCCAGGAGTCCTTCCGAGAGCCAGGTGTCGTGATAGCGGCGGACCAGGACATTGCGCCCGGCCGGGGATCCGTCACGTTCAATACCGCGATGCACGGAACCAAAAGGATCCACGGCCAAGCATTCGGCCAGAAGGGTGGAGCCAAGAGCTGTATACGTTGTCATGACATCCTCAGCGCAACTGGCTGGCTTGAGAATCCGCAAAAGAGGGATCCAGGCTCACGGCGCCATAACCCGTTGCAAGGTCTTGTCCATTTTTGGAAAGCACGAATTTCAGGAACGTGTGAAGTGCGGGTGTCAGCGGGGTACTGGCTGGAAGGTTGACGTAGAAGTAGAGCCGACGGGCCAGGGCGTAATCACCCGTGCGAATATTTTTGGTCGTGGGTTCCAAAGGCGTTTGGGAGCCCTTGGCAGCGAGAGGCACCAAGCGCACCTGCGGGTTCAAGTAATTGGTGGGCCCATACCCAATGGCCCGGACATTCTGGCCAATGGCTTCCAGAATTCCCATTTGGTCGGCAACTTCGATTTCCTTCCGGAGCAGGCCACCCTTCTGCGCCACTTGTTCCATGAACAGGGCGCGTGTTCCGCTTTTTTCGTCTCTGGTGTACGGGCGGATGATGGAAGTTCGCCAGCCTTGGCCTGCCAAATCCCGCCAGGTGCGAATGGGTGTTGCCCAGCCTGCGAGCCTGGTTTCACTGTAGATGGCGTCGAGTTGTTCGATGCTGATGCGTTTAAGTGGGTTGCGGCGATTCACAAAGATCGCCAACGCATCGAAGCCTACGCAAAGGGAGGTGGGTGCATACCCCAGCTGCGCGGTGAATGCCGCCAATTCCTTGGCATTCATTTCTCGGCTCATGGCGCCAATCTCGGCTTCGCCTTTCGTAAGTGCGGGTGGGGCCGTACCGGAGCCATGCGAGGTGATTTGAAAGTCAACCTTCGGCTGGCGTTTCTGAAACTCCTGCACCCAAAGTCGAATCAAGGGGTCCATGGAGTCTGAGCCGATAATGCGGATCTTGCCTTCCAACCGTTCCTGCATCTGCTGCGGGGCGAGCGCCTGCGAGTGCGCAACGGCTGCGGGCAAGACTAAGCCCACCATTACCCAAAAGATTCGTGTGAGACGTGACATGGCAAACCTCCAAGGCTCCATTAAGCACGTCGGATGTGAGCAACGAGTGTCCGCAAAGGGGCAAGTCGGCTACGTTTTCTTTCGCGCCGGGCAAGCATGGTCATGCACCGGGTGCGGTTACGCCTATCCCAGTACTCCGGCGTTCGATGAACAGAGAGAAGCCTTCGATGCCTTTGGCCATTTTCTTGGCGTGACTGGCAGCGGTGGCAATCTCGCGATGGGTGGCATAGGTTCCAGAGGTGACGGGCAGTACGCCGATTGAAACGGAAACCAGCGGGTGCAGGACGGTGTTGCCTTTTCGGTCTTCGGTTTCGTAGCCATCACGCTCCAGATCCGAAGGAAGAAAAAAGATAGTTCGACCCTCTTGGAAGCGTTGCAGAATGCTTTCCAGGCGCTTCAACCAGTCTTCGGATCGAAGCACAAGTACAAAATCATCGCCGCCAATGTGGCCCAAGAAATCCAGATTCGGGTCGCAGGCGTCCTGGAAAATTTTTCCGGCCCACTGGATGAGTTCATCACCCTTTCGATAGCCGTAGACATCGTTGTAGGGCTTGAAATAGTCGAGATCACAGTAGCCAACCACGAAGGGAAGCTCTTGTTCTAGAAGGCCATCCAAGTGCTCGTGGATGGGCACATTGCCGGGTAGCAAAGTGAGGGGATTGGCGTAGCGAGCTGCTTGCATTTGCAGGCGAGTTATTTCCCGCATGAGCTCCTGGCCGCTGCCAATACCCACGTACTCACCATTTTGGGTGACGATGAAACCGAAAAGAATATGCCGGGGATCCGAATCCACAATCAGCTGACTTAATTCCTGAATGGTGGTGCCATGGTCGACCACCAGGGGTTGGCGTTCCATGAAACGGTCGCAGCTTTTTTTGCCATGCAAATCCAGCGCGAAGGGGCGTGACATCAGGTCCAGGAAGGCGTATCGATTCAGGAGGCCAACCGGTATTCCACTATCCACGACGGGTAGGGTGGAGAGCGAAGGATCGGCCGAGAATCGCTCGGCGACATTTGATACCGCTGTGCGTGGATCCACCGGTTCCACGGTTTGCATGAGGCGGCTCGCGGTGAAACGATTCTGATTCCCGAAGCCACGGGGTGAGCGACTATTGTCATTTCCATTGCGCATCATCGGATGGGGATTGGGTGGGGTGACGGATGGCACCGGGCGGCCCAGCAAATAGCCCTGGACGAATTCCAAGCCCAGTTCGAGCACCACGGAAAGATCGGCCTCGGTCTCGATGCCCTCGGCTACCACCCGGGCTCCGGTTCCAGCCGCTAGGTCTCGAATCGAGCGCAGGAACTGCTGCTTGATGGGATCAAAACTGACCCCTTGAACGAAGTGTTTGTCGATCTTGACGAAGTCCGGGCGCAGCTCAGACCAAAGCTTGAGGCTGGCGAAGCCTTCGCCGAGATCATCGAGCGCGATGGTAAAGCCGAGGGCGCGGAAATGTTCGGCGGCTCGCAGCAAGGATTCCGTGTCGAATGAGGGTTCACTCTCCGTGAGTTCAATGACAATTTGATCGGGTCGCAACCCGAAGGCCATGACGTCGTCCATTCGGAATGGGGCACTATTCGTAAAAAAGGCCGGTCCCACATTCAGGAAGAGTCGTCCACCTGGGGCTTGTCGCGCAAAGGCTTGCAGCAGTGTTCGACAGCAGGCTTCCTCCAACAGGGGCGTAAGATTCGCATAGCGCGCCACATTGAAAAGATTGATCGGGGAATGCAAAACGGTATCCGACGGTCCTCGGATTAGTCCTTCGAAGCCAAAGGCCTGCCCGGTTCGGGTATCGAGAATGGGCTGGAAAAGGGGGCTCAATTGGCGGCGCGACAAAATGCGCTGCAGCTCGGCCCCCAGGACATCCAGGGTGTTGTGAACCTGTTTTTCTGAGGCAGATCTCATATAGAAATCCTTGGGCAAGGCGAGGGTCGCATTATTCGTCATGCCATTAGGATGAAGATCGATCGTGGCGGCCAAGCCAAATGCACGTGACAGTTCTGGCCGTCAGGGTGAGGATTGCGGATTCCCTCACAAATCAAAAAGATTGCTATTGGCTGTTTCGCGGGTCGGCGGCCCCTCGAGACCCCAGCGCCGTGACGCTCGTGGTTCCGATCCACCCCCCAAACACCGAGGGCAGAATCCCAGGTGATTCAGGCCTTGGTGGCCAACCATAGGTGTTCTCGGGGAATGAACCCGAGGGATTGCCCGGCCCGCAGGGAGGGCAGGTTGGAATCCTTGGCACCCCAGACAGGGTTGCGCCCTTTGTCCATTTCAGCTCGCATAACCGCAGAGGCGCAAAAGCGCGCGTAGCCGCGGTTCCGAAATGCCTCGAGAGTATCGACCGAGAGATCGAAATAGGATTCGCTGCAAAGCGGTGCTGATGCGAAGGAAACGGGTTGGCCGTCCACGACCATACACATGACCGAGCCCGTCTCGAAGGCGATCCCGAGTTCCTGCCGCAGTGGATCAGGCACCATCTCCAGCAATTCGCGGGTCAGGGGCACGACCGGGTCCATGGCCTCCCCAACTTGTTGAAACCGATCATCAGCCCCGAGTGTCATCAGGGTTCCACGTTCCCAAATCCAACCCGCAGGAAGCCCTTCGATGGGTCGTAACGAAAGCACCTCCAGGTCATCCTTCAGGACGCTGCTGAGCAGATCCCTGGGTGGTTCGCCGTGTACGAAGGCCAACGGACCCGTGGAGCTAAGGACAACGGCTCCCTGCAGTGACCCGACGACCACGCTCGCAGGGTCCAGGAGGAGCGCCCTCACATACACGTACCGCGGAATATCGGGAATGCTTGCCAGCAATTGGGTTTGTAGTCTGGGATCGTGGCGTGCCGATTCATGAGACATGGCAGAACCTTTGGTTGTGCGGGAAGGCCTAATTATCACCCGGGTTGGGGTTCACTATCCTGAGTGAGGTCACCCGAGACCCGCAATCGCTCCGCCGCCACCCGGGCCTGAAGATCCGATAGAGCAGCCTCAAGCGGATTCAGCGACACATCTTCGGAGGATGAATTCTCGTAATTGCCGAAAGGGTTATCCATGTCTCGGATGAGAAACATGAGGAAGAGCAGCAGAAAACTGCCTACAACCAGAAAGAAAATCGATTCGTAGAAGGGTTCGATGCGCGCAAAGACCAAGCCCAGTAGCAGCAGTACGGTGGTGGTGCTGGCGATGAAATAGTCTAGATGGATGAAATTGGGTTTCATCGCAACGGCATGCAGTGCGCTTCGGAGGTTTATCGGCGGAAGAGTTTTTGGAAACTGCCCAGGACTCCGGACTTGTCGGCTTCCGTCAGAGTATCGAGTTCACCTGCATCCAGCCACATGCCGCCGCAGGTCGAGCAGATATCAACTTTCACGCCTTGGAGTGTGGTTTCTAAGAGCTCCGATCCATCTTTAGGGCAGTGCATCCAGTGAAGGACCCTGAGTTCATCCCGCTCTTTGGCAGCCAATTGCTCAGCCAGAGCATTTGCCAAGTGCTTCCGACGCTCAAACTCCATTTGTGCAAAATGTTCTTCTTCCTTGTTGCTGGGTTTCACTGGCATGGAAGCTCCTTGGAATTGATGTCGGAGATTCTATCTCCGTTTTCACGTTGTAGTGAAGGGGGCCTCGCTTCCGCATCGCGGATGACAGACCGTGTCCTCGGTGCCATTAGGACCTGGGCCATGAAACTGCCACGAACACTCTTTACGAGGTCGCCTTTGGCAACGTGAAGGAAAACGTGGAGCCTTTGCCGGCATCGCTTTCCACGGTCACCGTTCCCCGCATGGCTTCTACGAGATGCTTGACGATGGCGAGGCCGAGGCCGGTGCCGCCAAGCTCGCGGGAACGGCTGGCGTCAACTCGGTAGAAACGCTCAAAAAGGCGGGGCAGATGCTGGGGCGGAATGCCCGGACCTGTATCGGATACCGAAACTCGAGTACGTTCCCCTTGGGACTCGACATGAATCTGGATCTTGGAGGCCGAAGGGCAATACTTGATGGCGTTGTCCAGGAGATTGCCCATCACCTGCTCCAAGGCGCGTCGATCCGCTCGGGCCATGATTCCGGGGGCTGAGGAGCTGACATCCATCTGGATGGTTTTGTCCTGGGCCAGGCGCGCATAGGCGTGCAACATCTGCTCAGCAAAAGTCGTGAGGTCTAGATTTTCGAGTTGAAGGTGAAATTCCTTGGATTCAATGCGGGAGAGGTCCAGAAGATCCTCGACCAATTGATGCAGTCGGCCAGCGTTGCGTTCGATCATTTCCAAAAACATCTGAGATGCCTCGGGATCATTCATGGCGCCACGCAGGGTTTCGGCGGCGGATCGTAGCGAAGCCACGGGTGTGCGCAATTCATGGGAAGCGTTGGCGACGAAATCTTTGCGGATGGATTCTAGTTGGCGCAATTGCGTGACATCAACGAGCACCATGAGCAGATTGCCAGTGCCGCCCTGGAGGGGTGCGGCCTGAACCAAGAGGCGTTTGGGTTTGATGCCGGAGAGTTCGACTTCACCAGTGGCGGTGGCTTTGTCCTCTCGGGCGTCACCGAGTATCTCTACGAGGTCTGCATTGCGGATGACATCGAGCAACGGCTTGCCGATAATGTCAGCGGCCAGCAGCAGCATGGCCCGTAGGGCTGGATTGGCGTGGATAACGTGGCCCTTCGCATCGAGCACCAGCACGCCTTCCTGCATTCCGCCGAGAATATCGCCCAGAAGATCTCGCTCGGTTCGCAGTTGATCGAGAGTATGGGAGAGGTTGGCGGCGAGATGATCCAGGCTTTTACCGAGGGTCGCAATTTCGTCATGACCGGCGGTATGGGTACGCTCACCCAGATCACCACCGACCATGCGGCCAGCCGTTTGGGCGAGTTGCCGAAGGGTGTGACTGATGCGGCGGGTGGCCAGAGTGGAGATCAATCCGGCGACGCCCAATGCCAGTAGCGAAGCCGCCACCAGAATCTTGCGGAGATCCTGAACGGCACGATCAACTTGCGAGAGTGGCAGGGCGATTCGCAAAACGCCGGCTTGATGACTCTGACGATAAAACGGTACGGCGACATACATCATGCGCTGTTCGACGGTACTGCTATAGCGAATGCTGGCACCATGTCCGCGAGCCAAAGCCTCGCTGACTTCGGGTCGTTCTAAATGATTTTCAACTTTGGAGACCGCGTTTTCATTGAGACTGGAATCACCGAGTACCTCACCCGTTAGCGAGATGACAGTAATCCTAGCTTTGCTCCGAAGGCCAAGATCAACGGCCAGCGTTTGCCAATGCCCATCGGCATGAGTGGCCGTTGTTTGGGCTAATTGGGAGATGGTTTGTTCTGCGAGGACCGCACGCACTCCGAGATCGGCTCGCACTCGGTCCGTAAGGCTGCGATCCAGAGATGACGTCAAAACCAGATCTGCGACCACCAGGGCCGACACAATCAGTCCCATTGAAATGAGAAAGAGCTTGCCGCGAATTCCCATGCTCATGCATGAACCTCATCAGGGCTGGCGGCAAAGCGGTAGCCAACGCCGCGCACCGTTTCGATATAGGCCTCAGCAGCCCCAAGTTTTTCTCGCAGACGCTTGACGTGCGTGTCCACGGTGCGTGTTTCCGTATCCGCTTGCAGTCCCCAGACGTCCTCTAGGAGCGAGGCGCGGGTTTGAACGCGGTTGCGCCGCTCGTAGAGCATGACCAGAAGGCGGAACTCGATGGAGGTGAGCTGTACTTCAACATCATCCACCCAGACGCGATGAGCGGCGGTGTCGATGCGCAACCGGCCAAAAGTCAGGGCATCTTCAGGGTTGGACAACTTGGCCCCATGCGTCCGTCGCAGGATGGCTTGAATACGCAGCAGCAGTTCTCGAACACTGAAGGGTTTGACGACGTAATCTTCGGCCCCCAGCTCGAAACCAAGTACCCGATCGATTTCCTCACCCTTGGCGGTAAGCATGAGAACCGGGATATCCCGTGTGGTGGGGTCGGCCTTGAGTCCCTTGCAGACCTCGGTGCCTGGCAAATCAGGCAACATCAGGTCCAACAAAATCATGTCGGGATGGTGAATTTTAGCGGTTCGAAGCCCCTCGAGGCCATCCACGGCCTGGAGCACCTCATAGCCTTCTTTGCGCAGGTTATACGCCAGCACCTGCTGAAGATCTCGCTCGTCCTCGATGACCAGAACCCTCACCATTGTCGTCCCTCACGTCTCATTATCCTTTCGGAATGGAGACGGTTGGGAAACGATTCGGTGACGGTAAAGAAAAGATCTAGAACCGAATGGCGATATGGTCCCCAGCTTCGACGTGGACGGTTTCCACAAATCGCACGCGGCGAGGGCTGTAATTCAGGATCAGGCTGCTGGTTCGCACACCATCGCCAAAAAAGCGCACGCCCTTGAGCAGGTTGCCGTTGGTGACGCCAGCGGCGGCAAAGATAATGTGCTCGCCCGGTGCCAAATCGTTGGTCATGTAGATGCGGTCGAAATCCACTCCCATGCTCTCGGCTTTCTCGCGGCTGGCCGTATTGGTGTCAACCATGAGTCGGCCTTGGATTTCGCCGTTGAGGCACTTCAAGGCCGCTGCGGAAAGGACGCCTTCGGGCGCACCGCCGATGCCCATGACCGCATGCACCCCGGTGCCGCTGACAGCCGCAGCGATGGCGGCGCTCAGGTCGCCATCCCCGATGAGCTCGATGCGAGCACCGGCATGGCGAATATCGGCGATCAGCTTGTCGTGGCGAGGACGGTCCATGACCACTACCGTGATGTCTTGCACCTTGCGGTGAAGGGATTTGGCAATGGCGTTGAGGTTATCGCCCACTTCCGCATCGAGGTGGACCATGCCTTTGGCGGCGGGGCCGACCACGAGCTTGTTCATGTAGAGATCCGGGGCATGCAGCAAACCGCCCTTTTCCGAAGCCGCGAGCACTGCGATGGCGTTGGCCGCACCCGTTGCGCAGAGGTTGGTGCCTTCGAGGGGATCTACGGCGATATCGACGGAGGGAAACCCCATGCCCATGCCGACCTTTTCGCCCACGTAGA
The DNA here is from genome assembly GCA_020048105.1 of Deltaproteobacteria bacterium. Lineage (GTDB taxonomy): Bacteria > Acidobacteriota > Holophagae > Holophagales > Holophagaceae > JAYREN01. The sequence goes on along the minus strand of JAIFMW010000111.1, from coordinate 4,157 downwards.
GCATGGGCGCTTCGTCCCGTTCGCCTTCGCCGATGACGATGGTGCCATCCATCTGAATGGTTTCCATGGCTACGCGCATGGCTTCCACGGCCAGGTGATCACTGTGTTTGCGGTCGCCGTGGCCGATGCTGCGAGCGCAAGCAATGGCGGCCTGTTCGACAACCCTTAGGAATTCTCCGGTTAGTGTCTGTTCCATGGCTTTTTCCTCTTAGCTTTGTTGGGGTGTTGATTTCTGGAGCCATTGGAGGAATTGAGCTGATCCTGCTTCGGCTGGGAACATCAATATCTCAGGTACTTCGTAGGTGTGCAGTTCGGCAATGGTCTGGGAGATCGCCTGAAATTGGTTTTGGGTTGTCTTGATGATGAGCATGACCTCCTCGTCGAGGTGAGTCCCGCCCTGGTAGTAATAATAGCTTTTGACGCCAGGAAGGATGCTCACACATGCTGCATAGCCCTGGTCGACAAGAGCGGCCGCGATGGTGAGGGCCGTTTCTTCGCTTCCGCAGGTTGTGAGGATGGCGCATGCGTCAGTCATGGACAAAACGGCTCCTTTGCCATTCAGGCACGTCACGATAATGCCACGGATCTCGTCAATTTCCGAAGTCGCCCTCATATATCAGTGAAAGCGTTAGGCTGTGTGGATGCGCAGCATGGTGTGGTTTCGAGGCAAGGATCTTCGCGTTGAGGATCACGCTCCTCTGTTTCAAGCGTGTTCGCAGGGTGAAGTGATTCCAGTCTTCATTGCGGATTCCTTTTTCTTTGCTGCGGAGAAGGCTCAAGCGCTGCCTCATCGCATGCAATTTCTATTGGATTCCCTTCAGGATTTAGCAAAGAGCCTTCGCAGTCGGGGATCTCGTTTGGTTGTACTCGAAGGGCGCAGTGTGGAACGCATTCCCGCCCTTGCCAGCCTTTGGAAAGTGGATCAAGTATTGGCCCATCGCTGGAGCGAGCCTTTTGGTGTGGAAAGAGATCGTCAGATCGAAGCAGCCCTGGGCCGCGACGGGATCCCCTTCCGCCTTTTTGAAGGCGAAACCCTTACTCCAGATGGCTCCTTGCGAACCGGGAGTGGAACCCCGTACCACGTTTTTACGCCCTTTGCACGCTCCTTTCATCGACAAATAGCCGTGAGCTGCCCACTCGAGGCGCCCCGTGAATTACCTCCACTGGAAACAATGGGGATCGATCTGCCGGGGCTTGTGGGCCTGGGCATTGTGCCGAATCCGAACCTGCTCCAGGGTGGCGAAACTGTCGCACGTGAGCGGCTGGCAACCTTCCTCGAGGGTGGTATTAAGGATTATCGAATTGCCCGAGATCGTATGGATCAGGAAGGGACCTCTCGGCTATCGGTGGATCTGCATTTCGGCACTCTTTCGGTGCGCAGCCTTTGGCATGCAGTATCTAAATGCGATGCCCCCTCGGAGGATACGCTTTGCTTCCAAAACCAGTTGCTCTGGCGGGAATTTGCGCACCATCTCCTGGCGGAAAAGCCATGGCTTGTGCGGCTGCCATTTCGGGAGGCTTTCTCCGCATTCCCCTGGCGGCGCGATGACGAGGCGCGACACGCCTGGGAAACCGGGCACACCGGGTACCCCGTGGTGGATGCTGCAGCCAGGCAATTGCTCGCCGAAGGCTTTGTCCATAACCGTGCCCGCATGGTGGCCGCCTGTTTCCTTACAAAGCACCTGCTTCAGGATTATCGATACGGTGAGGCCCATTACATGAAGTGGCTGGTGGACGGCGACTGGGCCAACAACAACATGGGCTGGCAATGGAGTGCAGGGTGCGGTGTTGATGCCCAGCCGTGGTTCCGCGTCTTCAACCCCACGGCCCAGGGCGAGCGCTTCGACCCGGAAGGCGAGTACGTGAAGCGCTGGATACCGGAGCTACGCGCCATGCCCGCGAAGTGGATTCATAGCCCCTGGAAGGCACCCGAGTGCCTTCGACGCTCCGTGGTCTATTCCGAGCCCATCATTGATCACGGATTGGCTCGGGCTCGCTTTTTGGAAGTTGCAAAAGCCAATCTGGCGCGCACATCGGTCGGAACCCGCTAAGATAGGCGGTATTAACGCCGATGCCGGGAATTCGCCCAATCCGCTCGGAACTGGGCAGCTTCACGGATCGACTCACCGGATTTCCAAAAGGAGAAGAGGTAATGGCAACCATCGGCGCCTATCCAGGCAAGGACGGCTTCAAGCAGATCAGCTCACAGATCCGCACCACGGTCGAGACCGCGTTTTATGGCAATAACGTGCGTCCCATCACCACCGTGGCGGAGGCCTATCGCTTGGCGGCGCAGGCTCCTGGCACTGTAATTCTGGATGGGATGCCCGTCTACAAACCCGAAGTGCTCGGATTGCCTGAGGACGCCAAGGCCCTGTTGATGAATGATGGCGCCGTCTCCGGTCGCGCTGCAGCGGCTCGCCAAATCCTTGGTTGGCCGGGTGTCGACAAGGGGGCTTTGTATAACAAGTTGGTTGAGGCCATTTATCAGACCCGCAAGCGAAAGATGATCACGGGCCAAGTGGTGGTGGGTCTGGACGAGGACTTCATGGTGAAGGCGCGCCTTGTCATTCCCGAGGAGCACGCCAATCTTCTTTACAGCTGGATGCTCAACTTCCAGTGGATCAATGATGTCTATGCGGCTCGGTATTCCGAATCCAAACCCTATCCCGAGGGCGACATTATTGTCTTTTCGGACCCGGATTGGACGCACCCGGATCACCCCATGGGTCTGAGTTTCTTCGATAGTGAACACAACACGCTTGCTCTCCTTGGCATGCGGTACTTTGGCGAGCACAAGAAGGGCACCCTGACCATGGCTTGGCATCTTGCGGCTCGGCACGGTTACGCTTCCTGCCATGGCGGCATGAAGCGCTACAGCCTTGCCGGTGATAAGAGCTACGTGGCCGCTGTGTTTGGCCTTTCGGGTTCGGGTAAATCGACGATCACCCACGCTCGCCACAACAACAAATACGACATTACCGTGGTGCATGACGACGCCTTCATCATCAACGTGAAGGAAAAATATTCCATTGCCCTGGAGCCTGCTTACTTCGACAAGACGCAGGACTACCCGATGGATTGCGAGGACAACAAGTTCATTCTGACCTTGCAGAACAATGGTGCAACGCGCTACCCCGATGGTTCGCTGCGCGTGGTGAGTGAGGATCTGCGCAATGGCAATGGTCGGGCCGTGAAGTCCCGGCTGTGGTCACCCAACCGTGTGGATCGTATCAATGAACCCATCAACGCTATTTTCTGGCTGATGAAGGATGAAACGCTGCCGCCGGTGGTGAAACTGGAAGGCCCGAGTCTCGGCTCCGTGTTTGGGGCGACCTTGGCCACGAAACGCAGCTCTGCTGAGCGTTTGGCGCCGGGCGTGGACCCTAACGCGTTGGTGGTGGAGCCCTATGCCAACCCCTTCCGGACCTACCAGCTAGCGCTGGATTACGACCGCTTCAAGACCCTCATCGCCGATGGTGTCGCCTGCTACGTGCTGAACACCGGGTCGTTCATGGGCAAGAAGGTGCAGCCTGCGGATACCCTCGGCATTCTGGAAGCCATCGTGGAAGGCAAGGCCGATTTCAAGCCCTGGCAGCCCTTCCAGGACCTGAAGATTCTGGATTGGCCGGGCTTCCCGGCGGATCTCAATGACCCAACCTACCGTGCGGAGTTCAAAAAGCGCATGGCTGATCGGTTGGCCTTCGTGCAGAGCCGAGATACGGAACTGGGCGGATCGGACAAATTGCCGGTTGATGCTTTGGAAGCCTTGAAAGATGTCTTGGCCAAACTGGCCTGAGCACAGAAAATCAGTTTGGACAACGATCCCCGGGAGGACAAATCCTGGGGATCGGTTTTTATATGGCCACAAATCTGGGTGATGTTGCTGCTGCGAACTCTTTCGGAAATATCAGCGAAAGACCATAAAGCCTGGCTTGGGCAATCGTCGATACCGAAAAAAAGCCACAAAGAACGCATAGAGCGCAAAAGATGAGGACATGAGCTGACGTCAGTTCACTTCGAAAACACCAAGTCCTTTTGCGTTTTTTGTGTTCTTTGTGGCCAATTTTTTTGGTTCTTCGCGGATTTCCGGGGGAAACCCATCATGGGCTGGGTTCATGCTGTTTTCCTGTCTTGAGCGAAAACCCAAAAATGAA
>JAIFMW010000025.1 GCA_020048105.1 Deltaproteobacteria bacterium | reverse complement strand
GCATCCCGGGTCAAAAGCAATCGCACGGCATCCTCGGCAGCACCCATCCGCCCCACGGCGTTGATGCGGGGTGCAATGCCAAAGGCGATATCTTGGGCCTTGGGAATACCTTGTATGCGGGCCAACTTGAGCAGTTCCGAAAGCCCTGGACCGTTTGCCCCGCTGAGGGCGACAAGCCCTCGCTTCACCAAGAGAGCGTTCTCGCCGCGCAAGGGAACCATGTCGGCGATAGTTCCCAAGGCCACGAGTTTAAGCAGGCCATCCAGAAACGGGATATCGGAATCCTTGGGAGTCGGTACCGCATCCAACAAGGCCTGACTGAGCTTGAATGCCACCCCGACACCCGCGAGCACGCGGTTTGGGTAATCGCCCAGTGCCGGATGAACCACCGCTTCAGCGGGTGGAAGTTCCAGTCCCAATGCGTGATGGTCGGTGATGATCCAATCAACACCAAGCTCCTTGCTGGCACGGACCTCTTCCACCGAGCGGACACCACAATCCACTGAAATAAAGAGCGCAGCCGTGCCGCGTTCCCGCAATTCTCGAATGCAATCCAGATGAAGGCCATAACCATCGTTAAAACGATTTGGGATGAAATATTCCGGGCTTCCACCCAGCTTTTCCAGCACGCGAACCAGCAACGCCGTGGCGGTCACCCCATCCACGTCGTAGTCGCCATAAATGACGATCCGTTCCTTCTCCTGGAGTGCGCGGCGGATTCGCGCCACGGCGGCTCCCATACCCGCCAGCAAAAAGGGATCCAGGCTGCGGTTCCAATCGGGCTTCAACCGCCAAGCTAGAGCCTCTTCCGTGTCCTCTCCGCGCAGCCACGCCAGCCTAGCCATCGGCGCCGAAATGCCAAAGGCGCTTTGAAGGTGTTTCCAAGGCTCTTGTCCATGGGCAACGACGCGACGGAGGCGCCAGGAGCGGCCCGTCATGGAACCAGAGAATCGGAATGGCATGCGTTCATGGAGCCTCGTGGACAACATCTTTGAGTGTATTTCCCTGGCACCCCCATGAATAGGGCTGCCTCGGTAAGCTAGACTGGCTGGAAGCGTGAACGGTATCCACCCTTACCCCATTTTCGAGGCTGTACATGAGCATCTCCCACCATAAAGTTGTGATCATCGGAACCGGGCCTGCGGGCTATACCGCCGCAATCTACACGTCGAGGGCCAATCTTTCCCCTGTCATTTTCGAAGGCACGCAGCCGGGCGGACAGCTGACCATCACCACTGAAGTTGAAAATTTCCCCGGTTTCCAAAAGGGGGTGATGGGCCCTGAACTCATGGACGAAATGCGCCAGCAGGTACTTCGCTTCGGCACGGAGGTCAGGAGCGAAACGGTGATCAAGGTCGATCTGGAACAGCGACCCTACCGGCTCACCACCGATCAAGGTGAATACACGGCCGACGCTGTGATCATTGCGACTGGGGCTTCGGCGAAGTGGACGGGGCTTGGCAAGGACGAACAGCTCTCCCGCAGTGGTGGCGGTGTTTCAGCCTGCGCCACCTGTGACGGTTTCTTTTTCCGGGGCAAAGAAGTCGCCATCATCGGCGGTGGCGACACGGCTCTGGAAGAGGCCATCTACCTCACGAAATTTGCGTCGAAAGTGAACCTCATTCATCGGCGAGACAAGCTTCGGGCCTCCAAGGCCATGCAGGAACGGGCATTGAAAAACGAGAAGATCGCCTTCTGTTGGAACAAGGCCGTGGACGATATCCTCACGGCCACCATCGAAACGCCCATGGGAGACAAAGTCGAGAAAATCCGCGCACTTCAACTGAAGGACACCGTGGCTGGAACTCTGTCCGAACTGCCGGTGGATGGACTCTTCGTGGCCATCGGGCACAAACCCAACACCGAACTTTTTGTTGGGCAGTTAGAGGTGGATGAAAATGGGTACCTCGTGGTAGAGAAGGGCACGAGCCGAACGACTCGACCTGGCGTATTTGCCTGCGGCGATGTTCAGGATCATGTCTACCGGCAAGCCATTACGGCAGCCGGGAGCGGGTGCATGGCCGGAATCGATGCCGAGCGCTGGCTGGGGGAACAGGGGCTGGCGGAATAGGCAGCTGCAGAATCGCTCATCGATTGAGTCGCTGCTCTTTCGGGTTATTCTTCATCTTGAACCATCCCTCCGGCGCTTATGAACCTTCTGGCCATCACCAAGCACGCCGACCTAGTCGATCGTCTTCGGACAGCCTTCGAGGGTGCTGGCAATCGGGTGCTCCACGTGCAGGATCATCTGGATGCGCTGGCTTCGGAGGCTTGGAGCCAGGCTCATCTTATTCTGGTGGATGCGGTCGGCGATCCCATGGATGGTTTTCGGCTGTGCGCACTGCTGCGGGGCGAATCTCGGATTCTGTTTCAAAATTTACCGATATTCCTGGTGTTCGACCCCGAGGTTCCTGAAGCCGAATTCCCGCCTTCGGATTCTCTCGATGTGGATGGCTTCGTTCTTGCCAATGACTCGATTCAACGTCTCCTGAATACCCTTGGACCCGCCGTAGAGGCTTTTCGAATGCGCGTTGGAGCACCAAAGGTACCTTTGGTGGCCGTGGGGCTTCGGCCCGAACAGGCGCGCCGAATCACCGGTTTGGTGGATCATTTTGGATTTGAACTCACCGCGACCAACCTTCGCCAACTCGGGGCTGTGCAATCCCGAATCAAATCGCCTCTGGTGCTGCTTGGAATGGATTCCGAAGGCACCCGGGCCTTGGCGGCCCTGCAGGCCATGCGCGAACTGGAAAATCCACCGTACGTAATTTTGCTCGGAAAAGACCCCAGCCAGGCCATGCAGCGCAAGTTATTACTGGCCGGTGCCATGGATTGGCTGCCCCTGCCCTTGTCCCCTCCTAGGCTCCTGCACGCTTGCCGCAAGGGTCTGGATTGGATGCACGGCAAACTCATTCAGAAAGAATTCCAGCTGCAGATCAATGATCTTCGCGAGCGTCGGCAATCCCTCGAAATGGAGGCGGCTGCTTTGCGTAGCGAAGTCCTCACCGATCCGCTCACGGGCCTGCTCAATCGCCGCGCCTTTGACCAGAACTTGGAAAACGCCTTCAATCAATGGGAACGCCATCGTCGTTCCTTTGTTTTGGTCCTGGGGGATCTCGATTTCTTTAAGCTCATCAATGATCGATTTGGGCACTTGGTGGGCGACGATGTGTTGCGTGCAATCGCTCAGCGCATGCGCAAAGGCCTTCGACGCTCCGACTTAGCCTTTCGGATTGGAGGCGAGGAATTCGCGGTCCTGCTCATGGAAACCACGCTCCAAGCTGGGCGAGAGGTCACGGAGAAGCTTCGAAAAAGGATCGACGAGAATCCCTTTGCCTTGGAGGGCGGCCCCACGGTATTTCCGACCATGAGCTTTGGCGTCGGTGGTCCCGAAGGATATAAGGTGGCTTCCCTCTTTTCAGCGGTTGACCTTGCGCTGTACCGCGCCAAAAACAAAGGTCGGAATCGCGTTGAGATGGCCGACGAAGCTCAAGAGCGGGAAGGTCTTACCGCTTCAGACTGAATAAATCTCCGAGGCTTCGCAGGGTAAGCACTAAATCCACCCGGTCTTCTTTGTTCAGGGCACCTTGTGCCTGAATAGCCACATGGCTGAAACGCAAGCGCGTGGCCACGCAAGGCGTCACATAGGCTAAAGCCACTTGACTGAACACGAATCCTTTGGTGTGGATGTCATAGTTCGCTTGGTATTCCAGGCGCCACTGATCATCGAAAAAGCGATTTATGCCTCCCACCTGGATCCCTTGCTGACGCACCAGGTATCGATTGATGCCTGTCGTAAATACGGCCAGGCTGAACCGGCTCCCCAGTAGGGAAGTGTACTCCGCCGAGAGGGAATTATCTGCACCCGAGGAACCCAACTCTGAAGAACGACGAAAACTCAAACGAAGCCTGGAGTTGGGTTCGACATCGAAATCGTTATCGATGGATGCCCAACCACTCTTGAAACGCCCATCCGAAAGCAGAATCGGTTGCGAATGGTAACGCGTGGAAATGCGCCACCTCACAAGATCTGCAAAAATACTGCCTTTGCCGGGTCGGCCCAAAAGATGCTGTTTTAAACCAATTTCAATGCTCTGTTCTCCATCGGCGCTGCCTCCCACACCGGGGCGAGAGTCAACTTCATCGAAGCGAGGTAGCTTGCCTGCGATCGAAGACCTGCTGTTTTTTGTGAGCGCCACAAAGGGCTCTAGCACATGCTTAACATCGCCGGAATACCCAAAAAGGCTCACCTTCTCGAAGGTGCGACCTAACTGCGGGCCGGAGAGTTGGAGACGGCTGGAGCCAAGTAGTCGTTGCACGGCATCACCATCCACCCGGAAGGGATCGAAAGCTGGATTCGAATTGAGATCCAGCGGGTCGCCGCTTTGACTTCCCGAGGCATCGAAAATCGAGGCTTTCAGCGAAGAACTGTACCGCGTGAACCGCGCCGCCATCTGGAAATCCGCCCGGAAAGGCCCCCATTGCCCCAAACGGCCATGCATCCGGGTGGAAAAATCGCCTCGATTCCACTTGTACTGGCCACCGGTCTGATCCTTGCCAAGATCCAGGCGATAGGCGAAATGGCTGAGGTTAGCGCCGCCATCGAGATAAAAGATGCCAATGGGAATGGGATAAATCCTGGCCTGGACCTGGGGCAAGGACTGACGCCGCAAGGAAGATGGGAAGCCTGTTCGGTAGAAGCCATTATCTTCCGGCAGGAAATAGGTCTGCTGCTCGGCCGCCGACACATTGAAAGAAGCCCAAGAGAAATTCTTCCCCAGAAAAATCGCGCTATCGGAGCCTGTGGTACCAAGCCCGCCCGAGGCTCGACCGTAGTCCGATTCCAAGAGCGTGTCGGAAGACTGGTTGATATCAGCCGTGAACTGCCAGCCATCCTCGCGCTGCCAAAGCTCCTGCAGTCGATACCGGTAGCGGTGCTCACCGTTGCTTTTCTGATGAATGTACTGGCCCTGTAGACTGCCTTGATGGGTGACCTCAGGGTTCCAACGGTATTCCCCGCCCCAGAAGGTGCCTTCCTTGCTGTAATACTCCGGCGAAAAAGTCAGATCCATGGTCTTGCCCAAGACCTGAAAGTAGGAGAGCCCCACCGATGCGCCTAGATGGCTCGAATACCCAAGCTGGGGCGGCAGCAGCCCCGAACTCCGCTCGGCCTTGGCGGGATAGGCCGCCCAGGGCAGGTAGAGGAGTGGAATGCCACCCACCCGAATCTGAGCATTGCGGAAGGTTGCGAACCCTTCGAGTTTCAATTTCATCTGAGACAACCGCGCCGACCACCCAGGCTTTTCCTGGGGGCAAGGGCTCAGTTCAACAGCTTCAAAATTCCATTCTTTGAGCGTGGTAAAGGCCACGTGGCTGGAGCGCAGGGTCCAACTGGGGGGCAGTTCTAACTCCAGGGCCCAAGCATCACCAATGCGCTGTTTCCAATCCATTCGAAGGCGTTCGCATCGAAGGCGAAGATCAGGCCCTTCTAAACGGATCTTGCCGTTGGCCTCCAGAATACCGGTGCGCTTGTTGTATGAAATGTGATCCGCCAGCAGCAATAACTCCTCGGACTGGAGCGCGCCGCTTTCGATTGTGTAGATATCGCCTTCTTCCCGAACCCGCTCTCCACGCCATCGCAAGGCATGGCTTTCGCCTGCCGCTTTTTCGAAGGAAAAGGGTCGAAGGGGTAGGAGTTCCGTTTGGGATGGACCCATCGAAGGCGGCTGAGGTGGACCCATCGGTGGAAGACTTTGGGCGTTCAAGAGCGCCGAGAATGCTCCAAGAGCTGTGGCCCTCGCTGTTACGGAGGGCCCGAGAATGCTAGTCCTTCCCCAAACAGCCACGCCTGGTCTCAATGTCCGTGGTTGTGGTTAACCAAGACGGAGGTGACGAGGAAAAGCAGGGTCCCCGTTAACAGCCCCAAGGTACTCTTCCAGCCTTTTTCCTTTTGCGCCTGAGGCAGGAGATCGGAACTCGCGACGTAGAGACCCAGTCCGGCGGCCACGCCCAGCACCGGTCCCACGGGAAGTTTCAAGAATTCCTGGGATACCGCACCCAGCCAAGCAGCAAGGGCCAGACCTCCCGCCGCAAAAAGGGCACTTCGTGAACCAAACCCCCTCACCAGGAAAATGGAACTGATCGTAGCTCCTTCGGGTATGCGATGAAGCAGAATGCCCATGAAGACTAGGGCTCCCAGGCTACTCTCCGTGCGAATGGCGGCTGTAATGGCCATGCCATCCATAAAGCTGTGCAGAGAGAGCCCTACTAATGCCAGTACGCCCGCCAGCTTCGTTGTTTCATGCGTGTGAGATTCTTCTCCGTAATGAAAGTGGGGGCTGATTCCATGCTCGATGATATGCACCACCAGGAACCCCCCTAGGGCCCAGTAGGCCATACCATGGCCGCCCTGCTCGATGGATTCGGGCAGAATGCGAATCAAAGTGACGGAAACCAGATATCCAGCGGCCACGCCTGAGAGATGACGCATGAGGCTGACTTTGCCATGGAAGTAGTTCACCACCAGCCACCCTCCAAGGAGAGTGGCCAGGGCGGCGATGGGAGCCAACCAGTAGAGTGGATGCAGATTCATGGGATGGCCTTCAGGACTTGGGCTTCCGCTTCACGGGCTTGGCAGGAACTTTGATGGGAACCTCGGGAGCCGCTGCTGTGAGCTTATTCTTGGAGGCGGTTTTCGGCAATTTTGCCAGTTCCAAGGCATCTACCACGGGCGCGACTGGGGCTGATTTAGCCTTGGCCCTACCCTTAGGAGCAGGTTTGACTTCGGGCTTGGCGGATTGGGCCGCAACCTCGGGTGCTGCGGTCAACTTGGGACGACGGACCGGCAAGGCAAGATCGGCCATTAGGGACGGATTAAAAACGGGAGGTGCCGGCTCTGGCTCCACGATGCGTGGGGGTGCCACAACTGGCGCAGGGATTGGAACCACCGGCACAGGGATCGGTGTCGAGGCTTCGATGGATCCCGAGGATTTGTTCGGTTTTTCGCGACGACGACCGCGCGGTTTGGCAGGAGCCTCCTCAGCGGGAGCCGGGCTTTCCGATTCATCACCTTCGGACACAAGGTCCAAGGCAATTTCCTCGGGCTTGGCACTTTCGAAGAGTGCACGCAGTCGCTCCCGTTCATCCAGGGCAGCCCGCTGGGCGTCCCGGCGATCGTACTTTATCTCTGCATCGGCAGGCGGCTGAATGCGCTTGGGCTCCTGACCGAGAGCCTTCTCGAAGGAAATTGGTGTATCTCCTCCCAGCACCACGGTTTCCTCCTCGGGGTCCTGAACGCGCTCCGGTCGAACCGGCGTGGGTTTCTCGGCGACTTCCTCATCGCGACGTTCAATTTCGGCGGCCATTTCGCCATAGCCAACCTCAGGGTCGGCCAGGATCAGGATACGGGTATCGTGAACGTCTTCGAGTTCAGCCAGATCCTTGCGCTTCTGATTCAAGACAGCCATGGCCACCGAAGGCGCGAGCTTGATGCGCACCTCCGTGATGCCATCGCGGCTGAGCATGGACTTCAGACGACGGACGACGCTGAGCACCAAGGCTTCGATGCTCTTAACCTGACCCGAACCCTGGCAGGTGGGGCAAGGCTCGTGGGTGACATGCTGGATGGAGGGCCGAAGGCGCTGGCGGGTCATAACCAACACGCCGAAGCGGTTGATCTTGCCGACTTCCATGCGGGCCTTGTCTTCCTTGAGGCAATCCACCAGGCGTTCCATCACGGCCTTGTTGTGGGATTCCTTCTTCATATCGATGAAGTCGATGACGATGAGGCCAGCCAAATCGCGCAACCGCAACTGCCGGGCGGCTTCTTCGGCCGCTTCCATATTGGCCTTGAAGGCCATGTCTTCAACGCCTTCGCCGCTGGTCTTGCCGGAATTGACATCCACGGCAACCAAGGCTTCGGTCTGGTCCAATACCAAGGCCCCACCCGAAGGCAGGCTGACCTTGCGGGCATAGATGCGATCGATCTGTTCGTCCGTCTGGTACTTGGTGAACAGCGGCTTTTTGCCGATGTAGTGCTTAACAACCTGCTGGAACTGAGGCATGGTGCGCCGGAAGAAGCTTTGAGCGGCCTGGAAGGTATCCAGATCATCGATGTGAACTTCTTCCATGTCCGAGGTGAACCCATCCCGCAAGGTCCGAGTCACGACATCGTCCTCCTGCCAAGCCAAACCAGGGCCCTGCCGATGCTTGTAGCGGGTCTGCACTTCCTTGTAGGTATCGAGGAGGAATTCGAGATCGCGCTGGAAATCTTCTTTGGTGACACCGAGGGAGGCCGTTCGGACGATCACGCCGAAGTTCTTGGGAATGTCCAATTCGTCGATGAGCCGCTTGAAATATTCACGCTCTTCGCGGCTTTCAATCTTTCGGCTGATGCCGTTCAGGGGATTGCCTGGAGTCAGCACCAGGTACCGACCTGGCAAGCTGATTTGGGCCGTCATCATGGCACCCTTGCTGCCCAGTTCCTCGCGCACGGCCTGAACCATAATTTCTTGGTCTTTGTTGAGCAGATCCTGGATGCGCCCACGGCGACCATCGCCGCTGACCATATCTCGGGGCAATTCCCCAATGGGCAGGAAGCCATTTTTCTGGCCGCCGTAATGGATGAAGGCGGCTTGCAGGCTGGTATCCACCCGGATCACCCGTGCCTTGTAGATGTTGCCTTTGATCTTTTCGTTGTGAACAAACTCGATGTCGAAATCCGAAAGGATCCCGTCCACCAGCGTGGCCACACGGATTTCTTCAGAATCCGTGGCATTGATCAGCATTACTTTTTTGGACAATGGAACTCCTGGAATTGGGCCGCGGCGCGTATTCCAACGCAGGGCGGACCTTGGAAATAGGATGGGGAAGATGGGAGGTGGGGTAGTTCTGGACATTCCAAAAAGATCCAGAAGCCCTTGGGACTTCACCAGTCTTGCGCGGTTAACCGGCCAGCTCTGGCTTTCCAGGTCATTGTCCCAGGGTAGCGGGCGATGAGCAAGACCGGAGGACAAGTCCCTCCGGTATTCTGTCTAGGTGCTCGTTTGGCCATCCCTTCATCGAGGAGTATTCATGTCCCACCTTCTTCTGCTGGAGGACGATCCGGAAATCAGGCTCGGATTCGAACAGCTTTTAAAGGGAGAAGGCTTTCAGGTACATGCGTTCTCGACCGGGAAAGAAGCCCTCCGCTTTCTCGCCCAGGCTGGCACAAATGCGCGAGGGCGAATCGATGCTGCTGTGCTGGACCTGACCCTGCCCCGCACCGACGGTCTGGAAATTCTGCGGACGATCCGCCTCGACACCCGCACCCGGCATCTTCCCGTGCTCCTTGTAACGGGTAAAAACGGTGAAATCGATTTGGTTCTTGCGGAAAATCTTTGGGCAGACGACTACGCATCCAAACCGATTTCCAGTCGTGAACTGCTGGCTCGGCTGCGAGCAATCCTGCGCCGTGCCTCTTTTCTGGATAAAGAACAAAAACCACATACCTTCACCTTTGGCTCCGTATCCATCGACTTGGAAACGCATTTGGCCAAAGTTGGGGAAATCGCCTTGGATCTAACCCGACGGGAATTCGAGCTATTGGCCTATTTCGTCCAGAACCCTGGCCGAGTGCACAGTCGCGAAACGATCCTGCACCAAGTTTGGGGGCTGGAATTCCTTGGCGAAAGCCGCACCATCGATGCCCACGTGCGCCGGGTTCGAGCCAAACTGGGAGAAGCCTCGGGCCTAATTGAAACGGTTGTAGGGGCTGGCTATCGGATGGGTGGGACCGAGGCTTAGGCGTTGGACCTTAACGACTGAAACGCCGAAGCATCCTCATATTCCTTCGATAGGCCGCACCCCGGGTGAAGTTGATGGCGACTGGCTTGGGGAAGCGGGTGATAGAACTGGCCAGGCTAATGAACGTACGAACCGTGGTGGCAGCAGAGCGTCCGTTGCGGGCGGCATTATCGTAATAGACCATTAACGCGCTACGCATCAAGGACTTAGGCAGATTGAAGAGACCGTAGGACTCCAGAACATCGTGGTTGATGCGCCGCGTGCCGTCCTGTTCGGTGACGATGAGATCCTCGGGTCTGATTTCCTGGGGCATGTCTCGCTCCTAATGGCCTTCTATCGGCATGATGGCTTCGGGGATCAAGAATGGGTTTTATTTTTGTGGATGGAGCAAGAATTCGAGCCCAGGGCACTTCTCGGCGGTGGTGCGTCGTTGCCAGTCGTTTTCGAAGAGGATGGCGGGATTGCCTTCTCCGTCTTCCACCAACTCCCCCCAATATTTGCTTGGCTCGGGCCAACCACCGTGAATCCAGCGAGCCATTTGGAAGCCACGCGGTTCCAGCAGCACCGAACAGGCATATTCGTCCTTGAGGCGATGCTGGAGCACCTCGAACTGCAAGCGTCCCACGGCACCTAGGATGGGCAGAGGCGCGCCACCCTTGGGCCAGAAAACCTGCACAACGCCTTCCTCGGCAATCTGCTGAATGCCCTTAAGGAAACCCTTGCGGGCACCAGGATCCGCCAAACGCACGCTGGAAAATTGTTCTGGGGAATACCTTGGCACTGCATGGAATTCAATGGGACCGCAAGCGGAAAGCACATCGCCGATGCGAAACACCCCAGGGTTGATGAGACCGAGAATGTCGCCGGGAAAGGCTTCGTCCACGATCTCGCGTTCCCGGCCAAAGAACATATGCGGGTAATTGAGCTTGATGGACTTTTGACCGCGCACATGGAGGGCGTCCATGCCTCGTTCGAAATGGCCAGACACGATGCGGGCGAAGGCCACGCGATCCCTGTGGGCCTTGTTCATATTGGCCTGCACCTTGAAGACAAAGGCCGTGAATGGCGCTTCCGGCTCAATATCTCCACCCTTGGCTAGGGGCCGGGAATGGGGACAGGGCGCCATATCCAGGAATTCGTCCAGGAATTCTGCAATACCGAAATTATTGAGGGCCGAGCCGAAGAACATGGGCGACTGCTCGCACCGCAGAAAGGCTTCTTTGTCGAAGGGCGGTAGCACGTGATCCATCAGCTCAACATCATCTTTGAGCTGTTGGAGTTCATCCGCCGTGAGGAGCGCCATGATTTCGGGATCATCCAGCCCGCCCTTCCCCGCCACCTTGGCTCGCTGGCCCGCCTTGGCCCGCTCGAAGACCTGGATCTGGCCAGTGGCCCGAACGTAAACGCCCTTGAAGTCTGGCCCCGAACCGATAGGCCAGGTCATGGGCACGGCGTGGAGCCCGAAGAGCTCCTCGACTTCATCGATTAGTTCGATGGGTTCGCGGCCGGGGCGATCCAACTTGTTGACGAAGGTGAAGATCGGCAGCTTGCGTTCGTTGGCGACCCGAAAGAGCTTCTTCGTCTGTTCTTCCACACCCTTGGCGCAATCCAGCAGCATCACCACGCTATCGGCGGCGGTGAGGGCTCGGTAGGTATCCTCGCTGAAATCCTGGTGCCCCGGAGTATCCAAAAGGTTGATGGCAAAGCCCTTGTAATCGAACTGCATGGCCGCGCTGGTAACGCTAATGCCACGTTCCTGCTCGATGCTCATCCAGTCGGATTGCGCCATGGCGCCCCGTTCACGGCCCTTAACCGAGCCCGCCCGATCAATGGCGCCCGAATACAGGAGCAATTTTTCCGTCAGCGTGGTTTTACCCGCGTCAGGGTGGGAAATGATGGCGAAGGTCCGTCGCCGCAGGATCTCGTCTGTAAGGGACATTGGCTCACACATAAAAGGAGCGGCTGGAAGCCGCTCCTTTTAATGCTAACAGCTGTCGCTGGAATCGCCTTTTTTGGCAAAACGCTGCGCTCGTTTGTGGAAATCGTCCACGAGTACGGTTCGTTCGCGGTTGGGGTCTTCGACGGCCGCTTTTACCAAGGATTTGCGGATTCGCCAGATTCCCCATAGAGCCAGAATCAAAAGGGGTTCCGGGTATTCCAACAGGACCCGAATGGGTGTTAACCGAAACTGGGCCGGGCGAGTCGTTGTGGCGTAGTAGTTCTCCAGAATCCAGATTTCTTCATCCGCCTGGAGTTTCGCAGATTCGCCCTTGAGCATGGTCAGGTTCCGGGCCTGGTCGCCATCCATGACGCTAACAAAATTGGTGAACTGACTCTCCACATCCTGAAAGACATCCACCACCCGCACCTTGGCGACGCCTGGCTTCTGCCAGGTGCCAAAGGGCGTAAGGAGCACCAGGGCTAGCTGGATCACCATCAACCAAGCGACGAGTCCGACCACTGCTCCTAATCCAATTAGGAGG
>JAIFMW010000085.1:10184-28935 GCA_020048105.1 Deltaproteobacteria bacterium | reverse complement strand
GGTATCGGCCTAGCCTTCTGTCAGATGGTGGCCGAAGCCCATGAAGGGCGGATCTGGGTCGAAGAGAATTTGCCCAAGGGAAGCGTGTTCGTGCTGGAACTCCCAGTCATCGCGGCCTGCCAATCCGCCTAGGAGCATGGCTCGATTGTAATCGAGCCAATCACGGGGCTGGCGGCGGTTCACCGATGAGGGGCCATCGAACGCGGTAAAGGCTAGTCGAACAGCGACAACACCAGTTCCGGATAGCCCCGCACCACCGCCTGCATCTGCGTTGGGTCGATGGAGACCACAAAGGCGGGGGTTTCGATGATGGCGGTGCAAGTGTGCAGGCTCTTGCGAAAGAAGGCCTCGGGTTCCAGGAAGCCTTGAAATAGCTGATCGGCCTGAATGATTTTCACTTGGCCATTGCACTCCAAACGTACAGCTCCCGTGGCCAATTGGAAAAGCGTTTGGGCCGGTTCGCCCTGGCGAAACAGAACTTCCTCCGGCTTGGCCATCCGTTGCTGGGAATTAAGGGCGAATTTGGCCTGAAAGCCACCCAGGGTGCGGTTCATCTCCCGCAGGCGACTGGAAAACTGCGCACAGATGGCGCGGGTAAGCCCTGGGAAGCCGGCAATCACAGCATCGATGTGCGCGGGCTTCAGCCGCAAAATAAAACTGCCGCCCGAACTGCGCACCGAGGCGGAACGAAGTTGCGTATCGAAGTACGCCATCTCCCCCACGATGCCCGGCTGGTCTGGGTTGCAAAGCACCGTGGCGAGAATCACCGGCGGCAAATCGGGTCGCACGGAAGCTCGCTCCACCACGAAGGCTCCCTTTAACACCAGGAAAACCTCCTGAGAATCCTCACCTTCGCGCATCAAATACTCGCCGTCCCGATACCGCAAAGCCTCGATATCCGCATGCTCTCGCAGCAATCGAAGGAATTCGGAATCATCCGTTAGTTCCAACCGCGCGAGATCAAATGGGTCTGGCATCGGAACTCCAGGAAGGGTCGGGTCTAGGTTGAGAACAACCTTGCCCCAAAACAAGCTCATAATCCTGGCTTTTCTTCGTGGCTTCGCACGGGAAAAACACTCGCGAAGTCGTGAAGTCTTTTCGCTCGGATTGCGTCGGCTGCCCCGCCGTGGTGCCATGGAGCCATGCTACGAATCCTGCTTTCCATCGGCCTGGCACTCCTGGTTCTAGGAGGAGCCTTTACTTACATGGCCCGGCGCTCCATGAGCCTGTGCCCTGCCCTTTCCCGTCATCCCAGGCTGGTTTGGGGCTTTTTCGGCCTCTTTCTGGGCTCGATGTTCTTGGTACCCCTGATCAATCGCCTGGCCAACCATCAGGCTGATTTCCTCTATTGGATTAGCTATGGGCTGTTCAGCTTCGTTTCGACCTACCTGGTCTACCTTGCGGTGGCCGACCTCGCGCAGGCCTTAGTGCGCCGGTGGACCTCGGCACCGGTTGGCTTATGGGCCTTTCAGATAGCCCTTGGGGCAACCGCGTTGTCGGTTCTGGTGGGGTTGGTCATGGCGGTACGGCAACCGGGAATCAAGCAGGTGAATGTACCCATCGCAGGGCTTCCCCAGGGGCTGGATGGTTTTCGTATCGTGCAGATCTCGGATTTGCATTTGGGCCCCCTGGTGCCCATGGCCAAGGTGCAGCGCCTTGTCGAGCGCACCAATGATCTCAAGGCCGATCTCATCGCCATCACCGGTGATTTGGTGGATGGAGAAGCCAATGGTGTGAAGGCCAAGGCCGAAGCCATGGCCAAGCTGAATGCCACCCATGGGGTTTTCTTTGTCACTGGCAACCACGAGTATTACTCCGGCATCGAGAAATGGATTCCGCTGCTCAAGGGGCTGGGGTGGAAAATTCTCGATAACAAGCATGTTGTGATCGAGCAGCGGGATGCGCGTCTGGCAGTGATTGGCATGCCGGATCCTGCTGGCAAAGGCCGGCGTGGCAATGGCGAGGGGCCCAACCTAGTCAAGGCGATCACCGGCGTGCCCGAGGGCGCGACCAAGCTCTTGCTCTTTCATCCCCCCACGGGCTTCGAGAGTGCTGACAAGGGCGGCATTGCGCTTCAACTGAGCGGGCACACCCATTCAGGCCAGTATTTCCCCTGGAGCCTTTTCATACCGTCGCTCTATCGATTCCCGAAGGGACTCAATCGGCAAGGAGCCTTGTGGATCTATACCAGTGTGGGAACGGGATTCTGGGGGCCACCCAACCGTTTTCTGGTGGCACCCGAATTAACGGTGCTTACTTTGCGGAAGGCATAGCCACGCCCTCGGTCTGCGCCGAGGGCAGCGGGGCCAGGAATTGGCGAACTTGATCCTGGATGGACTGCGGTCGGTCGGAGCCCTGCTTCTTGATCGCGGCGTCCACATCCATCTTTCCGTACCAGATCAATTCACCGGATTTTGGATCCACCAATTGAACGATATACACCATACCGAGTCCGGAGGCCGAAGGGTGCGAAGGCTGATCTGGTGGCGCGTTCAAACTGCCGCCGCCCCGCCTGGAACCACCGCCATCACCACCCATTTTTCCACCGCGACCACCTCCCATTCCTCCACTTCCACGACCACCACCCTTGCTCATGGATCCAGCGCCCGGGCCGCGCCCGCCATCCATAAAGGCGATGACATCGATCCAGAGCCCCGCTTTGGCAGATTGTTCGCTCGGAAGAATGCGATAGCCCTTAGCCTCCAACTCCCGCAAGGTTACTTCCTTCATGGGGCCAGGGTCCGCAGTGCGCTTTCCCTCCAACACAAACAGGAGGTCCCGGCGCGGATCGAGCGCAAGTTCGCGAGCCAAGTTCAGGGGTTTCCCGGGTTCTGGGTCGTACAGAAATACCGGCTTGGAACAGCCAAACAGGAGCATTAGCGGGAGAATGGCTAGGGCTGGTCGCATACCGAATGTATGCGCTTAGATCGTCTTGGGTTTCAAAATTCGCCCAGGAACCCTGGCATACAATGGATATGGCATCCGTGGAGGTCGTCCAACCGTGAAAGAAGCACTGAAGCCCTGGCGTGTGGTCTGCGAGGCGGATCTGCGGGTTCATTCCGAGGCGGATTCTATTCGCTTTTGGCGAAGCTCTCACCCCACCGAGAATGGCCCCCGGGCGATCTTCAACTACCGTTTCGAACACACGCTCGCCGTGGTGAAGATTGCGAAATGGCTGGCACCACTCGCGGGTGCCGATGCGGAAATCCTTGAATGCGCGGCTTGGTTGCACGATGTCCGCAAGTTTCTAAATGATCCCCAAGGCAAAGACCACCACGCCCAAGACGCCGTGGCGGCGGTCGATGGCATCCTCGCGGGCTCGGATTTCCCAGCGGCCAAGATTCCAATGGTGAAACAGGCCATTCTGCACCACGTGGGCCTGCACCTCTCCCACCGGCTGGAACCAATTGAGGCAGCTTGTTTGTGGGATGCCGATAAGCTGAGCAAGCTTGGAGCCGCCAGCATGATTCACTTCAACTGCATCAGCGGTGGCTTCGGCCCCGTTGAGACCCGACAGATTTTGACCCAAGGGGAACGCTGGCTCGAACTCGCCCGGGGTATCGTGGATTCTCTGAACACTGTGCCGGCTCAAACCGAAGGTGAACGTCGATACCGGTTTCTCGTTCATTACTACGCGCAACTCCGCCGAGAATGGAGCGACCCCATGATGGAAAGCCAGCCATGAAGTTTCTCGACTTGGTTCAAATTCTCCAGATGGCCATCAAATCCTTGTTGATGTACACCGATGCCCATCCGCGATCCCAGGAGGCCCTGCGCTCCTTGACTGAAGGCTTGGGCACGTGGCTGACCGATAAGCCATCGCTGCACATCGCCGCTTCCAACGGCAAGTTGTTCGTGGATGGCGCTCCTCTCGATGGCCAGAACATGCATACCGCCGCCTTGGCGCGTCAACTCTCCGAACGGGAGATTGCCGGGTTCATCATTCAACGCGGTGTCACGGCGGATGAACTCCTTGAGATGCTGAAGATCCTGATCCTGAAACCCAGCAAGCTCGAACAAATGGGCGGCGTGGCCAAGGTCATGGCCGACCAGCAACTCCGCCATATCACGCTCGGGCAGATTCAATACAAGGCCGTCCGAGAAGGCGATGAGGAAACCGGTGCAGGTGGCCAGGAAGAAGCCCCGGCCCTGAACAGCGGCGAGGTCGCAGCGGCGAGCCTTCCTGAAACTGCGCCCCAAATGATGGAGCGTTGGCGAGAGGCCCTCGAAGCGGCCCTCCTGGCCTCGCGGGAAAAAGCTTCGGCTCAAGCCGAATCCAGTCTGAGTTTTTTAGATGAACAGCCGGGCAACCCTGAAGCCCCAGGGACCGGCATTCCCGCGGCCCCGGATTTGCTCCCTGCCGATCTGGCCTTTCTGGCCCCGGTTGCCCGTGATCTGGATTGGGGCAGCGCTCTGCCCTCCGAACCTCAGCGAGAGGCCCTTCAGCAGGCGTTGCTGTCGCTCTCTGGAAGTTCCTTGTGGTCCGTAATGGCCGGGCTGCCAAGCCTACCTGCGGCGCCCGCAGGCTTGGGCTTGGCCTTTCAAGCCTTGGCCCCAGAACTGTTGAGCCAAGCGACATCAAAACTGCTGCAGGCGGATCTGCCATGGGCCCACGTCAAGGATCCTCTGCTCGATCTACTGAGAACCTCTCCCCATCAACAGACGATCCTGAGCCATTTGAAGGCCCATTTGGGGAGCGATGGCCTCGATGCTGGTCGCGTCCAAGAGCTGATCCATCAGGTCGATTGGGACCATCAGAGCCTTGAAGAAAAAATCCAGCGGGCGCTGGAAGGGGAAACGCTTTGGCAGATTGGCCCGGATCAACGGTTGGCCTTGCTTCGCAATCTGATCGACTTGGAGAAGTTCGATACCTTCCTGCAAATTCTTGAGCGAATCCTTGCCGAACTCACCTCGGAGAACGTGTCGAGGCGGGAGGAAGCCACCCGGGATCTCGTGGTGATCAGTCAATGGATGCGTGATCCCGGCCTTCCGCTGGAAGTACAGGGCCCATTGATCCAAGGCCTGACGGCACACTTTGGATGGGAGCCCATCCACGCGATTCACCGAAACACGGCCAAGGCCCTGGAGCATGTCTTCGAATGCATGGTTGTGCACGAAGAATTCACCATGGTGCGAGAACTGATGCAGGAGATCGAAGGCCTGTGTTCGTTCCTGGATGATCAACAGGAATGGCGGGGATTCGCCCTGGCGAAGCTTAGAGGGCGGCTCTCGGCCGAGGATCTGATGGTCTGCACGATGGACTACCTTCACCGAGTGGAACCCGAAAAAGTTTTAACGGATGCGATTCCCTATTTTGAATTTCTGGGCGAACCCGCCGCGCGAGAACTGGCCAGAGTCCTTGGTGATGAACCCGATCGACGGCGCCGTGGGCGGCTCCTCGATGTCATTCGCGTGATGGGTCCCATCGCGGTTCCCGTCTTGCTGGAAGGACTGTACTCACCCACGTGGTACTTCGTCCGCAACACCTTGAACCTGCTGGCCGATATGGGGGATGCGGGGCTGATCAAGCCCATTGCTAGTTGCTTAGGCCATAAGGATGCCCGCGTGCGGGCCTCGGCCATTCGTGCGCTTTGGAAACTGGGTGGACCTGCCGCCAGCGCCCCCTTGCTGAGCGCCTTGCCCACCGCCGATCCCGATACGCAGCTCGAAATACTCTTTGGCCTCGGCCAGATTCAGGCCTCCACGGCCGTAATGGGCATTCTGGAACTGGCCAAACAAAGCGGAGCCAGCCTGAAGGTTCGCATCAAGGCCGTGGAAGCCCTTGGCCTCATCGCTTCACCCACGGCGGGCCCTGCTCTTTTAGAGTTGCTTCGCCGCAAAGGGCGAATCTTTTCCACCGCCGAGCCCACGGAACTCCGGGTGGCCATTACCCGCGCCTTGCTGGCCATTGGCACGCCACGGGTGGAATTGGGGCTTCGCCAAATTGTCGCGGATGAACCAAAGAACCAGGATCGAGATGCTCTACAACGCATTCTTGATCTTCATTGGACCCGGACCTGATGTCGGGCGGCGCTCCGGAATCCAAACAACTCCTGGAGGCTTTCGAGGCTTTCACGGCGGCCAGTGAGCAGTTGCAGCACCGCTACGAGGCGCTGCAGGATCAATTAGGCCGCCTGCGCAACGAATTGGAAACGGTCATCGAGGCTGTGCCGTTTGCCATTTGGGTTTTGGGCAATGAAGGCGAGTTGCGTTTCACCAACCGCCCCCAGGGTATGACGGGTTCTTTCCAGGACGGCGTCCCACCTTGGGAACTGGATTCCCCCACCGGCCTTCGCCATTTCAAAGATGCCGAGGGCCGGGCGCATCATCACCCTGCGTGATGTCACCGAAGCGCATCTTCGGGCCCAACAAGTGACTCGCGAAGAAAGGCTGCAGGCCATGGGCCTCATGGCTGCGGAATTGGCCCACGAAATCCGCAACCCCTTGGGGAGTTTGGCGCTATTTGCCGGGATGTTGGTGGAGGATCTCGGCGAACAGCCCCCTCAGCTGGAATTGGCCCAGCGCATCCAGGAAGGCGTTCAGCGCATGAATACGCTGGTCACCAACACCCTGACCTTTAGCCGGGATCTGGTTCCTAAACCCGAGCCCATTCACCTGAGACTCTTTTGGGATGAAGTCAAAACCGTTTCCGGACTCGATGAGGCTGTGCAGTGGGAAAACGAAATTCCCTCCGAAGCCATCTGGAACGCAGATCCGAATCTGATGCGCCAAGTAGCGGTCAATGTGCTTCAGAACGCGACTCGCGCTCTGGAAGACCGCCCCTGCCCCCGCCTCAGATTGAGCGCCTCAAAAGAGCGAATCGAAGGCCAAGAGCACTGGCATCTCGTGCTCGATGACAATGGCTGCGGCGTGAGCCCGGAAACGCTCAGCCGGATTTTTGATCCCTTTTTTAGCACCTTCGGCGGTGGCACGGGGCTTGGCTTGGCCGTCAGCCACCGTATTCTCGTAGCCCACGGCGGGCTGCTCTACCTAGAGAGCCAGGTCGGCAAAGGCACCAAAGTCCATATCCGCCTGCCTTCGGGCAACTAATTCCACTAGGCTGGAACGGTGGACGTGCTCATCGCGTCAGATAGTTTGAAACCGATTTGGAGGAAAGCATGACCTTACATATGATCGGGCCCGGCAAAAAGGCCCCCGAGCTCGTTAACGCGGTGGTGGAGATCCCCTTTGGATCACGCATCAAGTATGAAATCGATCACGTCACCAGCCTAGTCAAGGTGGATCGCGTGCTTTATTCACCCATCCATTACCCCGCTGAATACGGCTATATTCCCCACACCCTGGCCGATGACGGCGATCCCCTCGATATCCTGGTCTTGATCCAGGGCGCCACCTACCCTGGCGTAGTGATCGAAAGCCGTCCCATCGGTGCCCTCAAGATGCGGGACGACAAAGGCCAGGATGACAAGATCATGAGCGTTGCCGCCAATGATCCCAACTTTGCCCACGTCCACGAACTCAAGGACTTGGCGCCCCATCTGCTGCGCGAAGTGGAACATTTCTTTCTGACCTACAAGAACCTAGAAGCCAAGGACGTGCACAGCGAAGGCTGGGCTGACCGGGTGGAAGCTCTGGTCCTGATCGACAATGCCATCAAGGCCTATCGACACTGAGTCGTTTGGGCAAAATGAACTGGCCGATTCATTTTCGAGCCAACATAAGGGTCCGTCGCAAAATAACCTGAACTGAATTGGTTTTTTTGACACGGAACCTAAACAAAGGGGGCTCGCCCCCTTTGTTTAGGTTGTATGCTTCCCCCGCATTCAAAGGTGTCCCATGAGCATGATCTGCTTCGATCTGGATGGAACCTTGGTCGATCCGCTTCCTGGCGTGATCCACTGCGTGGGTGATACCTGCAGAACATTCGGCCTGCCATGCCCCACGCCCGCTGAAATTCGACCCTTCATTGGACCCAGCGTGCGTGGGCTTTTCCAAAGCCTGCTGGGCCTTCAGGTGCAGCGGATTGATGAAGTCATGGCGCACTATTGGAAGGTGTTCGGGGAAGCGGGTCTCTTCGAACACCAGGTTTACGATGGTGTGCAGCTGTTGTTGGGGCGGCTCAAGCGGCAGGATCACCGCATCAACGTCATCACCGCCAAGCCCGCAACCTTCGCCCGGCAGGTGGCTCATAATCTCGATCTCAACCTGATCATCGATGAGATTTTTGGCCCCGCCATCGACCAACCTTGGCCGGGGAAAATCGAATTCATGAAATCCATCGCCCAAGGCGGCGCGCTCTGCGGCTCCGGCTATCTGGTGGGTGACCGTGGCGACGATATGCAAGCGGCCCTAGAGTTCGGCTTAACACCGCTTGGAGTCACCTGGGGTTTTGGCACCCGTGAGGAACTGCTCGAAGGCGGCGCTGAAGTGGTTTTTGACGAGGTTAAGACCCTCGATGCCTGGTTCCAACGGGAACTGCCAGATCCTGAAACTCACGATCTCGTTACCCGAGCGGAATAAGATTTTTAAAAACACCCCCCAAAAAACCCCGTAGCTCACGGGGTTTTTTGTTTTTAGGCCCAAACCCACGGCCTGTGCTCGTCCTTCCTGTTGCCAGATTGGGGACAGGCAGTAAAACTGGGCTGAAGCAATCGGATCGGCAGTCCTTAATCCATTACGGAACTCAAAGGAGAAACGTCGTGCCCAAACCCCCTTCTGCCCCACGCGTCGCGGCCATCGTTGGCCCATTCACGTCCGGGAAGACCACGCTGATGGAAAGCTTGCTCTTCGCCTCTGGTGCCCTCCCGCGTAAGGGCTCCGTGAAGGAAGGCAATTCCGTGGGTGATTTCTCGCCCGAATCTCGCGCCCGGCAGATGAGCCTGGATGCCGATGTGGCCACCATCAACTACCTGGATGAATCCTGGACATTCATCTCGTGCCCCGGTTCCGTGGAGTTCCTTCAGGAAATGACCGGCGCGTTGATGGTGGCGGATGCTGCGGTCGTCGTGGTGGAGCCCGATCCCAACCGCGCCATGATGGCCGCACCAATCCTCAAGTTCCTCGATGACCACAAGATTCCCCACCTGATTTTCGTAAACAAAATGGATGGCCTCGATGCGGCCAAGTATCTCGGTGCCACCGTCGAAGCCCTCCAGACCTGGTCCGCCAACCCTCTGGTGCTGCGCCAATGCCCCATCATCGAAGGGGAAAGCCTGAACGGCTATGTCGACCTTTCCTTTGAAAGAGCCTTCCGCTACAACCACCATCAAGAATCCACCCGCATCGAGATTCCGAATAACCTGAAAGATGAAGTGGGCGCTGCCCGCATGGAAATGTTGGAAAAGATCTGCGCGCTGGACGACGATCTCATGGCCGCGTTGCTCGAAGAACGCCTGCCCGGCATGGAAGAAGTCTTCAAGGTCATGCGCGGTGGCTTCCAGGACGCCAAGCTGGTGCCCGTGCTCTTCGGTAGCGCCGAACGCGATGGCGGCGTGCGCCGCATCCTGAAGCTCCTCCGCCATGAAGCGCCTGAATATACCGCCACGGCTGTTCGTAACGATCTGCCCACGGATGCACCCTTGGCGCAGGTTTGGAAAACCGTCCACGCCATGCACATTGGCAAGCAGAATTACGTGCGGGTTTGGAAGGGTGAAATCGCCGATAGCGCCACGCTCGGAGGTGTTCGCATCTCGGGCATGAATAAACTCTTCGGCCAGAAACAAGAAAAGCTCAACAAGGCCGTTGCAGGTGAAATCGTGGCCTTGGGTCGCATGGACCCAATCAAGACCGGACACGGCCTCACCACCCAGGCTCAACCCCTGGAATTGCCATGGCCAGCTGCGCCCCAGGCCGTGCTGCCCATATCCCTTAAGGCCACTAAGAGTGGCGAAGAAGTGAAGCTCTCCAGCGCCCTGGCCAAGTTAGTGGAAGAAGACCTGTCCTTCCACCTGGAGCAGAATGCTGAAACGCAGGAACGTATCCTCTGGGGCCAGGGTGAAATCCACCTCAAGAACGGCGTCGCGCGCTTGAAATCGAAGTACAACGTCGAAGTGCTCGCCGAGAAACCCTTGGTGCCCTATCGCGAAACCATCAAAAAGGGCTGTGAGGTCCATGGTCGCCATAAGCGCCAGACCGGTGGCCACGGCCAGTTTGGCGATGTCCATTTCCGTATCAAGCCCCTCGCCCGTGGCGAAGGCGTGCACTTCACCGAAGAAATCGTCGGTGGTGTGGTGCCCCGCAATTACATCCCCGCCGTGGAAGAAGGCGTCATCGATTACTGCAAACAGGGGCCCCTGGGCTTCCCGGTGGTGGATCTCACGGTCTGCCTGTTCTTCGGCAGCTATCACGATGTGGATAGCTCCGACATGGCCTTCAAGACCGCCGCCCGTATCGGCATGCAGGAAGGCCTGCCCATGTGCAATCCCGTGCTGCTGGAACCCATCCTGGAAGTTCAGATTTCTGTGCCCTCCGAGCACACTTCCAAGGCTCAGCGCACGGTGACCGGCCATCGCGCGGGACAGATTCTTGGGTTCGATGCCAAGGAAAACTGGCCCGGTTGGGATGTGGTGAATGCCTACCTGCCTCAGAGCGAAATGAACGATCTCATCATTGAAATTCGCTCTCAGACCATGGGCGTAGGTTTCTTTACGTGGACCTTCCATCACCTGGCTGAACTCGAAGGACGCGATGCCGACAAGATTGTCGAAGCCCGCAAGAAATCCTTGGAACATCACGCCTGATTGGGTTTCTTCACGTTAAAAACGCCCCGGCTTGCCGGGGCGTTTTTAAATCCGGACGTATTCTGGTTATGGAGAGTCCCATGCGCATTGAAGCTATCGCCATTGGCAGTGAATTGCTGAGTTCCGAACGGACGGATACCAATTCGGTCTGGATCGCTCAGCAGCTGGCGAATCTGGGACTCTCGTTTCATCGAAAGAGTGCGGTGGGGGATGTTCGGGATGAACTTCTAACCCTCTTTCGAGAGGCCTTGCATCGCTCAGATCTGATCGTTTGCACCGGTGGCCTTGGGCCTACGTTTGACGATTTCACCAAGGAACTCTGGGCCGAGATTTTAGGCGCACCTCTGGTGGAAAATGCGGCCATCAAGGAGCACATCGAAGGCTTTTTCCGAAATCGCAATCGCCCCTGCCCTCCCACGAACTTCAAGCAGGCTCTTATTCCCGTTGGCGCCGAAGCACTCTCGAACCCGGTTGGCACCGCTCCAGGCATTTTCTGGGATAGCCCCGAAGGCTTTCCCGGAAAGCAGATCGTGCTGCTGCCTGGCGTGCCGCGGGAGATGAAGCGGATGTGGGAGGATCACGTCGAGCCCCGCTTGCAGCCCAGTGAGCCCATTCACACGCTCCGCATGCTGGTGGGCTCCATCGGCGAAAGCGCCTTGGATGAGCGAACCACACCGCTGCGGGAAGCCCATGGCCACTTGGATTGGGCCATCCTCGCCAGCTTGGGGCTGGTGGAGCTGGTGGCTCGCAGCAAGGATGCCGTTGCCTTGGAAACCGCCCGCGTGGCCTTTGAATTGGAACTGGGCGCAGATCGTATCTGCACCGGCCCTGGCACCTTGGAATCCACCGTGCTCGAACGCCTCCAACAAAAAGGAGAAACCCTGGCCCTGGCCGAGAGCATGACGGGAGGGCGCGTGGCGGCTCTGCTCACCGCGGTGCCCGGCTCCAGTGCGGCGTTCCTTGGGGGCGCGGTGGTGTATTCGGCCAAGGCCAAAACTCAACTGGTGGGCCTTCCGGATGATCTTTTGCAAGCCCATGGAACCGTGTCGGAAACGGTCACGCGGGCACTCGCGGAGGGTATTCGCCATCAACTGGGTGCGGATTGGGGCCTGGCGATCACCGGCAACGCGGGACCCACCGAAGACCGGGATGGCTCCGCGCCCCTCGGCACAAGCTTTATTGCCGTTGCCGGTCCTGGCGGAACCGTTAGCCTGGAAAGCCATTTCCCCGGCCAGCGGATCGATGTCCAAGTGCGGACCACCAACCAAGCCCTGGATTTCCTGCGGCGGGCCATGGCCTGAGAGGTGCGGCCAAGGCGCGCGTGCGTTAAAGTTCAACCATGCATACGCCGACCCTAAACACCTTTCTGCTCTGGTGCCTAGCTTCCTACCTCGCTGGCAGCATTCCCTTTGGGCTCATTCTGGTGAAGCTTGCCGGGAAAGGCGATGTTCGAGCCCAGGGCTCGGGCAACATCGGCGCCACGAACGTCATGCGGGCCGGTGGTAAATGGCTGGGCATCCTGACGTTGGTGCTGGATGCCGCCAAGGGCTTCACCCCGGTCTTTCTGGCCAAGCAGCTCGGGTTCCCGGCCGAGGCCCTGAGCTGGATCGCCTTGTCGGCGACCGCGGGGCACATCTACACGCCTTGGCTGAAGTTCCAGGGCGGCAAGGGCGTGGCCACGGCCCTGGGGGTCATCCTGGGGTACCACCCGGCCATGGTGCTACCAAGCCTCGGAGCCTTTGCGCTTTTGTTGGGCATCTTCCGTTATGTAAGCCTGGGGAGCGTTGTGGCTGCCCTGCTGGTGATTCCGGCGGCTTTGGGCCTCTTGGGCGCCTGGGCTTGCCTGCCCTTCTTAATGGGAGACTTGGCCCGCTACGGCATCGTGGCCTGGATCCTGCTGCCCATGCTGGTGGTGCGCCGCCATGCCACGAATATCCAACGCTTGATGAACGGCACGGAATCCAAGCTCTGGGGCAGCAAAAAGGAAGCCCCCAATGCCTAACCGCCATCCCGATATCGGCATTTTTGGATCGGGTGCCTGGGGCACCGCGCTGGCCATTGCCTGGGCCCGTCAAGGCGCGCATGTCGCGCTTTGGGGACATCCGCCTGAGGCCATTCGGGAATTGGATGAGACCCGCCGCCACCCACGATTGCCAGGTGTCGAACTTCCCCCAACCGTCCTCCCCCACACCAATCCCGAGCATGCCTTTTCGGCGCCCATCTGGATCAGCGCCCTGCCAACGCAGATCTCTGCCGAGGTCTGGCAACGCTTGGCCCCCACGACAACCCAACGGCCCGAGTTGCTGATCCATGTAAGCAAGGGGCTCTTGAAGGAAAAACACCAGCGCCTTTCCGAGGCTCTCGGTCCCATTCTGGGCATTCCCGTCGGGGTGCTTTCAGGGCCTTCCTTCGCCGATGAAGTGGCCCGAGATCTCCCGGCGGCCATCGTCTTGGCGCTGCCCTCGGAGATCGAGGATGAGAGGGCCCATCAAATCCAGGCGCTCTTGGCCACCCCTCGGTTGCGCCTGTACTTATCGCGGGATATCACTGGAGTCGAGCTCTGCGGCTCCCTGAAGAACACCTTGGCCATTGCGGCGGGTCTCGTGGAAGCCCTGGGCTTTGGCAATAACGCCAGGGCCGCGCTGCTCACCCGCGGCTTGGCCGAAATGTCGCGACTCGTGGAAAAGCTGGGCGGGCGCCCCGAAACCGTGATGGGTTTGGCTGGCATGGGAGATCTGTTGCTCACCGCAACTGGCGCCCAGAGCCGCAACCGGCGCTTTGGCGAAATGGTGGGTCGTGGCATCAGCCCCGCTGACGCGGCCGCCTCCATGGGCGAACAAGTGGTCGAAGGCGTCACCAGCACTGAAGCCGCGCTCGCCATGGCCAAGCATTTCGGCGTCGAGCTTCCCATCACGCTGGAGGTTGCCCGCTTGATCAAGGGTTCCGATCCCAAAGATGCTGTGAAGCGACTCATGCAGCGGTCGCTGAAATCGGAATAAGCGACCCTCTGTTACTCGAGATTGGCGCCCTGCTCGCGGATCTGATCCAGCACGCCCTTGGCTTCCATGACGGCGCGAGTCATGGCAAGGCGTTTGCACTTAGACCCGCAAGTATTTATTTCTCTTAGCACTTCCTGAGACCAAATATCCAGGCTTTTGCCGCCTAATGCCCTTTTCTTGAGGCGCTCGGCGAAATCGTCCAGGTGGGACTGAAGTCGCACCAGCTCCTCGCGCACATCCTGACGTTCGGCCAAGGCTCCGGCTTCGGCGATCAAGCGCTCGGCGGGCAATTGGCCTTGGAGTTGGGCGTCTTTCAGAATCTGATCGAGTTTCTGGCGGTATTGCTCTGGCAATTCGGCCGCCTGTGCCACGGCCTCGGTTTCGATGAAGGCAGCCAAGGTGCGCAAACGATTCAGCGAATCTTGGAAAAAGCCTTCTAGGCGTTGGCCTTCCCGAGCTCGCCCATCGTTCCATGCCTTGAGTAACTGCTTCAGGCCCTCGAGAACAGCGGATTCCAAGCGTTCGGCCAGATCCGACGTGGGCGGCAGCCAGGCGCCTGGCAAACGAAAGAACGCCTCGGCCGTCAGGGGCGGCAGGTTCAGCCATTCGGCGTCCTCCTGCCAGGTCTTGGCCACGCTCCTCAGCAAGGATCGATTGATCTGGGGCTCCAGACTGGGTTCATCCATGACTTCGAGCGTCAGATCCAGCTTCCCTCGAGAGGCAGCCTCCCGGATGGCGGTCCGGATAGCGTTCTCCAGAGGAAACAGAGCTGGATGCATGCGCACATTCAGATCGAGTGCCTTATGGTTCACGCTGCGCAGCGCCAAGCGCAATTGGCCCCGATCCAGGGGATGGATAATCTCGGCATAGGCGGTCATGGATCGCATGGGTGTTCCTTCCTGAAGGCATCACGGAGTGAATTGAACTGCGTACATAATCCCCTCCCTGGCCCCATGGATGGTAGGTTCAAATTTATGCGACCTCCACTTCAATGGTTGGGCACCGGCCAACCGGTCCTGCTCTTTCCCGGCTGGAACACCCAGGCGGGCTCTGTGTATTCCTGGCTGCCCGCATCCTTTCGCGAGAATCATCGCTGTGGAATTCTGGAATGGCCTGGGCTGGGAAAGGCCGAGGGCGAATTGCTGCCCAAAGATCTGGATTCGTTTTTGGATAATTTGGTCGAGGCCCTTCCCTCGGACCCCATTCCCATCGTCGGTTTTTGCATGGGTGGCATTGCGGCCTGGGCCTTTGCCCAGCGTCATCCGCGCTTGGTTAACGCCCTGTTCTTGGTCGAAACGCCCCTGTCCTTCCCCGCCATCCTTGGGCCCTTGCTGGCACCCGGTTTGAACCGCATGGTGCTTGGCCTCGCGCAGGGCACCACATGGGGACAATTCCTGGTCCGCCGAGCCATTCTTCAGGCAAAGGTTCGCTACCCCGAGTCCTTTCAGCAAGAGCTGTTCGATTTTGAACCAAAGGCTGCACTCCACTACCTGCGGCTCTTCTATGCCTACAATCAGGCGCTTGGTCAGGTACAACAGATCCGCCCCTCGCCCTGCCCTTGCTGGCAACTGGTAGGACAAAACCAAATCCGAGCGTTGGTACCTTATTGGGGTCCCCGACAGCGTGTGGAGTCCACGATCCTTACGCTGGATGGCGCGGGTCATTTCCCCGCAGTGGAAACCCCGGCGCTGTTTTTTGAGCACCTAGAGAGCCTGCTCGCCAGGTTGTAATGGTTTTTCGTTCTCGGAGCGCCCTAGCGCTGATCACTGGACCAGCGGGCCTTTTGAGCGGCTATAAAATCGCTGTATTGTCCGCGTGTTTTGATTACCTGAGCCCTGAAAGCTTGCAGGGTGCTGAGAGGTGCATCTCGCACAAACACACTCACAATCCAGTCTGGCAGCCATCCGCCGGGATCTAGGCTGATGGAGTAGCTAACAAAGACGGTGCCTTGCCCAGTGTCCCTGATGGAAAAAGCCCCCTCACTCAACGGAACTCGGATGCAGTCCCGGCGAACTGGGGCGCTTGGCGAAGTCGAATTCTGAAAGCGGACGTGAACCTCGGCTCGCTTGATATTCTCGGCGACCGTGCTTTCGATGACGGCATCCCGATCGGTGGCCGGCCACGGCAGGTTATAGCGGCTGTAGATCACGCTGCGCGAGAGTGGGTTGCCTTCGAGCACGCGACTCTCCGCCAGGCGATGGACCCATTCTTTTTGGCGCGGTATATCAACCAACACCGCAGCCACCTCCGGAAGAGGCAGATCCAGAATGCCTTCAGCCTTATAGGCAAGTGGTGGGCCTTTGTGTTCGTAAGCCCGAAACCCGGCCTTTTCGTACAGAAAAACCCATTCGGTGGGGCGGGCCTGCGCCGCCAGCGAAAAGCAAAGGACTAACCAAACAACCTTGAACATCTACCTAGTGTAGTGGACGCAGATGCTCCTACCCATTGCGTTGTGAATACCTTGGTCTTTCCTATCCGCAGGGACTTTCACCGCCAGCGCTAGCTGAAATGGTCAGGGACTCTGATAGAGTCGATCTAGATTTTGATGGATAAACAATGCAGATCTGGGCGGTAGGCGGCGGAAAGGGCGGTACGGGCAAGAGCCTAATGAGCAATGGCATTGGAATCAGCCTTGCAGAGCGGGGCTTCAACGTGATTCTGGTGGATGCGGATTACGGTGGCCCGAACCAGCATACCTATTGTGGTATCCGCAAGCCCGCCACCTCTTTGGCTCATTTCTTTGAACAACGCACGCCCTTGGAAGAGATCATCATCGACACTCGAATCGAGGGTTTGCGCCTCATTCCAGGCAATTTTAATTCTTCTAATACAGACAGCCTCACCTTCACCCAGAAGCAAAAGCTCTTCCGCCACATCAAACTCCTGCGCGCGGATCATGTAATTCTCGACCTGGGAGCCGGAACCCAATACGACGTGCTGGATACCTTCCTGCTGGCAGATATCCATGTGGCAGTGGTGGCTCCCGATGCCATGTCCATCGAGAACTTTTACCTGTTTCTGAAAACGCTCCATAACCGCCTGCTCTGCAATGTGCTGTCCTCGGTGGGGCTCCGCGAGCGCGCCAATGCGATCTGGAAGGAACGCGCAGAGCATGGCATCGCCACATCCAAAGACTTCATCGCCCACCTTCGAACCCTCTCCAGCGAGTTCTCAGATCGGTTGACCCGTGAACACGCCAAACTTCAGCCCCATGTGGTGCTCAATCAGGTGCGGGAATACCGCCAAGTGGAGATGGGGCTTGCGGTCGAGAGCATGGTCAACAAGTTCTTCCACATACCCGCCACCTACGCGGGCCACATCCGCTACGACAAAAACCTGTGGATGCAGTTTGGTCAGGAGACTCCCGCAATCAACCACGGTCATGCCTTTACCCTGCAACAAGATTTGGAGCGGGTCACCGAAAAAATCCTCACCGCCCATCCTAGGGGAGTCACCTAGCTCATGGAACACCTGAACGAACAGCGTTGCCTTAGAATTTTGGAACTACCCGACGGCGCCACGATCGATGAGATCAGCCACGCCTACCACTTGCTCATGCGCGTCTATGGCAACGCTGAGGGGAGTTTTACGGCACCTTCCATGGATGAATTTTCGGCGGAAGCCCGAACGCAGGCCCTGAACCAGATTGAGGCCGCTTATGCAGAACTCTGCCGGATTCACACACAAACTCAGCGCTTGGTCCACCCACCTGCGCCGGTCTTGGAGGCACATCTGCCCGTAGACGGCTCCATTTTGCGGGGAGTGCGGGAATCCGTGAATATCTCTCTGGAACACTTGGCATCTCAAACCCACATTCGGCTCGATTATTTAAGCGCGATGGAGGATGAGCGCTTCGGCGATATTCCCTTACCACCCGTAATCTTGCGGGGCTTTATTTCGGCCTACGTGACCGAAGTTGGGCTTAATCCCGACCAAGTCGTTCCGGCCTACATGCAGCGCTATCAGCAGTGGCAGGCACGAAAATCCAAGTGATACCGGCGTTTACCCGTGGTCATCCATGGACGTTTCTTCGGCCTTGGCCTTTAACCAATCCTTTCCTCGAAGCCGTTCGACGCTGCGTTCCAGGATCAGATCCAGCCCTTTGCCACCCTCTAGACCCATGCGGGGAACGGCGGCACGCTCGAAGCCTAAGCGAGCGCCTTCCTGAATGCGCAGGGGTAACTGAGCCACGGGTCGCACTTCGCCGGTGAGGCCCACTTCGCCCATGAACAAACATTTGTCGGCCAGGATGCGCCCCGTGGCGCTGCTGGTGAGTGCAGCGATGACGGCGAGATCGGCGGCGGGATCCTCGACTTCCAGCCCACCGGCCACGTTGACGTAGACATCGCGGTCATGGAGTTGCACCCCACCGCGACGTTCGGCCACGGCACAGAGCATGGAAAGGCGCTGGCCATCGATACCCAGGGCTGTGCGCCGAGGAATGCCCAGCCCCGCCGAGGCCACCAGGGCCTGGATTTCCACCACCATCGGGCGGGTTCCGGAAAGCACCACCGTGGCGGCGCAGCCGGGTCGAGGCTCCGCATCGAGAAAGAAGGGATTGCCTTCGGCGGGTATCAAACCCTTGCCCGTCATGGCAAAAACACCCAGCTCGAAGGCGGCGCCGAAACGGTTTTTTAGCGCGCGCAGCAGGCGATGATGATGATGGCGGTCGCCTTCGAAGGCGAGCACAGTATCCACCAAATGCTCCAAGACCTTTGGTCCGGCTAGGCTGCCATCCTTTGTCACATGCCCCACCAGCACCAGCGGCGTGCCGGTGGTCTTGGCCCAGCGGGTCAGCAGCGTCGCGCAGCCCCGCACCTGACTGACACTTCCCGCGCTGGATTCGAAGTCCGGGTCGAAAAGTGTCTGAATGGAATCCACCAGCAGCAGCGAAGGCTTCATCCGCTCGGCCACTTCCAGAATGCGCCGCACATCCGTTTCTGCGAAGAGATGGATGCCCGGGTTTTCCGCCCCCAGGCGCTGAGCCCGCAGCTTGATCTGGCGCTCGCTTTCTTCGCCGCTGGCGTAGAGCACATTGCCGTTGGAAGTGGC